>NZ_JBHJRX010000001.1:0-330836 GCF_042268605.1 Streptomyces sp. NPDC056296 | reverse complement strand
GGCTCCATCACTACAATCACCACCGCCCCCACACCGCAACCGGCGGCAAACCACCCGTCACCAGGTTGACCAACGTCCCTGGGCAGTACATCTAGATCAGCGGTTGATGGCCTGGATTTCTTGCACCGTGACTGTCTGCGCATTCTCGAAGGTGCCGTCGGGCAGGTCGCCGCCCGCGCCGCCGGTACCGGTCCAAGCGATCTCCCAGGTGATGGTGGCCTGGAGGTCGAACGTGCCGTCTCCGGACGAGCGGAGGTACTTGATGCCGCAGGGCGGAGTCTGATCGGCCTTGCCCTTGGCGTAGGGCTCGCCGATCGAACCGTCGGCGTTGATGGCGCATTCGCTGGAGGCGGGGTAGGTCTCGGCGTCGGGCGTGCCGGGCTCCAGTTTCAGGGACACCGGCTTGGCGGTCGTCGTGGCCTGGATGGCGAAACCGGGGACATCAACGACAGCCGTTGCCTGGACTTCATGGAAGTCGGCCTTGTCGAGCCAGGCCCAGGTCGGCAGGTTCACCTTCGTGGCCTCGGCGGGGGCGAGGGTGACTTTCGTGTCGGGGAGTTGCATGTGCTGGTAGGCGAGGGCGGCGAGTATTTCCGGAGTGATGGCCTGCTCGTACCGTGGCGGTGGGGGTTCGCCGTTGTCGACCCAGAAGGGAAGTTCGGTGCAGGAGTTGCGCTTGAGGGCATCGGGCTCGTTGGGGTTCTCGACGCCGGCCCAGAACATGCCCTCGCCGTCCTTGGCGACGTTGTAGTCCTTGTAGCCGGGGTTGTCCTCCCAGCTAAATTCGTCTTCGTAGTGGGCCTTCGTCTGGCCGATCGCCGATCCTGCGTGACCGGTCATGCCGGGGCCACTCGCGGCCTCCTCCAGGTCCGCGGACATTTTCCTCTTGAAGTCCTTGGCACCGAGGTAGGGGGCGTACCAACAGGGGGGCGGGTCCCAGTTGACGTCGGCGGACGTCACGTTTCCCGTGCCGCCGTCGTCGGCGACAGATCCGGAGTACTGGATCTGTGCGGCGGCGTAGATGCCGGTCTCGTCGCCGCCGCCGGTTTGCTCTGTGTTGGCGCCTTCGGTGTTACTCGGCTGCTCTCCCGCGTAGACAGGGTCCGCGAAGGCGATACCCAAAGCCAACATCAGGGCAGCGGCGCTGGTACTGAAGGCTGTACGCCGTGGCCTGGTCACTGGCACTTCGCCGCCTTCCCCTCGACGTACACCTCGGACGCCTGCCACAGGCTGTCACTCGTTGGGTACTTGACCATGATGATCTTGAAGTGGTCGAAGTCCGTGATGCTGGGCGTGCCCTTCAGCACCTTCCCGCTCTTGACCTCTTTGGAGTAGAACTTGCTCGAGTCCACACAGAAGGCGACCTCCACAGACGTGCCAGTGGGGGCGGAACGGGTGGTTGCCTGGTAGTGGCGCCGAGTTCCGGTTGCCGTCCAGTCGCCATCGAGTCTGGCGTTGATCTGTGTCCGCGCGTACGTGAGCCCATCACCGGTGGCGTAGGCGGCCAATGAAGCATCCTTGGTCGTACGCTTGTCGATCCCTCGGTAGATGGCGCGAGTGTAGTTCGCTGCGTCCTCCATCGCGGCCGCCTCGTTCTCGTCCTCCGGCTTTTCCCAGTCGAAGACGAGGTTCATGTCCTTGGGAAGCGACACATCCACCCCGTCCGGCTTGGACTCGGCCGGCGCTCCTGATGGCTCCGGTGACTTCGACGGCGCCCCTGTGCCCTGGTCGGCCCCGGCGATCTTGTCGTTGTCGCTGGGCTTCTCGTCACCGCTCCCGCAGGCCGTCAGCAGCAGGGCTGCAGCGGTGGCCAGTGCGGCAGTGACGGGCAAAGAGCGGCGCTTCACAGTGGACTCCCCGTGAGACAAAGGTTCAGTCAAGAGCACAGACGGTATCGATGAGGTTGCTGGTTTCGCCAGAGCGAACTATCCCGGGAAGCAGGGCATTTCGGGTGTCTGGGGTCGATATGGTGTTGCACTGTGTCTTGATTGTGCCCAGACGGGGCGCGGCTCCGGACGCAGTGACGTGCTTCGTCTGGAGCCGCGGCAGATCCTGTGGGTGCTCTGCTCGCTATGGGGTCCGTTGGCACCTTGCGCACGCGCACGGTGGGTATGCCGATGAACAGGGGATCGGTTCGGCGGGGTCGCCTGCGTGAACTTCGGCCGTGGGGCCGGACTTGGTCGCGGCCCCGTCCGTGTCGATGTCGCAGACGCGGATCGTCAGACGGGAACGTCGGCGGGCGGCGGCGTCCAGGAGGTCGAGCGGGTCTGTCATCGGCGGGTAGAGCGGGGCGCACTCCGGGCATGCGTAGACGTTGAAGCCCGGGCCTGTGGCGGCGTGGACTTCGTGGACCAGGACCGGTTTGTCCGTGGTGTGCTGGCAGCGGGCGCACATGCGCCGGGCGGGGCGGGTCATCGGGTGGCCGCCGGTACGCACGCGTCGTGGGTGTTGTGGATGTACTTCTGGCCCACGGTGACGCCGAGCCCGATGCCGTAGGTGGCCGGCTGTCGGCGCTCGGCCGGTGTCAGGACGTAGGGGCGTACGAGACGGCAGGCGTTGCCGTCGAGGGCCTCCGTGAATCGGGGCGGTGGTACGGGGATGTACCGCAAGTTCGGCTCCTCCGTCAGGCGGTGGCGGCCCCGAGGGTTTGGTGCGCAGATGCTCAGCATCCAGGCGAGGGCGTGGACGGTAAGGTCCAGCATGTTGGCGCTCCTTTGCAGCGTCGGCCATGCCCCGGGGCGGACACCACCCGCCGCCGGGGTCTCTTACGTCTTCGACCGTACAAGCGCAGAATAGCTATGTATAGCTCATCGATGGTCTCCGCAGGTCAAGCATGCTTAACGTTGCTGCATGAGCGATAAGAACAAAGTTCCGGACTTTGACCCGCAGGGGCCGCAGCTGGTTTATGTCGCCCTCGCCGACCACATCGCTGCGCGCATCGCCGCGGGCGAGTTGCCTCCAGGTGCCCGGCTGCCCGCCGAACGTGACCTTGCGGCTGAGTATGGGGTTGCGTATCTCACGGTGCGGCGCGGCGCCCAAGTCCTCCGTGAGCGGAGATTGATCGTCACGGTGCATGGCAAGGGGACGTTTGTGGCCGACCCGCTGCCGGAACAGAAGGCACTCGACGGCGAGTGAACCCGGAGGTGGGCTGCCGTGTCCGTGATGAGCGAACTGATCGAGCGGGGTGGCGTCCCCGAGGGCTACACGGTCGAGGTGTTCGACGGCAGTGTGGTCATGACGCCGCGGACCCCTGAGCGGGACTGGATCGTTTCCGACGTCAGGGATGCGGTCAAAGCCTCCGGTATTGCGCGAGAGCGCGTCTTCGGCGATGTACTCATCACCTTCCCCGGAGAGAATGACGCCGCGCCGGATCTGACGATCGTCGACGTCGGTGCCGAGCGTCGGAAGAACAGCTACTCCTGCCTTGACGTCCTGGCCGTGGTCGAGGGCTCGTCCGAGCCCGAGGACGAGAAGGACTACGTCCGGAACGTCCAGAAGTACGGTCGCTTCGGGATCGACTTCTACCCCGTGGCCGATCCGTTCAAGGCGATGGTCACCGTGATGTCGGAGCCGTACGGTTCGGGGTATGGGCGGACTGCCGAAATTCCGTACGGGCAGCCAGTCAGCTTCACGCTGGTCACCGGGGAGCGTATTGAGATCGATACGGCGACGTTCCGGAGGCGGGCCTTGGGGCAAGGCTGACCGCGTACCGTCTGCGGGCGTCGCTCGTAGATGCCCTTGCACAGCCGGCAGGGTTCGGGTCTGAACCCTGCCCTTCGCGGTCAGAGACGGCGCAGGTTGGCTGAGGAATCATCCGGGCGTCACCGGAATCCAGGAAGGCCTGATGCGCCGGGATGCTCGGGTGAGAATGGGCCTCGGTCAGTTGCAGGAAGCGGTCAGCGACAGTCAGCCGCTTGGGGCGCCGCCACCAGGACTTTTGCCGCTGGTGAACGATCTCCGCACACATGACGGACCACTTGAGCGCTTTCTCCTGGTCCTGCTCCGGCCAGTGGAGGGGGAGGGGAAACCAGATGGTCGGATCGGCCTCGGTCTTGAAAGAGATCACGGAAGACTCCTGCCGGCATGGGCGCCAACGGCTGCCGTGGCTCCTTTTCAACGGTTGACGGACTGGATCTCCTGGACGGTGACGGCCTGTGTGTTTCCGAAGGTTCCGTCGGGCAGGTCACCGCCCGCGCCGCCGGTGCCCGTCCAGGCGATGTCCCAGGTGATAGTGGCCTGGAGGTCGAAGGTTCCGTCGCCGGAGGAGCGGAGGTATGTGATGCCGCACGGCGGCGTCTCGTCCGCCTTGCCCTTTGCGTACGGCTCACCGATCGATCCGTCGCCGCTGAGCGTGCATTCGCCGGACGCGGGGTGAGTTTCGGCGTCGTCGGTGCCCGGTTTCAGCGTCAGCGACACGGGAGTCGCGGTGGTGGTGGCCTGGATGTTCACCGCGCCGGCATCGAGTGACGCCGTGACCGACACCTTCTCGAACTTCGCCTTATCCAGCCATGCCCAGGTCGGAAGATTGACCTTGGTGGTACCGGCGGGAGCCAGTGTCACCTCGGTGGTCGGCAGCTGGATGCGGTTGTAGGCGAGCTCAGCAAGCACCTCTGGAGTGACCGCGTTCTCAACCGGTGGAGCGGCCCCGTTCTCTACCCAGAAGGGCTCCTCGTCACAAACCTGGGCCTCCGGCTCCATCCAGCGGTCCTCGTCCCGGACAGCGACCCACCAGTTGCCCTCGTCCTTCTTGTCGAGGTTGTAGTTTTCGTACTCCCCGTCCTTGTACTTGTCCCGGGTCTTGCCGACACTGGTCTTGGCGTAGCCGTGCTGGCCAGGTGTATTGACGGTGGTTTCGTACATGTTCTCGATGTACTTGGCGAACTCACCGGCCGATCTCGGCTCGTACCAACAGGCTGGCGGAGTCCAATCCCCGACGGGTGCGAGGCTTCCCGAGTCGCCACCGGTGCTGCCGTTGACAGATCCACTGAACGAGATCCGGGACTCGAGCGTCTTTCCGCTGTTCGACCCTCCCTGCTCCACCTGCGCTCCTTCGTTCCCGTTGCCGAGATTCACGTCGGCGTACGCGGGCGAGGCGAGCATGGTGATACAGGCGAGTGCCCCACCGGAAGCGGCAAGCCATCGGCGAGTGGGCATTACGGAGTGCACTGCTCGTTGCCCCTCTCGGAGTTCAGCACGGCGGTCTGCCACACGCCCTTCTCGTTCTTCTCCATGCGAGTGGAGTAGAGGAGGTAAGAGTCATCGGTGACCGGGGTCTTCTCCGCCTCACCGGTCTTCCGGTCCTTGACGAACGCCTTGCCTTCGAAGGAGCAGTACGTCAGCGTCGCCTTGCCGTCGGCGTACACGTCGACGGTCGGCTTGAAGTAGCGGGTTTCACCCGTCATCGACTTCTTGGCTTTGACGAACTCCTGGACCCAGTCAGCGGCGCCCAGCAGGGCGTCCCCCTTGTAGTAGAAGCCGAGCGCGGGCTCGTCCGGCTCCGCCTGGGTGATGGCGTAGGCCAGCGCATCGACGCGGCGCGATGTGTCGGCCAGGACCGCGTCCTTCGTGGCGTCTCCGGTCTTCCAGCCTTCGAAGACGTTCGTGACGTCCTTCGGCAATGTCACCTTCGGGTGCTGAGCCGTGTCGCTGGGGCGCGCGGCCGACGTAGCCGACTCTTGTTCGCTGCCGGTGTCGGCCCCGGCGATCTCGTCGTTGGCCTTCGAGCTGTCATCCGAACTGCCGCAGGCCGTCAGCAGTAGTGCCGCTGTCGCGGCGAGCGCGGCAGCAACGGGCAAAGAGCGGCGCTTCACAGTGGACTCCCCGTGAGACAAAGGTTTAGTCAAGAGCACAGACGCTAGCGGTGGGGTTGCTGGTTTCGCCAGAGCGAACTGTGCCAACAGCATGGGCATATCGGGCGTTTGCTGTCATTTCCGCGATGCGCTGTGTCCCGATCGTGTCCCAGCGGGCCATGGGCTGGAAGCGGCCCCGGACGCGCTGGGGAGCGCTGCGTCCGGGGCCGTTGGGGGCCTTCTCTACAGCCGTGCTGTGCACCTCGGGCACGCGCACGGCGGGTTCGTCGGCGAGCAGGGGATCGGTTCGGTGGGTGGTCCGCCGGTTCGGTTGCGGCGGCGGGTGGCGGAGTCCAGTAGTTCCAGCACGTCGGTCATGGGCGGGTAGTGCTCGGCGCACTCAGGGCACGCGTAGACGTTGAAGCCGGGGCCCGTGGCCGCGTGGACCTCGTGGACCAGGACCGGTTCGTCGGTGGTGCGCCGGCAGCGGGCGCACATCCGCAGGGGAGGCCGGGTCATCGGGTCGCCGCCGGGATCCGTACGCCGTGGATGTGCTTCGGGCCGACGTCGAAGCCGAGGGTGGCCAGGTGTGCGGCGCGGCGGCGTTCGCGTTGGTGGCGGCGTTCGGCGGGGTCCAGGACGTAGGGGCGTACGAGGCGGGACGCGTTGCCGTCGAGGATCTCGGTGAAGCGGGGCGGGGGCGCCGGGATGAAACGCAGGGGCGGCTCGGTGCCGAGGCGGTGACGGCCCCGGGGGCGGCTGGGCGTGCAGACGCTCAGCATCCAGGCGAGGAGGCGGGCGGTAAGGTCCAGCATGTTGGCGCTCCTTTGCAGCGTCGGCCATGCCCCGGGACGGCCTTCATCCGTCGCCGGGGTCTGTTTGTAATTGGCACGCTACAGGGTGCAATGACGTGGTGTATAGCGGTTAACCGCACTCCAGCCAGACGTGCAGCTGGGTGCTGTCGTACGTTGTTCGATATGACGCCAGACCCAGGGCAGTCGCCGATTGACCCCACCAAGATCGCCTACGTGTACATGCAGATGGCTGATCACATTGCCGAGCAGATCTCCAAGGGTGAGCTTCGGCCTGGCGCTCGTTTGCCGGGGGAGCGTGATCTGGCCGCCGAGTACGGGGTCGCGCATCTGACCGCCCGGCGCGCTACGCGTGAACTCCGTGAACGCGGCCTCGTCGTCACCCTCCCCGCCAAGGGCACCTTCGTCGCGTACCCGCCGGAAGCCGGCCAGGTGGCGGACGACGACTCTGAGGCATAGGGGCATAGGGCTGCCGGGCGCGGATCTCGCGGGCGTTCGCGGCTGCGCCGTGCTCGCTAGGGTGGGCGCGTGGCAGACGACATATCCGGGACGGGGGCCGCTGTTCGGCCGGAGCGGGGTGGCGGTACGGGCGCGTGGTGGCGGGCCGATTGGGTGCGGTGGCTGCTGTTCAGCCTGGTATGCGCCGGCGGTTCGCTGGGGCTCTCCTGGCTGGGGCCCGTGGTGCCGCTTCCGTCTGTGCTGCGGGGCGTTGGACTCCTGCTCGCCGTCCTGGTGCTTCCGCTGGCCTCGCTGCTGGTCCCGTTGCTCGTGTTGCGACGGGTGCCGCGCAAGAAGAGGAAGCTCGCATGGCAGCTCACCGTGCCCCTGATGGCCGGGATGGCCATGGGATTCTTCGGCACCGAAGCCGGTGGTCAGGTCGCTCTGGCGGACCGGGGTGAGTGGACCGACGCAGTGGTCGTACGCATGGACGACAGCGGAACCAACCACTGCGACCTGCGCTCGGTCGACGGGCGGACGATATCCCCCTCGCTCTCGGAGGGCGACGGCTGCGAAGACTGGGTGTCGAAGGGCGACAAGCTGCGCGTGCGCTACGACCCCGAAGGCCTCGCCAGTCCGACCGAGGACAGGGACAGCGGCTCGTACGGAGGGTTCCTCGCGACGCTCTTCGGGGCGGCCGTCGTGATGGGCACCTGGGGCGGAGTGCGTCAGAGCAAGTGGGACCGGGAGTACGACGAGGGCCGGCTGGGAGTTGGGCGACGCGGGTGAAGGCGCGCGATGCTCCGTATCGGGCGCGGGACGGGGTCGAGCTTCTGCTGTTCGTCGTGATCGCCGGAGCGGGACTGTCGGGTCTCAGGCGCACGTCCCCTTCTCAGTGGACATCCGTCGACTCCCTCGCCCGGTCCGCCAGCCGGGAGATGCCGTCGCCGAGCGCCGACAGCAGGCTGCCCTCCGGCTCGTCGTACGGCACCCGGGTGCCTGCCGGGCCCGGCAGCGTCAGCACTCGCTCGCGTAGTTCGCGCGGTGCGGCGACGGCCGAGTCCAGGCAGAGGGGGCAGAGCGACAGCATGCGCCGGCGGTTGCCCTGCGCGGAGACGCGGACGTGGCGGCGGCCGGCCGAGGGGCCGTGGAGCGGGTTGACGCCGCAGCAGCGGTTGTTGGTGTCGCCGTCGAGGGCGTTGCGGGCCGCGCGGGCGAGGACGATGACGGCCAGGAGGGACGCCGGGTCGGTACCCGGTGCGCCCGATGAGCGCATGCTGTCGATGTCGCCGTCGACGAGAAACATGGCGGCGTCGAAACGTTCCCAGGCGAGGGCGACCGTCTCGTTCCCGAGGTCGGCCTCTGCTACGGCCTGTGCCGCCGCCGTGAGTTCCGTACGAGCCTGACGGCGCAGGTACGCCTCCGTCGGCTCGCGCGGTGCCGTCAGGGGCAACGCCTCCGTCGGCAGCGGGGCCGGCCTGCGTCGGCGCAGCACCGCGCCGACGATTCCCAGGACGCCCGCCACCAGGCCGAGCAGCAGCAGCGCCGCCACGACGCCGACGAACAGGCCGGGCCCGAAGTCGGTGGCGAAGAGCGGTGGGAGGCTGTTCTCCGCCTTGGGGCTCGGGACGCGCATGGGATCGCCGGAGGTGGTCGGCTCCTCGGTGCGCGGTGACTTGTCGAGGTACGTCATCAGCGCGTCGAGGCGCTCGCCCAGGAGGTGGTCGTCGGCCTCGTTCGACCGGTCGTCGCCGTAGGCGATGGACTCGGGGAGGTCGAAGAGGAGGCGGTAACTCTCCAGGCGAAGGCCGTGGTTGAAGACGTCGATGTAACCGGTCAGCGGGTCGGCGACGACGTACACGCCGTCTGCTTCGCCGACTCCGTCAGCCTTGCCGAGTTCTGCCCGCACCGCGGCCGCGAACAGCTCCTCGGCACCGGCGGACTCGTCCTCGGACAGGTGCGGCACGAGGGTGACGTACACCGGGCCGCCGCCCTCCGAACGCCCGAACCGCTCGATGCGGTCGTGCAGCCGGGAGAGCTGGGCGGCGTCCAGGACCTGCGGGCTCTCCGGGTCGACGTACACCGGGTCGCGGGCCAGGCCGGCCGCGACCCGCTCGACACGTGCCGTCATGTCGGCGGCGCTGGGCAGCGGCGCGGCACTTCGCCTCGTCTCGTCGAAGACGAGCGGAGCGGTGAGGGCGATCGCGGCCGCGGCGGCGAGGGCGAGGCTCGGGGTGAGCAGGCGCCGCCACTTCGGGCGGGTCGCGGCGGGGCGGGGCGGCTTGGCCCGCGGGAAACGGCGCCGCGCCCGCCGTACGCACGGCGCCAGCAGCAGGATCGTCAGCGGTACGGCGGTCAGCGCGATGCCCGTGACGAAGGACTGGTTCTTGCGGTCGGACGGGCCGATGTACATTTCCTCGGGCTCGTAGCCGTCCCGGAACTGCTCGTGGGCCGCGTCCGCCCGCGCCTCGGCCTTCTCCGGGCCCTGCGCGACGACGTCCACGAAGCGTTCGAAGCTGCGCAGCGGTCCCGCGTCGTAGGGCAGCTCGAAGGCGGCGGTCGTCCGGGCGGCCTCTGCGGGGGCGCTTACGCCGTAGGCCGCCGCCTCCGTCACGCCCGATTCGTCGAGGAGCACGTAGAGCCCGTCGCGCCCGAGCCGGTCGTGCACCGCGCTCAGCAGGTCGTCGTCGGAAGCGCTCTGGCCCGGCAGGACAAGCACGTACGTCGGTACGCCGGTGCGCTCGGCGATCCGGGCGAAGTCGGGCGCCATGGAGCGCGGGATCTCGCGGGGGAGCTGGTCGGTGACGTGGACCGGGTTCTCGCGGAGGCGGTCGGCCAGGTGGGCGGCCTGGGTGGACGGCGGGCTCGCCGCGGGCTTGTCGGCGGCGCGGGCAGGGGCGGCCACCAGGGTCGCGGAGGTGAGGAGCAGGGCGGTGAGGCCGCAGAGGGTGAGGAGGAGGCGGATCACGCCGGCTCCGGTGCGGTCGGCCTGCGGCCGTTCATCCGTCATGAGTGTGGTCACCGCTCGCACTTCCCCGTGTCCCCCGCCCCCGGTCGTGGATTTCTCGCCCGCGGCACTCTACTGAGGGATTCGCTGCTGCGAAACTGCCCTTCTTCAGCCGAGCTTGCCGTTCTGCGCCTTCACGACCATCGCTGACAGCTTCGCGTCGCTCGGCCTCGCGTTGGCGATGGCGAGGCCGTCGACGGAGAAGTACACGGCGACGACGTCACCGCTGCGCACGGCCTGGGTGTGCACGGTGTGGTCGGCGCCCCGGAAGGTCAGCGTCGACCGGAAGGCGATCGACTCGTCACCGGCCGCCGCCACGGGCTGCTCGGCGGTCACGGAGTCGTACGCGCTCGTGTTGCCGTTGGCCTTGGCAGTGAAGCCGCCGGCGCAGGCGTCCACGGCCTTGGAGAGGCCGGCCAGGGCGGCCTCGGCCTTGCCGGACTCGTACGCCATGAGCATCACGTACGTGAAGGGCTCGTTGATGTCGGAACTGAGGGAGCGCGTGAGGTCGGCCTGCGGCTCGCCGAGGGGGAGCTGGTTCATGGCGTAGGCGAGTGGGGCGCAGACGGGCTTCTCGACCGTCACCTCCTGCGGGGACTTGGCGAAGGCGTACTCGCTGTTGTCGGAACTCGCCACGTCCGCGTCGGACACGTTCATGCCGGAGACGTCCGCCTTGGTGATCGCGAGCCGCTTCAGCCGTTCTTCCTGCGTCTCCTGCTTCTCCTGCTTCTCCGCGGCGGTCGCCGCCGGCTTCTCCGCCGAGTCCGCGTCCGAGCCGGAGTCCCCGCCGCAAGCGGTGAGCGCTGCGAGGGAGAGGACGGACAGGGCGGCGAGGGTGGCCGGGGCGGCGCGTTTCATGAGGGCTCCTTGTACGTGGGGGGAGAGAGGGGGAAGAGTCGGGCGCCTTGGCTCCGGCTGCCTGCGTTGCCGCGGCCTCACGGAGAGGAGCCGGAGCCGCCCCGTTCACTGATCCGAGCGAAGATCATGGCACGGGCCGTCCGCGCCTTCGTGAGTGAATCGTGCAGGCATCATGGCCGCACCGTGACGAACAGCACGCGCACGGTGTTCGGTCGTAGCGCGATCGGATTCGCACGCGCACAGTTGGACCGGGTGGCTCTGGGGCGTTCCTCAAGGGGGCTGCGGGGACGACGAGTTGCAGATGAGTAACGGTGGGCGGGGTGGGGGGCCAGGGGGTGGGCACGCCTTGAGGGGCTTATGTGCGGCTGATACGGTGCGATGGCTTGACACTCGCCTCACTGCTGGTTATTCGCCCAGGTCGGGCGGGTGCGTCAGGGGATGTCCCTGGACGCCACCGGTCGGGCGGGCACGGGTGGAGTGTCCGAATTTGCAGAGGATTCTGCGCACTTGAGCAATACGAGCTCAAGGGCAATTACGTGGCAGACAATTTCTTGGGTGTACGGGGAGCGGTTGCGTGAAGATCCAGGAGCGTACGGGGGCGGGCGCGGGACGTTCCGCGGCTCCGGCTCAGCCGTCGGTCGGTGACCGGCTTCCCAGCCCTCCTCGCGAGCGCAAACCGGCGCTGGCCGCGCTGGCGGTGCTGCTGATCCTGCTGGGCGCGCTGGGCGCGACGATGCTGGTGCTGCGGGTCGGGGACCGGGTGGAGGTCATTCAGCTGACCGATCAGGTCCCGGCGGGTTCCGCGATCACCAAGGACAAGATCAAGCCCGTCATGGTGAGCGACGACTCCGGCGCCGACTTCGTGCCGTGGTCGCAGTGGCAGTCCCTCACGAAGCTCCAGGCCAAGTCCACTCTCTACCCCGGCACGGTGGTCGTGGGGCAGATGTTCGGCGGCAAGGCGGGCATGGAGCAGGGCAAGGCGTACGTCGGGCTGGCCCTCAAGGAGGGCCAGTACTACGACGACATCAAGAACGGTGACGCCGTCGCCGCCTACCGGGTCGGCTCCGGCTCCGCCGGAAACTCGTCCGACAAGGACTCCTCCTCGTCCTCTTCCGGCGACTCCCTCATCGCCAACACCCAGGTGCACAACGTCAAAAGGGACGGCGACGCCACCGTGAACACGGGCAGCCTCTCCGTCACCCTCCTCGTCGACGAGGCTGACGCGGCGGCTCTCACCTCGGCGGCCTCCGCCGGCGAGGTGGCTCTCGTGCGCGTCCCCGGCAAGTAGAAGGCGACCCCCGCAGCCATGGCCCTCATCGCCCTCGCCGCCGACAAGGGTTCCCCCGGCGTCACCACCGCGGCCGTCGCCCTCGCGGCGGTCTGGCCGCGCCGCGTCCTGCTCGCCGAGACCGACCCGGCGGGCGGCGATCTGGTGTACCGCTCCGCCGCCGCGCACGGCGGTCCGCTCAACCCCAACACCGGCATGCTGTCGATCGCCGCCACCGCGCGGCGCGGCCTCGTGCCCGACCAGCTCTGGGACCACGTACAGCCGCTCAGCGGCGGCCTCGAAGTCCTCGTCGGCCTCGGCATCTCCGAGCAGGCCGCCGGTCTCGCGGGCCTGTGGCCCACCCTCGGCCGGGCCTTCGCCTCGCTCGCCGACTCCCCGAACGCGCCCGCCGACGTCATCGCCGACTGCGGCCGCATCAGCGGGGACACCCCGGCCACGGAACTGTTCCCGCACGCCGCGCTCGTGCTCCTCATCTCCCGTACCGAGCCGGAGGCCATCGCCCGCGTCCGCGACCGCGCCGCCGCCCTCTCGACCAAGCTGCACGGCGGCCCACGCGGTGCCGCGAGCCTCGGCATGCCGATGATCGGCGTCGTGCTCGTCGCCGACACGAACAACGCCGCCAGGCTCTCCGGCCAGGTCAACGACATGCTCGTGCACGCCCAGACCGGCGCCCGCGTGGTCGGCACCATCGCCGACGATCCGGCCGGCGCCGACCAGCTGGCCGGGCGCAAGCGCGGGCGGCTGGAGAAGTCGCTGCTCATCCGCTCGGCCCGCAAGGTCACCTCGGACCTGTACCAGCAGTTCGGCGCCGCCTGGTCCATGCCCACCGGACCCGCCGGCGCCGACATGACCGGCCACGCGGGGGCCGGCCGATGACCGCTGTCGACCACTCGTTGGTCAAGCGGTTCCGGCAGGACGCCGGCGACCGTATCTCCGAGCAGCGCCGCCAGGACCAGGTCAGCGGCGTCACGCCGATGTCCACCGAGGACGAACGGCAGTACGCGCGCGCCGTCATCGCGCAGATCCTGGAGGAGTACGCCCGCGCCGAGATCAACGCCGGGCGCACGCCGCTGGACGCGGAGACGGAGGAGCAGTACGCCGCCGCCGTGCACGCCGCGCTGTTCGGCGTCGGGCGGCTCCAGCCGCTCCTCGACGACCCCGAGGTCGAGAACATCGACATCAACGGCTGCGACCACGTCTTCGTCGGCTACTCCGACGGGCGCGAGGAACGCGGCGAACCGGTCGCCGAGACCGACGAGGAGCTCATCGAGCTGATCCAGATCCTCGGCGCCTACTCGGGTCTGTCGTCCCGCCCCTTCGACTCCGCCAACCCGCAGCTGGACCTCAGGCTGCCGGACGGTTCCCGTCTGTCGGCGGTCATGGACGTCGCCCGGCGCCCCGCGCTCTCCATCCGCCGCTCCCGCCTCGGCAAGGTCTTCATCTCCGACCTGGTCGGCAACGGCACCCTCGCCCCCGAGCTCGGCCATTTCCTGGCCTGCGCGGTCCGCGCCCGCAAGAACATCATGATCGCGGGCGCCACGAACGCCGGCAAGACGACGCTGCTGCGCGCCCTCGCCAACGAGATCCCGCCGCACGAGCGGCTGATCACGGTGGAACGGGCGCTGGAGCTCGGCCTCGACACCTTCCCCGACCTGCACCCCAACGTCGTCGCCTTCGAGGAACGGCTGCCCAACTCCGAGGGCCAGGGCACGATCAGCATGGCGGAACTCGTCCGCCGCTCCCTCCGTATGAACCCCTCCCGCGTCATCGTCGGTGAGGTGCTCGGCGACGAGATCGTGACCATGCTGAACGCGATGTCGCAGGGCAACGACGGTTCACTGTCCACGATCCACGCCAACAGCTCGCACGAGGTCTTCAACCGCATCTCGACGTACGCCCTCCAGGCCACGGAGCGGTTGCCCATCGAGGCCAGCCAGATGCTCGTCGCCGGCGCCGTCAACTTCGTCGTCTTCGTCCAACGGCGCAACAACTTCCAGAGCGGCGGGCGCCTCCAGCGCGTGGTCACCTCGGTCCGCGAGGTGAACGGCGTCGACGGGCGCGTGCTGTCCAGCGAGGTCTTCGCCGAAACGCCCGACGGCCGGGTCGTACCGCACGCCCCCATAGCCTGCCTGGAGGAACTCATCGCCTACGGCTACCGGCCCAACGGAACGTGGGGGTGAGACGGACATGACGACACCCACGACCCCCACGACCACCTCAGGTACGACGCTCGCGGCACTGGACTCCCTCGGATCCATGGGCGGCCTGTTCTCCACCACGGTCCTGTACGCGCTCGGCTGCGGCGTCGCCGCCGGTGGCGGACTCGCCCTCCTCCTGGTCGCCGTACGCGGACTGCCCGCCAAGCCCGAGCACGAGAAGCGCCAGGCCAGCGAGCGCGCGAACGAGCTGATCCGCTGGGCGGGCCGGCGCGGCTCCCTGGCCGCCATCGTCGGCCTCGTCGTCCTGCTCCTCACCCGCTGGGCGGTGCTGGGCATCGCGGCCGGCATCCTCGTCTTCTTCTGGGACCGCCTCTTCGGCGGCGCCGCCGAAGAACGCGCCGCCATGAAGCGGGTGGAGGCCCTCGCCTCCTGGACGGAGTCGCTGCGCGACACCATCGCGGGCGCGGTCGGCCTGGAGCAGGCCATCCCGGCCTCGGCACGCGCCGCCGCCCCGGTCCTGCGCCCGCACCTGGACGCCCTGGTCGACCGGCTGCGCTCCCGCACGCCGCTGCCCGACGCGCTCCAGCACCTCGCCGACGAGATCGACGACGCGTCCGCCGACATCATCGTCGCGGCGCTCATCCTCAACGCGCGGCTGCGCGGCCCGGGTCTGCGCCAGGTCCTCGGCGCGCTCGCCAAGTCGGCGCGCGAGGAGGTCGACATGCGCCATCGCGTGATGGCGCAGCGCGCCTCGACCCGCCGCTCCGTCCAGATCGTCGTGGCGGTGTCGGTTCTCTTCGTCCTCGGCCTGTCCATCTTCAACCGGGACTTCGTCGAGCCGTACGGCTCGCCCGTCGGTCAGCTCGTACTGGCCTGCGTGTGCGGTCTGTTCGCGCTGGGCTTCTGGTGGATGCGCAAGCTGTCGACCATCGAGACGCCCGACCGCTTCCTGGTCCGCGACGGCTCCGACGTCCAGTTCGTGCGCCCCCGCACACCGGGTCAGTCGGGCCAGCCGGGTCAGCCGGGCCAGCCCGTGCAGCGGCTGCCGCAACCGTCACAGCCGTCGCAGGCGTCTGGGGACGAGGGGGTACGACGATGAACCTGACAATGCCGGTCCTGGTCGGCGCCGTCATCGGCCTGGGCATCTACGCCCTGGTCCGCGCCCTGATGCCGAGCAGACGCAGCTCCATCCAGCAGGTCGCGCGGATCGACGCGATGCGGGCGCGTGGAACGGCGTACGAGTCGGCCCGCGTGGCGAAGGACACCAGCCGCCTCGGCTCGCTGCGCGCCCAGGTCGGCGCACGCGTCGCCGAGTTGTACATGCAGCAGGGCTGGGAGCTGCGATCGCTGCGCGCGGACCTGGCGGTGCTGGACCGCAGCTGGGAGAAGTTCCTGGCGACGAAGGCGCTGCTGGCCGTCGGCGGACTGTTCTTCGGCCCGCTCCTGTTCGCGATCGTCTGGCAGCTGGGCTTCGGCGACAGCCCGATCATCCCGGTCTGGCTGGCCCTGCTCTGCGCGGCGCTCTTCTTCTTCCTCCCCGACCTGGAGGTACGCCGGGACGCGGCCGACAAACGCCGTGACCTGCGGCGCGTGATCGGCGCGTACCTGGACCTGGTGTCCATGAGCCTGGCCGGCGGACGCGGCCTGCCCGAGGCCCTGATGGCGGCGGCGGAGGTGTCGGACGGCTGGGCGACCCACCGCATCCGCAACGCCCTGGCCGACGCGCGCATCACGGGCATCAGCCAGTGGCAGGCACTCGGCCAGCTCGGCGAGGACCTCGGCGTGGAGGAGCTCAAGGACCTCTCCGCCTCGCTCGCCCTGGTGGCGGACGACGGAGCCAAGGTCCGCGAGTCCCTCGCCTCCCGCGCCGAGACCATGCGGCACCGCGAACTCGCCGAGATCGAGGGCAGCGCGGGCGAGAAGTCCCAGTCGATGCTCGTGGCCCAGCTCCTGCTGTGCGCCGGGTTCCTGGTGTTCCTGATCTATCCGGCGGCGATGCGAGTGTTTCAGGTGTGACGCAGCTTCCGACGCAGCTTTCCCAGGTTCGCTTCAGCAGCTCCGAGCCGCTTCGCTCCCATGACTGACACGAGAGGACAACTCACCATGAACGGACGGAACTTCCGCACCGGCATCCCGGCCGTGGACTTCCTGGTCACCTTCCTGCAGGGCCGCGTCGAGCGCGCCCGCTCCGGCGAGCTGGACCGCGGCGCGTCCGCGGTCGAGTGGGTCATCATCTCGGCGGTCGTCGTCGCGATCGTCGGCGTGGTGGCCGCCATCATCAGCCAGGCGCTGGACAAGGGCGCCACCAAGGTCGGCGAGTGCATCGAGGGCGCCGACGCGAGCGGCACCTGCTGACCGGACTCGAACTCGAACTCGGACGTACGGGGTACACGGGGATGCCGGTAAACGTGCTCAGACGGGTGCGCCGCAGGGTGGAGGCCGCGCGTGAAGCGGCGGCCACCCGCGGCGATTCCGGCATGACCGCGATCGAGTTCGTGTTCCTCACGCCGATCCTGTTCTTCATGATCTTCGCGACGGTGCAGTTCGGGTTGTACTTCTTCGCGGACCACGTCGCCCAGGCCGCCGCCCAGGCGGGCGCGAGAAAGGCCCGCGCGACGGCGCACGACCAGCCCGGCGCGTGGCGGGGCGAGGCGCGGGACGTGGTGGACAGCTACATCCGCCAGCTCGGCCCACAGCTCGTGGTGTCGCCGGACGTGACCATGCTCCAGCCGGAGCAGGACACGGTCGGCGTGGAGATCACGGCCCGCATCCCGACGGTGTTCCCGGGGCTCGATCTGACGGTGCACGCGCAGTCGGTGGGGCCGGTGGAGCGGTTCGTGCAGGAGGGGGAGAACTAGATGGACGTCTCCCGCATCACTTCCCGCATGCGACAGCCCGGGGCCGGCGACCGGGGCCTGTCCACCATCGAGGTGGTGATCCTCGCCCCGGTGATGATCCTCTTCATCCTGGTCCTGGTGGCCTTCGGCCAGTTGGTCGACGGCCGCGGAGCCCTCGACGGCGCGGCCCGGGACGCGGCCCGCGCGGGCTCGATCCAGAAGGACCACGGCACGGCGATCGCGGAGGCGAGGAAGGCGGCCGAGGCCAACCTCGCGGACGTCTGCTCCGGTCCGGTCTCGGTCGTCCAGAAGAGCGCGGGCTTCGAACCGGACACGCTCTTCACGGTCGAGGTCAGCTGCGAGGTACGCGGCCTGGCGACGATCGGCCTCGACATCCCCACCACCCTCACGGCGAGCTTCAGCTCCCCGCTGGACCCGTACCGGAGGACGGCGTGAGATCCCTCGCAGGCGAGTGGCTCGTGGGCGCACACGAGTGGCTCGCGGACGCACGCGAGTGGCTCGCGGACCGGCGCGCCCGGCTGGACGACCGCGGCTCGGGCGCCGGCGCGGTCATCGTCTTCGCCCTGGTCTTCCTCGCCCTCTCCGCCTTCGTCATCGACGGCGGCATGTCCATCTCCAAGCGCGAACGCGCCGCGGACATCGCCGAACAGGCTGCCCGCTACGCCGCCCAGGACATCGACCGCGAGGCCCTCTACGACGACGTGGGCGGCCCCGCGCCCATCAACTACGAGAACTGCGACGCGAGGGTCAAGGCCTTCGCCGCGGAGATGGACATGACCGGCCCGGACATCGCCGCGACGCACTGCGTGACGGCCGACGTCGAGCAGGTGCAGGTCGAGGTCCGGCTCACCTACTCCCCGGTCTTCACGGGGATGTTCTACGGCGGCGACGTGGTCGTCCACGGTCAGGCGGTGGCGGAGAACGAGGTGGGCTGACCCGACGCCACCCGGCCTCTCGCCGTTCCCGATCCCCCCACAACGGAGGTACGACTTCCATGCGCACACGTACGACGGCAGCCGCGGCCACCCTGACGACAGCGGTGGCGCTGCTGCTGTCCGGCTGCGGCGGCTCCGAGACCGAGGACTCGGCCAAGGACAAGATCGCGGGAGCGGACACGGGGGCTTCGGCGTCCGCGTCGCCGTCTGCGTCCGCGAGCGAGGACAGCGTCGAGAGGCCGGAGATCAAGCTTCCGAAGGACATCGAGAACGTCTTCGAGGACGGCTCGACCGGCGACGCGAAGAAGGACGCCGTACTGGCCGACAACGAGAGGCGCGTCAACTCGATCGACGAGGCGATCGTCGTGGACGCGGAGGAGCACCCGGCGCTGGAGTTCTACTCGAAGGACGACGCCCTCATGTCGGCCGTCACCTACGTGAAGTCCTTCTACGACAACGGTCGAAGCTTCACGGGCAAGACCCGCTACTACGACCGTGAGGTCACGTTGGCGAAGGACGGATCGGCGTCGGTCACCTACTGCATGGACGCGACCGGCACCTACCCGAAGGACCGCGCGACCGGCAAGGTGGACCGGTCGGTCAAGGCGTCGCCCAGTGACTACGTCTTCTACAACACCCGGCTGAAGAAGAACTCCGAAGGCGTGTGGCAGACCACGAGCGTGTCGTCGACCGAGGCGGCGAAGAGGTGCATGTGATGCGTCCTACGACCTCCACTCGCAGGCTCCTCGTCCCCGCCCTGGCCCTCGCCGTGACAGCGGTACCGTCCGTGGCGCTCGCCGGCGGCGGCCGCGACGGTGGCGGCGGGACGGAGGGCAGCGGGAGCGGTTCCGCCCAGGACGGTGTCATCAGGGCGGAGACCAAGGTCACGACCAGTGTGAACGGCAGTTCGGAGCCGACCGGCACGGGAACCCTCACGCCGGAGAACAGCAACTGGACGCCACCGGCCTGCTGGTACGAGCCTGCCTTCTCGCCCAAGGAGATCGAGAAGACCGTAAAGCTGTGGCGAAGCATCGACGGTGTGCCGTTCCTGGGCGGCGTAGGGGATTTCGTGGGTGACTCGCTGGACGCGTACTACAAGGATGGCGACCCGTACGAGAACTACAACCTCGACAAAGAGGGCGAGGGAATGTTCTGGGCGGCGGTGAAGAACCCCAACCGCAAGGACGATCCCGAGGCCAACTCGTGCAATGAGCAGCCGTTCTGGGTGGACGAGGGCGATGTCCCCGATGAGCCTCTCGCCCTCACTCCCCAGATCCTCGCCGAATACGCCTACGACGAACTCCCGGTCCCCGGCACCGAGATCGAGATGAAGCCGGCCGAGGCCACGAAGGTGAACCTCCCCACCTGGATCTGGCTGGACAAGGCCAAGTTCAAGAAGATCTCGGTCACCGCCAGCCTCCCCGGCACCGGCCTTTCCGCGACCACCACCGCCGAACCCGTCTCCCTGCACATCGACCCGGGCACGAGCGACGCCCGGACGTACCCCGCGTCCGGCGACTGCGAGATCAACGCCGACGGCAGCATCGGTGAGCCGTACGCGAAGGGCAAGGCGAACGACACCCCGCCCTGCGGCGTCACCTACCTCCGCGCCTCCGGCTCCGACGGCTCGTACCCGTTGCAGGCGACCGTCACCTGGAAGATCTCGTGGACCAGCACCACGGGCGAGGGCGGCGACCTCCCGGAGGGCACGTTCGGCGCGACGCAGGACGTGACGGTGCAGGAGATCCAGTCGGTGAACCGCTGAGGCCCACCGAGCGGCGGTTCAGGTCCGGCCGACGGAGATCCGCTGGTGACTAGGGATCTTCCTGCCGGATTCACGCATGGCCCGTGTAGAGCGACCCGCCACCCACGAGTGCCGGTC
The DNA here is from genome assembly GCF_042268605.1 of Streptomyces sp. NPDC056296. NCBI lineage: Bacteria > Bacillati > Actinomycetota > Actinomycetes > Kitasatosporales > Streptomycetaceae > Streptomyces > Streptomyces sp. NPDC056296. The sequence goes on along the minus strand of NZ_JBHJRX010000001.1, from coordinate 310,810 downwards.
TGTCGGGATTCGACATGCCGGCATCCAACATGCCGGGATCCAACATGCCGGTCTACGTGCCCACTGCGGCCTCACTTGCCGCCACCGCCGCCCTTCCCGCCCCGCTTGTCCTCCGTCTTCACGGCCTCGTTGACCTGCTTGGTGAGTTCGTCGTCGAGCTTCTTGAACTCGCGGACGACGGCGTCCGACATGTCGCCGAGCGCGTCGAGCTGCTGGGTGATGTCCTCGCGGCCGTCCTCCCAGTTGGACTCGAAGTCGTCGAGAGCGTCGTTGACGCTGCCGTCGCCGATGTCGTCCTTGTACGACTCGAAGAGCTTCTTGGTGTGGTTCAGCCGCGTCTTGAGCGACCGCAGCCGACGCCCGTAGTCCTCCAGCTCGGTCAACGGCAGTGCGAGGTCGCTCTTGGCCATGGCTCGGGAGTTCCTCTCTTCTGGGATGCCGGAGTCGTGCGCGTCCTTCGGCGATGCCTGTCAGCTTGCGCTCGTCGTCTTGAGGCTCTGGACCAGGGCGGTGAAGGATCCGACCGGGACGGTCACCATGCCCAGGGACGGGTCCTTCGAGTCGCGTATCGCGACGCGGGTTCGCAAGGGCGCGACCTCCACGCAGGTGTTGCCGTCGCCACCACCGGAGTACGAGGACTTCCGCCAATTCACGGTCTCGGTCATGACGCGCCTCAAAGTTCCTTCGCCAAGCGGTGGATGAAGTCTCGTGACGCCGCAGGGGTCAGCGACGCCTTCTCCACCATACGGAACAGTGTTCGAAGCTGCTTCAGCTGAGGCTCTGCGTCGATGAAGGCTGTCCCGGTGGGGAAGTCCCGGAGCACGGTGTCCAACTGGGCCACGGGCCCACAGGCGTGCATCATCGAGGCGTCGGCACCGGCGAAGCCGTCCTGGGCGGTGGGGATGACGCGTACGGTGGCGTGACCCGCTTCGATCCGTTCCAAGACCTGGCGGAGCTGTGCCTGAGCCACCTGACGGTCGGCCACTCGGACGCGTAGGGCGAACTCGTGGATGATCGTCTCGTACGGCGTCGGGTTGTCACCCTCAATCACCGAGCGTCGGCGCATCCGGTGCTCCACCCGTGGGATCAGTTCGCTTCCGGGCAGCCCCGGCATCATGTAGGTGTACACCGCGCGGGCGTAGTCGGCGGTCTGAAGCAGGCCAGGAACGTGCGTGATCACGATCTCGCGCAGAGCCGTCGCATGGTGTTCGACTTCGGCGGTGTCCGAGAACACCGGAGGCAGCACGCCTCGGTACTCCTCCCACCATCCACGGGTGCGGTCGGTCGCCATGACCATGAGGGCCTCGATCAGTCCTTCGTCCGTGCAGGCATAGTGAGCGGCCAGGCGACGTACCCGTTGGGCGCTCACACCCGCGACCCCGGACTCGATCTGGCTCATCTGGACCGAGTCGGCTCCCAGCAGTTCAGCGGCTTCCTTGGACTTCATGCCCATCGCCTCGCGCAGTTTGCGCAGCTCAGCGCCCAACCGCACCCTGCGGGCCGTGAGATGCCTCTTCGGCGGCAACCGACGCCTCCTGGTTTCAACTACTCGGCTCAAGTACCTCGTTCGAGCGTCAGAATACGGCAGCCGCTTGCAGTTTCCTAAAACTAGGAAATACCTTCAGTGATGCGACGCGCACTGTGCGGCATCACGTGGCGCCGGAAGTGCACCGCTTCGTCATGCTCTGACGGCGCGGCGATGGCACCGGTCACCGTCCCTTTCTTCGAACGGAGTTCAGCCATGCTCGAAATTCCGCCTACCGACCCGGCCGCCCCCTGGGAGTACACCCTCTACATCCCGAACGACCTGCGCGCCGTCACCGTCTGCCGCCGCACCCTCCGGCTGATCCTCACCATGCACGGCCTCATCCGCCTGGTGGACACCGCCGAGCTGCTCGCGACGGAGTTGGTCTCCAATGCCGTACGGCACACCAAGGGCCCCGCCGCGCTCCGGGTGCGGTGGGCGGCCGGCGTGCTGCGGATCGGGGCGTGGGACGCCGACCCGGAGCCTCCCGAGCCGCCGGGGCGGGCGGAGGCGCTCGTCGATGCGGAGGAGGGGCGGGGGCTCGCGCTCGTGCGGGCGTGCGCGGACGTGTGGGGATGGCAGCCGCTGGCCAGGGGCGGGAACCGGGGCAAGTACGTGTGGTGTGACCTTGTCGCGGCGTAGCGCGTTGATCGCGTCGTACAGGAAGGAGGGCTGATGGTCAGCTCTTCGCACGAGGCGCTGCACTGGGTTTTTCAGAAGGACCCGGCGCTGCTCACGCGGGCGTTTCAGAGCGTGCTGCGTGTTCCGTTCCCGGAACCGCGTGACTTCGCGGTCCTGAACACCGATGTCACCGAGATCGAGCCCGTCGAACGGCTTGTGGACACGCTGATGCGGGTGGACACGGACGAAGGCACGTACCTCCTCGTCATCGAGGCGCAGGGGAAGCGGGACGAGGGCAATCGCGGTAGCTGGCCGTACTACCTCTCGTACTTGTACGCGAAGTACGGCTGGGAGCCGGTGCTCGTAGTGATCACGCAGAACAGCGCGACGGCGCGGTGGGCCGCGCAGCCCATTCGGCGGGGCCTGCCCGGCTGGCACTCGATGACGGTGCGGCCGCTGGTGATCGGCCCGGACAACGTGCCGGTGATCGCGAATGAGTGGGAGGCCGAGAGGGACGTCCCGCTTGCCGTCCTGTCGGCCATGACGCATGGGCGGGGCGCCGAGGCCGCCGCCATACTGGAGCCGTTGGCTTTCGCTCTGCGGACTGTCGACGCCGAGAGTGCGGCGGTGTTCGGGCAGCTCATCGAATCGTGTCTGGGTGATTCCCAGGCCAAGGAGATCTGGAGGGAACTGATGTCGGAGGTCCGCTACTTCTTCAACAGCTCGGTGGCCGAGAAGGTCCGTGAGGAAGGCCGCGAGGAGGGTCGTGAGGAAGGACGGGCCGAGGACCGTTCCGAGACCACGCTGGAGATTTTGGAGTGGCGAAACATTCCGGTGTCCGATGCAGTCCGGGAGCGGGTGCTTTCCTGCTCCGATCTGAAGCAGCTCAAGATGTGGTCCCGGCGGGCTATCTACGTCATGCGTGCGGAGGATCTGTTCACGGAGGGGCAGGACTGATGCCACGAGAGATCGTCTGGGCTCGGCGGGCGATGACGGTGGACCGGGCCGAGGACCTGTTCAGCGGTTGATGGACTGGATCTCCTGGACTTCCATGTCCTGCGTCGTCTCGAAGGTGCCGTCCGGCAGGTCGCCCGCGGCTCCGCCGTTGCCCTCCCAGGAGATCTCCCAGGTGACCGACGCCTTCAGCGGGTACGGCTCCCCGTTCGACGCGCGGAGGTAGCGGATGCCGCAGGGCGGGGTCTCGTCGGCCTTGCCCTTCGTGTACGGCGTGCCGATGGAGCCGTCGGCGTTGATCTCGCAGTCGCCGGAGGCGGGGAAGGTCTCCGCGTCGTCCGTGCCGGGCTCCAGGTGGAGGGCGACGGGCTTCGCGGTCGTCTCCGCCCACAGGCCCGTGTTGGGCAGTTCGGCGCGGACCTTGACCTCCTTGAAGGTGCCCTTGTCCAGCCAGACCCAGGTGGGGAGGTTGACGGTGGATTTGGCCTGGGGCTTCAGCTCGACCTCGGTCTCGGGGACCTTGATCTTGTCGTAGGCGTACTCGGCGAGCGTTTGAGGAGTGGGGCTGTTCGGATCGTCCGGTACCTCGCCCGCATCGACCCAGAACATGATGCGGCCACAGTCCCAGGAATCCGGGTCCGAGTCGTCGGGAGCGACCCCGCGCCAAAAGTAACCGTCCTTACCGAGGTTGTAGTCCTTGTAGCCCTCGGCGGAGCTGTTGGTGGGCGAGTCCAGGTCGAAGTTGTCCGCCGGTTTTCCGTCCCGATAGTGGTCGGTCCACAGCTCCTTGCCCCACCAGGACTCGTGGATGCCCACGTCACCGCCACTGTCCGTTTCCACGAACTTCTCGAGCTGCGCGGGCGTGAAAATGGGCTCGTACCAACAGGCCGGAGGCTTCCAGTCGGGGTCGACCGTACCGAGGTTGCCCTTCTTGCCGCCGCCGTCACCACCGCTCACATACGTGACCTTGATGTGGGAGACCGAAGCCGAGAGCGTTCCGTCGCCGGTGGTGTCGCCACTGGGCTGGTCGGCCGGTGGCACCGTGGTGTTGTCCTCGGGGCCCGCTGCGTGCGCAGTGCCCGTGGGCCACAGGACGGCAGCGACGGTCAGTGCGGCAGCCCAGCGCAGAGCAGAGGGCCTGGAGGTCATCGCCGGCAATCCTTCACGCGTCCCTGCACCTCGATCTGCAGGACCTTCCAGATCTTCTGAGCCCCCTGCGGAGGCTTCATCAGGAGTCGGAACTCCTGGTAGTCGTTGAGACTGCCCTCGGTGTACTTGACCTTGTTGGTCTTGACGTTCTTGCCGAAGAACTTGCTCTGGTCCCGGCACATCGTGACGAGTACGCCACCGGAGTCGCTGACGTCATCGGTCCGGGCCTTGTAGTAGCTGTCCGTCCCGGTGGCCGTCCATTCGTCGTCCACCCAGGCCTGGATCTGCTTCTTGGCGTACTTCGCGGCATTGCCGAGTGCGTAGAACTGGTAAGCCGGGTCCTCCGGATCCTGGGCGGTGATGCCGTGATTCAGGGCCAGGATGTAGTTCTGCGCGTTGCCGAGGGCCGCCGTGTGACGCTCTTCGGACGGCTCAGAGACGTCGAAGTCGACTTTCAGATCTGTCGGCAGGCTCAGGTCGGGCTGGTCGGGCTGGTCGGACGGCGCCGACGCGGACGCCGAAGGACTGCCCGCCCCCGTCTCCGCCCCCTTGATGTCGTCCGGCGCCGAGTCGTCGCCGCCCCCGCCGCAGGCGGTCAGCAGCAGGGCCGCTGTCGCGGTGAAGGTGGCGGCGGTGATCGTGAGGGCGCTGCGGGCCACGGTTGGTTCCCCCCGGGGTACGGCGTGTGCAACAGGGAACGAAGCTATCAGGGCGAGGTGCAGGGGCCCTGGGCGGTTTCTGGGGATTGTGTGGGGGACGTGAAGGGGTGACCGGCGTGTGGTCGACGTCATGGGGCAAAGGGCGTAAAGGGGACCGGTGTTGCGGTCGGGGCTCGTGGTGGGCCTTCGACGGTGTCGGTGTGAGTCCATAAGATCTCTGTAGGCTCAGCACACCCCTCATACCGGACGCTCCAGCCGCCCTCCACATACGTCCACATACACCCACACACGACACACGACCCGGGAAACCCGCCATGCCTCGACGCCGCACCACCAGCTCGTCAAGCTCGACGGGCTCGACGGGAAGTTCGCCGGCTCCGAGGAACCGGACGCCCCAACCGGTGCGGGTGCGGCGGCGGTCGTTCGGGGACTTCGTCAAGGCGTTCCTCGCCTTCGTGGTGCTGCTCGTGCTGGTCGTCGGGGTCCCCCTCGCGCTGGCCATGACCGCAGGGTGGCCGTTGCCCAACGGGGCGCCCGGCCTCGACTGGCTGCAGCGTGAGATCACCGTGCAGACCTTCCTGAGCATCCTGACCGTCGTCGTCTGGTTCGCGTGGGCGCAGTTCACCGCCTGCGTGCTCGTCGAGGTCAAGGCCGCGCTGTCCGGCGTCGGGGTGCCGGGGCGGGTGCCGGGGTCCGGGCCCAGTCAGCTGCTCGCCCGGCAGCTCGTCGCCGCCCTGCTGCTCGTCGGTGCCACCGCGGCGAGCCTCACGCCGGGGCTGTCGCAGCTCGGGCAGAGCATGGAGGGGAACCAGAAGCCGTCCGTCGCCGCCGCCCAGCAGACGCCGGGACTCTTCGCCCAGCAGCAGGAGCAGGCCGCCAGTACGGCGAATGCCCTCGCCGAGCAGGCCGGGCAGGCCGCGGCCCGCGCCGACAGCGGCTCCGCCGCGCACGGCGACACGAAGTACTACCGGATCCAGCCGCCCGAGGGACGCCACCACGACTCCCTCTGGGAGATCGCCGACCGGCACCTCGGTGACGGACGCCGGTACAAGGAGATCTTCGAGCTCAACAAGGACCGCGTGCAGCCGGACGGGTCCAAGCTCTCCGAGGCGTCCCTCATCCGGCCCGGGTGGATCATGGAGATGCCCGGCGACGCCCGCGGCGGCGAGCTCGTCGAGTTGCCCGACGAGGCGCCGAACGTCTCCGAGCAGGTGCAGCAGCAAATCAGCGACTACGCGCAGACCGGCGACCAGGCACAGGGGAGCGGCGGAGCCGGCGCCGGCTCCGGAGGCGGTGCCCAGGGTGGCGGTGACGCCCAGGTCTCGCTGCCCGAGCAGCGGCCCGTGCCCGCGCCCGCCCCCGTGACGCCCGCGAACCCGGCCCCCGCCCCCAGCACCGGCCAGGAGCACGCCGCCACCCCCGCGGAGGCCGGGCACTCCTTCGGGCTGCCCGAGGCCCTCCTCGCCGCGCCTCTCCTCGCCGCCGGGCTCCTCGGCGCCCTCGGCCGCCGGCGCCGGCAGGCGCTGTGGCAGTCGGCGCTCGGCAACGTCGGCGGACGGCGCGGCATGGAGCCGCCCACGCCGACCGGCGACGCCCAGGACGCGCAGGACGCGCTGCTCGTCGGCGCCGACCCCGAGGGCGTACGCCTGCTGGACCGGTCGCTGCGCGGGCTGGCCGCCGCCCTCGCCGCCGAGTCGCGGCCGTTGCCCGTCGTGTACGCGGCGTGGATGAGCAGCAACGGCGACCTGCATCTGCAGCTCGCCCAGCCCGCGGGCAAGCCGCCGACGCCCTGGCAGCTCGGGCAGGACCAGACCTTCTGGATGCTGGCCCGCGCCGACGCCGAGGGGTACGAGGACGCCGACACGGCCGCGCCGTACCCGGGTCTCGTCAGCCTCGGCACCATGGACGACTCCCGGCTGCTGCTCAACCTGGAGGCCGTGCCCGGCCTCGTCTCGCTCAGCGGTACGGAGGCCGACCGGGCCGCCGTGTTCGCGTCGGTCGCCGCCGAACTGGCCACCAACGGCTGGTCGGACCGTATGACCATCACACTCGTCGGGTTCGGCGACGACCTCACGCCCCTCGCGCCCAACCGCATCCGCCACCTCGACGGGTTCGAGGACCTCTTCGAGACCATGTCCGCCGAGACCCGGCAGCGGCGCGGCGCGCTGGGTGCCGCCGGTCACGACTCCGTCCTCACCGGCCGTACCGGGCCCGCCCAGCACACGCGTTGGGCGCCGCACCTCGTCCTGCTCGCCGCCCAGCCGTCCGACGAGGACGCCCTGCGGCTCGCGGAACTCGCGGCCGACGCCAGTCGCCTCGGCATCGGCTACCTCGTCGGCACCGAGGGCACCGAGCTGCCCGGCGCCGCCTGGGAGATGGAGATCACCGGCGAGGGCCGACTGCTCGCGCCGCTGCTCGGGCTGGAGCTGGAGGCCCAGTTGCTGCCGGCCGCGCAGCAGCGGGCCGTCGTCGAGCTGTTCAGCGACGCCGACCCGGGACGCGGACCCGGCGGACCGGCCAACACCCCGCCGTTCCTCGTCGACATCAGCGAGCAGGGGCGGCCCGCGGTCTACGCCCGCCTCGTCGGGTCGTACGAGATCATCGGCCTGGACGCGCCCGACGGCGACCGCAGTGCCCAGCTCCACGAGGCGCTCGCGCTGCTCCTGCTGCACCGCGAGGGCGTCCATCCGCGCGTGCTGGCCTCGGCGCTGTGGCCTCGCGGCGTGACGGAGGACGTGCGCGACGCGCTGCTGGAGCGGCTGCGGGTCTGGCTGGGCACCGACCCCGACGGCACGCCGAGGCTCGGCACCGACGCCACCGGACGACTCACCCTCGCCAAGTCCGTCGTCTCCGACCTCGACGTGCTGCGCTCCCTCTACTACGAGGCCACGCAGGGCCGGGGCGTCGACAGCCGCCAGGTGCGCGGACGGCTGCTCACCGACGCGCTGGTGCTGGTGCGGGGGCCGCTGCTCGCCGACCGGCCCGAGGGCCGCTACCGCTGGCTCACCCACGAGATCATCGACGCCCAGCTCCCGCTGCTCGTCGCGGACACCGGACTGGCGCTCTCCGAGTTCCACCTGGAGAGGAACCGCGCGGAGAAGGCCATCGAGGCGCTGAACGCGGCGCTGCGCACCGCCCCCGCCGACGAGCGCCTGTGGCACGAACTGCTGCGCGCCACGCACGCCACCGAGGACACCGGACGGCTCCGCACGCTCGCTGCCGACCTCATCGGCCGCAGCGGTGCGCGCGGACTGCCGCCGCGCACCGAGGCACTGCTCGACGAGCTGCTGCCGACCTGGCGCGACGGCGTCGCCGCCGCCGGATGAGCGCCGCCGCCGGATGAACATCGATCTCCTGGTCGTCCTGATCATCCTGGTCGCCGCGCTCTGGGGCGCGGCGACGGGCGCGCTGCTGCCCCGCGCCGTCTACCGGTTCTCCGCCCCCTCGGGGGAGGCGTGGCGCGAGCGGTGTCCGGGCGGCGCGCATCCCGTCCGGGGCTGGCTCGGACGGGCGCGGTGCGGGCAGTGTGCGGCCGGGGACGCCTTCTACGGCCCTCGCATCGCCGTGCCCGCCACCGTCACCGCCCTCGTCTGCGCCGCCCTCGCCGCCGCCACCGGGACCCGCCCCGAGTTGGCGGTCTGGCTGCTGCTCGCCCCGGCCGGCGTGCTCCTCGCGGTCGTCGACCTCCGGGTACGGCGGCTGCCCGACCCCCTCACCCTGCCCCTCGCCGGCACCGCGCTCGTCCTCCTCGGCCTCACCGCCCTCGTGCCCGAGCACGCCGGGGAGTGGACCACCGCCCTGCTGGGCGCCCTCGCCCTCGGCGCCGGCTACTTCGTGCTGTTCCTCATCAACCCGTCCGGCATGGGCTTCGGCGACGTGAAGCTGGCCCTCACGGCCGGTGCGGTCCTCGGCTGGTACGGCTGGCCGACGGTGATGCTCGGCACGTTCGCCGGGTTCCTGCTCGGCGCGCTCTACGGCGGCGCCCTCGTCGTCGCCCGGCGGGCCGGGCGCAAGACGGCCATCCCGTTCGGGCCGTTCCTGATCGCGGGCGCCTTCCTCGGCGTCCTCGCGGGCGCCTACGCGGCCTGAGAACGCCTGCGGATGCCTGCGGATCACCGGCCGAGAGGGCTGGCGTACGCTGGTCTGGTCCGTCCACAACCCTTACGAACTCTGCGAAAGGGACGCCGGTGACCGAGAAGGCCGACCTTCAGCCCATCCTCGACCGCGCCGCCGCCGGTGGGCGGATCACCCCCGAGGAGGCGCTCGTCCTCTACCGCGACGCCCCGCTGCACGCGCTGGGCGCCGCCGCCGACGCCGTACGCAGGCGCAGGTACGCCGGTACCGAGCACATCGCGACGTACATCATCGAGCGCAACATCAACTACACGAACGTGTGCGTCACGGCGTGCAAGTTCTGCGCCTTCTACGCGGCCCCCAAGGACACGAAGAAGGGCTGGTCCCGCGACCTCGACGACATCCTGCGCCGCTGCGCGGAGACCGTCGAGCTGGGCGGCACGCAGATCATGTTCCAGGGCGGCCACCACCCGGACTACGGCGTCGAGTACTACGAGAAGCACTTCGCCGCCATCAAGAAGGAGTTCCCCGAGCTCGTCATCCACAGCCTGGGGGCGAGCGAGGTCGAGCACATGGCGCGGATCTCGAAGGTGTCGGTCGAGGAGGCGATCCAGCGCATCCACACCGCCGGGCTCGACTCCTTCGCCGGTGCCGGCGCCGAACTGCTCCCGGAGCGTCCGCGCAAGGCGATCGCGCCGCTGAAGGAGTCCGGCGAGCGCTGGCTGGAGATCATGGAGATCGCGCACCGGCTGGGTGTCGAGTCGACCTCCACCATGCTCATGGGCACCGGCGAGACCAACGCCGAGCGCATCGAGCACCTGCGCATGATCCGGGACGTGCAGGACCGCACCGGCGGCTTCCGCGCCTTCATCCCGTACACCTACCAGCCCGAGAACAACCACCTGAAGGGCCGCACGCAGGCCACGCTCTTCGAGTACCTGCGGATGATCGCCATCGCCCGGCTGTTCATGGACAACGTCGCCCACATCCAGGGCTCCTGGCTCACGACGGGCAAGGAGGTCGGCCAGCTCTCCCTGCACTACGGCGCGGACGACCTCGGCTCGATCATGCTGGAGGAGAACGTCGTGTCGTCGGCCGGCGCCAAGCACCGGTCCAACCGGCTGGAGATCATCGACCTGATCCGCAAGGCGGGACGCGTCCCGGCGCAGCGTGCCACGACGTACGAGCACCTCGTCGTGCACGACGACCCGGCGAACGACCCCGTCGACGAGCGCGTCGTGTCCCACATCTCGTCCACGGCCATCGAGGGCGGCACGGCCCATCCGGAACTGAAGCTGCTCGCCTCCAACTGAGGGCTGTCGCTTCCGTGTTGACGATCCACACCTGCGAAGCCTCGCCCGGGACGGCCGTCGTGGTCGACGGCGCGCGTCTCGCCGCCGTCGGCCCGTACGAGGCACTGGCCGCCGACCACCCGCGGGCGCGGGTGCGCCGGTGGCCCGGCATCCTGACGCCCGGACTGCTCAACCCGTACGGCCCGGAACTGCTGGAGCAGGCCTACCACCCCGACCCGCGCGAGGCGGACCGGCTGGGCACCGAGCCGATCTTCGGTGAGCGCGCGCTCGCCCTCCTCGGTGCGCACGCGTCCGCGCGGGGCGCCAGCGCGCGCCGAGGAGTACAACGCATGCTGGCGCACGGAACGGTCGCCCTCGCCGGGGAGCTGCGAGGCCGAGCGGCCCTGGACGCGGTGCGCGGAGCGGGGCTCGCCGTGGCGGCGCGTCCGGCCACCCTGCCCGGGCCCGCGTCCTTCTCGCCGGTCCCGCTGGTGCTGCTTCCCGCGCTCGCCGCCGGGAAGCCCGCCCGGTTCGCGGTGTTCGACGTACCCGACCGGGCCGCGCTCGTGCGGGACGGCGCGTCCACGTGCGTGGCCACCGTCGTGGGCGGCCGTCTGGTGTACCGGGGGCGCTGAGCGCGCGGTCCCACGGGGCTCGCCCGACGGGCCTACGCGCCGAACGCCGCGCCGAACGCCCCGTCCTCCTGCTCCACGCCGCTGCACGTGGTGAGCGCGTCGCTGGCCGACGCGTCCTCGGCGCACCGAGGTTCCTGCCGCCGACACCTCCCGACGCTGCTCGGCGTGCGGCTTCACCACGCCCGGCAGCCGGGAGTCCCAGGCCGTGTTCGTGTGCGAGAACCCGGACTGCGGCTGGTCGGGCAACGCCGACCACAACGCGGCCCGGAACGTCCTGCCCACCTGTGCCGGATGGGCCTCGCGCTCGTCCCGGCTGCCGGCCGCCGTTCCGCTGAACGACCGGTTCTGGGAGGTGTCCGCCTTCGAGGCGTACCTGCCGCTGGACAGCCAGTGGTTCCTGCTGGGGTGGGCTGGGCCCTGGTCGCGGCGTTCGTGCTGCTGTTCGGATGGGTGGAGGACGTCGCCGCGCGGAAGAGGCCGCGCCCGCTGCCGTGCGCCCGTGCTGCAACAATGGGCCCGTGACCCGCGCTTCCCTGAACAAGCAGCCGCACGAAGTCGCCTCGATGTTCGACCACGTCGCGGAACGGTACGACCTGACGAACGCCGTGCTCTCCCTCGGCCAGGACCGGGCGTGGCGCAAGGAGGTCGCCAGAGCCGTCGACGCCCGTCCCGCGCAGAAGATCCTCGACCTCGCGGCCGGCACCGCGACCTCCTCCCTGCCCTTCGCCCGCACCGGCGCCTACGTCGTCCCCTGCGACTTCTCCCTCGGCATGCTCCAGGTCGGCAAGGGGCGGCACCCGTGGCTGCCGTTCACCGCCGGCGACGGGATGCGGCTGCCGTTCAAGGACGACGTCTTCGACGCGGTCACCATCTCCTTCGGACTGCGCAACGTGCAGGACACCGACGCGGCACTGCGCGAGATGTACCGGGTGACGCGGCCCGGCGGCCGGGTCGTCATCTGCGAGTTCTCGCACCCGACCTGGACGCCCTTCCGGACCGTCTACACCGAGTACCTGATGCGCGCCCTGCCGCCGGTGGCCCGCGCGGTGTCGTCCAACCCCGACGCGTACGTCTACCTCGCCGAGTCCATCCGCGCCTGGCCCGACCAGCCGGCGCTCGCGGAGCGGCTGGGCAAGGCCGGCTGGTCCAGGGTGGCGTACCGGAACCTGACGGGCGGCGTGGTGGCGCTGCACCGGGGGTTCAAGCAGAGCAAGCAGAGCTGAGGGGACTCAGGGAGAGCTGAGGGGACTCAGGGAGAGCTGAGGATCGCGCAGTGGGGCGGCCCGCCCTCGCCGGGCTCGCCCGGCTCGGCCAGCTCCCGCCGGAGCCCGCCCCGGGGCGGACCCGGCACACGCGGCTCCCGGATGCCCCCGCCGCCCTCGCCCTCCCCGAAGTCGAACCACACGTACACCATCGACTCCCGCGGCACCTGCGCGCCGGGCCGCGGATACTGGCGTACGACGTAGTCGACGACGGTGAGGTGGAGGTCCGGCCGGTCCGGCGCGTGCAGGGACAAGCCCTGCGCCCCGGCCGCCTCCCGAGCGTCCACGGCCATCAGGCCGACCAGGCGCGGTACACGTACGTCGGATTTCTCGGGTACCAGGCGCACGGACGTCACCCCCCAGCGGTACCCGGCAGAGTAACTCCGCGGGGCACCGCCGGGAAGCGCCAAGTGGCTTACTGTGACACTTGGTTACTGCCTGTCATGTTACTGTCTGTCATGCATCCTGCAGGGGGAGCCGGTAGCAGTGCCCCTGCTGCCGTGAGACCGGGGTCGTGAAGACCTCGTCGAGCCGCATGCCCAGCCGCTCCGTGACCGCGATGGACCGGGCGTTGCGGGCGTTGACCATCGCGACCACCTCCGCCACACCGGCCGCCCGCACCCGCTCCAGGGTCTGCCGGGCCGCAGCCGTGACGTACCCCTTGCCCCAGTGCGCCCGCCCGAGGCGCCAGCCGATCTCGATGTCGCCCTTGGGGCCCCAGTCCTGCGGCCACGGCTGGGCGCCGGTGAAGCCGATGACCCGGCCGTCCTCGTCCACCATGGTCCACAGGCAGAAGCCGTGCTCGGCGTCGTGCCGACGCTGGCGGGCGGTGAGTTCCTCGTAGACGGACAGCTCCGCGGACCTCCCGCCGTGGAACTCCATGACGTCCGGGTCGTCGAAGATCCGGTGCCAGGCGACGGCGTCCTCGTCGGTGGGGACGCGCAACCGTACAACGGGGAGAGCTCGGTTCACTGGGCAGCCCTTCAGCCGGGTGATCGGTGACGCTGAATAGACTGCCCATGTCCAGTGCCCGTCGGCACGCAGATTTTCGAACTCTGGGGAGATCCCGCCGTGACCGAGCCCCTCTCCGACAACACCGCCGATGTGATCGTCGTGGGCGCGGGGCCAGCCGGCTCCACGACCGCGTACCACCTGGCCAAGGCCGGGCTCGACGTCCTCCTGCTGGAGAAGACCGCGTTTCCCCGGGAGAAGGTCTGCGGTGACGGCCTGACCCCTCGCGCGGTCAAGCAGCTCGTCGCCATGGGCATCGACATCTCCGAGGAGGCCGGCTGGCTGCGCAACAAGGGCCTGCGCATCATCGGCGGCGGCTCCCGCCTCCAGCTGGACTGGCCGGATCTGGCCTCCTTCCCGGACTACGGACTCGTCCGCAAGCGCGACGACTTCGACGACCAGCTCGCCCGGCAGGCCCAGAAGGCCGGCGCGCGCCTGTACGAGCGCTGCAACGTCGGCGCCCCGATCGTGGACGACCGCACCGGCCGCATCACGGGAGTGCACGCCAAGCTGGGGGAGGACAAGCGCGAGGTCACCTTCCACGCCCCGCTGGTCGTGGCCGCCGACGGCAACTCCACGCGGCTGTCCCTGGCGATGGGCCTGCACCGCCGCGAGGACCGCCCGATGGGCGTCGCCGTCCGTACGTACTTCACCTCGCCCCGCCACGACGACGACTACCTGGAGTCCTGGCTGGAGCTGTGGGACCGCCGCGGGGCCCAGGACCGGCTCCTGCCGGGCTACGGCTGGATCTTCGGCATGGGCGACGGCACCTCCAACGTCGGCCTGGGCGTGCTGAACACCTCCAACTCCTTCAAGGAGATCGACTGGCGCGAGATCCTGAAGGCCTGGTGCGCCTCCATGCCGGAGGACTGGGGCTACACCCCGGACAACATGACCGGCCCCATCCGCGGCGCCGCCCTGCCCATGGCCTTCAACCGCCAGCCCCACTACACCAAGGGCCTGCTGCTGGTCGGTGACGCCGGCGGCCTGGTGAACCCCTTCAACGGCGAGGGCATCGCCTACGCCATGGAGTCCGGCCAGATCGCCGCCGACGTCATCGTCCAGGCACACGCGCGGGCCACGCCGTCCCAGCGCGAGATCGCCCTCCAGCGCTACCCGCGCGTCCTGAAGGACACCTACGGCGGCTACTACACGCTGGGCCGCGCCTTCGTGAAGCTCATCGGCAACCCGAAGGTCATGCAGATCGCGACCCAGCGCGGCCTCACCCATCCCATCCTGATGAAGTTCACCCTCAAGATGCTCGCCAACCTGACGGACCCGACGGGCGGCGACGCGATGGACCGCATCATCAACGGACTGAGCAAGGTCGCGCCGAAGGCCTGACCGGGCTGCCCGGCCAGCTCGGCCAGCTCGGCCAGCTCGGCGTGCTCGGAGTGCTCGGAGTGCTTGGCGTGCTTGGCGTGCTCGGCCCGATCAGTCGAGAGCCGCGGCGTTGGCGGTCCGGCGCGCGAAGATCTCCTCGCGCCGGTCCGCCGACTGCCGCAGCGCCGCCTTCCGTTCACGGGCGGAGAGCCGGTCCAGGTAGACGTGCCCGTTCACGTGGTCGGTCTCGTGGGCGAGACAGCGCGCGAAGTAGCCGGTGCCCTCGACGAGAAGCGGCTCGCCGTCCCTGTCGAGGCCCCGCACGACGGCCCGGTCGGGCCGCGGTAGGGCCACGACGGCGCCCGGCACGGACAGGCACCCCTCGCCCTCGTCGAGCAGCCGCCTGGCGGACGGTTCGAGGGACTCCAGCACCGGATTGACGACGTGTTGGACATGTCGGACACCGTCGTCGTCCAGGCAGTCGTAGACGAACAGGCGCAGCGCCACGCCCACCTGATTCGCCGCCGGCCCGGCTCCCTCGGCCACGTACATCGTGCGGAACATGTCGTCGATGAGCGCGGCGAGGTCCGGCCCGAACTCGGTGACGTCCCGGCACGGCTTGTGCAGCACCTCTTCGCCGACCTCGGTGACCCGCCGTACCGACCCGCGCCGGGCCTCGGGCGCGAACGGCGGGTAGGAGGCGGTGCTGGGCCGGCCCTGTACGAACACACTCGGCATGACGTTCTCTCCTTCGGCTCGTGGACGGGCCGGTGGGAAACCGGCCCGCGCCGAGCATGCCAGGAGAGGCCGAAGGGCCGCTGCCCTGAGTGGCTGCGGCCCTTCGTGCGGATGTGTCCGCGTAGTGCGGGGGTGTCCGCGTGGTGCGGGGGTGTCCGCGTGGTGCGGGGGTGTCCGCGTGGTGCGGGTGTGTGCGTGCGTGGACTACAGCACGCGCACCGCGCCGCTCGGCGGGTCGTACGACAGCGACGCCTTGATGACGCCGGTTGACGAGTTCTGCGCGCCGACGAACATGCCGTCGCCGACGTAGACGCCTACGTGGTACGCGCTGCCCGCACCGCCCCAGTACAGGATGTCGCCCGGCTGGAGGTTGTCCAGGCCGACCTGGGTGCCTGCGGTCGACTGGGACTGGGAGACGCGCGGCAGGTCGACGCCGACCGACTTGAAGGCGGCCTGCACCAGGCCGGAGCAGTCCCAGGAGTTGGGGCCGGTGCCGCCGGAGACGTAGGCGTCGCCGACCTGGGACTGCACGAAGGAGACGACCGCGGCGGCCGAACCGGTGGCCGTGGACGTGGACGTGGACGTGTTGCTGCCGGCGCTGCTGCCCGAGCTGTCGGAGGACCCGGTGTCCGCCGTGGCGCTCAGGGTGGCGCGCTCGGCGCTGCGCGAGGCGCGCTCGGCGGCCGCCTTGCGCTCGGCCTCCTCAGCCTTCTTCTTCTCCTCCGCGGCCTTCTTCTTGGCCTCGGCGAGGTCGGCCTTGGCTTCCTTGGCGGCCTTCGTGGCGGCGGCGTCACGCTCGGCCTGCAGCTCGTAGCTCGCGGCCGCCTGCTGCGTGACGTCCGCGGACTGGGCGACCTGAGCGGCCAGGTCGGCCGTCAGGGTGGGCAGTTCCAGGGTCTGCGTCACCGGTTCGGCCGCGATGGCCGAACCCGACGCCCCGGCCACTGCCAGGGTGCTGAGGACGCCACCGGCAACTCCGGCCCGCATCGCGATGGTCGACGCGCTGCGGCGGGGTTTCCGGTGGCTGCGTATGTGAGCGGTGTGGGACATAGGGACAACCGGTATCAGGAGCTCCTCCATACCTTCAAGAAACGTGGGCTGCGCCACAGTTGTTCAATCGAGCCTCGAATCCCGGGCGTGTCGCTCCTTATTGACGCCCTAACGGACATTGCGGGCGGCTCGTAACCGGCCTGTGATCACGCTCTTTGATCGTTACGCCCGAATTGCCCCGCGCTTACCACTTGTTGGGACAGTTGGCCAAGCCCGGTTCTCAGACGTCTCTCATGAATGTGGCGCAGGTCACGGAACGGTTGCCCCGTCGACCGCGTCCGTGGCGCGCGACCGGTCCCGCGGCGCTCGTGAACGCGTGCACGTGTCCACATCGCACCCCGCCCCTCCCTCTGATGTGTGAACGCGTCCTCTATCAAGCGTTCGCGTCCAGCACCAATTTGCATGCACGAGAAGCATCTTGATATTGAGACGCCCGCTGCTCGCACCCTCTGGCCAGCGGCGACGAGCGAAAATGTCACCTCTGGTGATCACCTGAACGCTTCTTGTGTGAAGATCACCGCTCATCCGACTTCATGATCGTTCGTCAGGTGGTGGAGATCACAAAGCTTGTGCAATACCCCGTGTCGCAGATCACAGAGTGGCAGGCATAGGATGCGAGGCAGTTGGGCTTGTGACCTGCTTCACATGTTCGCGATCTTCGTTCAGGACGGGCGGGGTTCGTGGGGCTGTTGGGGCGGCTGTGAGTCCAGTGCAGTGCCAGTGCAGTGCCAGTGCAACCGCCAGCAGTCAGTGCCGACTGAGAGGAGCGAGGAGCGGTGAACGCGTATGCGCCCATCCTCGTACTGGGAGCCCTCGGGGCAGGCTTTGCGATCTTCTCCGTGGTCATGGCCACGCTGATCGGTCCGAAGCGGTACAACCGGGCGAAGCTCGAGGCCTACGAGTGCGGAATCGAGCCGACCCCCACGCCGGCCGGCGGCGGGCGCTTCCCCATCAAGTACTACCTGACGGCGATGCTCTTCATCATCTTCGATATCGAGATCGTCTTCCTCTACCCCTGGGCCGTCACCTTCGACGCCCTGGGGATTTTCGGGCTCGTGGAGATGCTGCTCTTCGTGCTCACCGTCTTCGTCGCGTACGCGTACGTATGGCGGCGCGGCGGCCTGGAATGGGACTGAGGGGCCTTTGACATGGGACTCGAAGAAAAACTGCCGAGCGGCTTCCTGCTGACCACCGTCGAGCAGGCCGCGGGCTGGGTGCGCAAGTCGTCCGTCTTCCCCGCCACGTTCGGCCTCGCCTGCTGTGCCATCGAGATGATGACCACCGGCGCCGGCCGCTACGATCTGGCGCGCTTCGGCATGGAGGTCTTCCGCGGTTCGCCGCGGCAGGCGGACCTGATGATCGTCGCGGGCCGGGTCAGCCAGAAGATGGCGCCGGTTCTGCGGCAGGTCTACGACCAGATGCCGAACCCGAAATGGGTGATCTCCATGGGGGTCTGCGCCTCCTCGGGCGGCATGTTCAACAACTACGCCATCGTCCAGGGCGTCGACCACATCGTCCCGGTCGACATCTACCTCCCCGGCTGCCCGCCGCGGCCCGAGATGCTGATGGACGCCATCCTCAAGCTCCACCAGAAGATCCAGAGCTCCAAGCTCGGGGTCAACGCCGAGGAAGCGGCCCGCGAAGCGGAGGAGGCGGCGCTCAAGGCCCTGCCCACCATCGAGATGAAGGGGCTGCTGCGGTGAGCGACGCGAACAACACGGCAGGTGACGCGAACGGCGTGAACCCCGAGAAGGACCTGTCCGCGGAGAACCTCCCCGGCCAGCGCGGTCAGGGCGGTGAGGAGATCCGCGTCCAGCGCGGGATGTTCGGTGCCAACAACGGCGGCGACACCTCCGGCTACGGCGGTCTGGTCCGCTCCGTCCGACTCCCCGGGCCGGCGAGCAGGCCCTACGGCGGTTGGTTCGACGAGGTCGCCGACGAACTCGAGGGCGCGCTCGACGAGCAGGGGCTCCTGCCCGACAACGCCATCGAGAAGACGGTCGTCGACCGCGACGAGCTGACCTTCCACATCGAGCGCGAGCACCTGGTCCGCGTCGCCCGCACCATGCGCGACGACCCGGCCCTGCGCTTCGAGCTCTGCACCGGCGTCAGCGGCGTCCACTACCCGCACGACAAGGGCCGCGAGCTGCACGCCGTCTACCACCTGCGCTCGATCACCCACAACCGGATGATCCGCCTCGAAGTCAGCGCGCCCGACAGCGACCCGCACATCCCGTCGCTGGTCTCCGTCTATCCGACGAACGACTGGCACGAGCGCGAGACGTACGACTTCTTCGGCATCGTCTTCGACGATCACCCGGCCCTGACGCGGATCATGATGCCGGACGACTGGCAGGGCTTCCCGCAGCGCAAGGACTACCCCCTCGGCGGCATCCCCGTCGAATACAAGGGCGCCCAGATCCCGGCTCCGGACCAGCGGAGGTCGTACTCGTGAGCAGCACACAGTCAACGTCCGCGGCTTCGGCGCGCGAGACGACCGAAGGCACCGTCTACACGGTCACCGGCGGCGACTGGGACGAGGTCGTCCAGTCCGCGGCCCGCGCCGACGACGAGCGCATCGTCGTCAACATGGGCCCGCAGCACCCGTCCACGCACGGTGTGCTCCGGCTGATCCTGGAGATCGACGGCGAGACCGTCACCGAGGCCCGCTGCGGCATCGGCTACCTGCACACCGGCATCGAGAAGAACCTCGAGTACCGGACCTGGACGCAGGGCACCACCTTCGTGACGCGCATGGACTACCTGACGTCGTTCTTCAACGAGACGGCGTACTGCCTGGGCGTCGAGAAGCTGCTCGGCATCGAGGACGAGATCCCGGACCGGGCCACGATCATCCGGGTCCTGCTGATGGAGCTGAACCGGCTCTCCTCGCACCTGGTGTGCATCGCCACCGGCGGCATGGAACTCGGCGCCACCACGATCATGATCTACGGCTTCCGCGATCGTGAACTCGTTCTCGACATCTACGAGCTGATCACCGGGCTGCGCATGAACCACGCGTTCATCCGCCCGGGCGGACTCGCCCAGGACCTGCCGCCCGGCGCGGTGGACCACATCCGCGAGTTCGTGAAGAAGATGAAGAAGAACCTCCCGGAGTACGACAAGCTCGCCACCGGGAACCCCATCTTCAAGGCCCGCATGCAGGACGTCGGCTACCTCGACCTGGCCGGCTGCATGGCCCTCGGCGCCACCGGCCCGGTCCTCAGGTCCACCGGCCTGCCGCACGACCTGCGCAAGGCCCAGCCGTACTGCGGCTACGAGACGTACGACTTCGACGTCCCGACCGCCGACACCTGCGACGCCTACGGCCGCTTCCTGATCCGGCTGGAGGAGATGCGCCAGTCGCTCCGGATCGTCGAGCAGTGCCTGGACCGGCTCCAGCCCGGCCCGGTCATGGTCGGCGACAAGAAGATCGCCTGGCCCGCCCAGCTCGCCCTGGGACCGGACGGACTGGGCAACTCCCTCGACCACATCAAGAAGATCATGGGCACCTCCATGGAGGCCCTGATCCATCACTTCAAGCTGGTCACCGAGGGATTCCGTGTGCCGCCGGGCCAGATCTACGCGGCGGTGGAATCACCCAAGGGCGAGCTCGGCGTGCACGTCGTCTCCGACGGCGGCACCCGCCCCTTCCGGGTCCACTACCGCGACCCGTCCTTCACCAACCTTCAGGCCATGGCGGCGATGTGCGAGGGCGGCCAGGTCGCCGACGTCATCGTCGCCGTGGCGTCCCTCGACCCCGTGATGGGAGGCGTCGACCGGTGACCACCTCTTCTTCGGAGCGGGGCGTCAGCCTGGGCATGCCGGAACTGCCCGCGCCCGCCTACCCGGACGACGTCCGGGCCCGGCTGGAGACCGACGCGCGCGAGGTCATCGCCCGCTACCCGGACTCCCGGTCCGCCCTCCTGCCGCTGCTGCACCTCGTGCAGTCGCAGGAGGGGCACGTCACGCGCACCGGGATGCGGTTCTGCGCGGACATGCTGGACCTCACCACGGCCGAGGTCACCGCGGTCGCCACCTTCTACTCCATGTACCGGCGCAGGCCGAGCGGCGACTACCAGGTCGGCGTCTGCACCAACACGCTGTGCGCGGTGATGGGCGGCGACGTGATCTTCGAGTCCCTCCAGGAGCACCTCGGCGTCGGCAACGGCGAGACCACCGAGGACGGCAAGGTCACCCTGGAGCACATCGAGTGCAACGCGGCCTGCGACTTCGCACCGGTCGTGATGGTCAACTGGGAGTTCTTCGACGACCAGACCCCCGCGAGCGCCCGTCGCCTCGTCGACGACCTGCGCGCGGGGCGGCCGGTGACGCCCACGCGCGGTGCGCCGCTCTGCACCTTCAAGGAGACCGCCCGGATCCTGGCGGGCTTCCCCGACGAGCGGGACGGCGCCGTCGCGGCCGGCGGCAGCGCGGGTCCCGCCTCCCTGGCCGGCCTGAAGCTGGCCAAGGGCGAGGTGTCCGCCGCGCGCGTGGTGCACCCGCGGGACGGCGGGCCGCACGACGCATCGCAGGACCGGGCCGTGCACGACCCGTCTCCGACGGAACACCTGAGCTCGCACGACGCGCCGCAGGACACATCGGCCTCCGACCCGTCCCACCCGTCGCCCACCACCACCCGTGATGGAGGGGCTTCGCCCCGCCCTGCTGACTCGGCAGGGCCTACCGCCGAGGAGGGGGAGTGATGACCGTGGCAGCCGAGATCAAGGGCACCAGCCCGGAGAAGCTGCTCGCACCCGTGCTGTCGGCCTTCTGGGACGAGGACGAGTCCTGGACTCTGGACGTCTACCGGAGGCACGAGGGGTACGAGGGGCTCCGCAAGGCGCTGGCGATGTCGCCGGACGACCTGATCGCGTACGTCAAGGACTCCGGTCTGCGTGGACGCGGCGGCGCGGGGTTCCCGACGGGGATGAAGTGGCAGTTCATTCCCCAGGGGGATGGCAAGCCTCACTATCTAGTTGTCAACGCCGACGAGTCGGAGCCGGGGACCTGCAAGGACATCCCGCTCCTCTTCGCGAACCCGCACAGCCTCATCGAGGGCATCGTCATCGCGTGTTACGCCATCAGGTCTTCGCATGCCTTCATCTACCTGCGTGGTGAAGTCGTCCCAGTGCTGCGGCGGTTGCACGAGGCCGTGCGCGAGGCCTACGCGGCCGGCTTCCTCGGCGAGAACATCCTGGGCAGCGGACTCGACCTCACACTCACCGTGCACGCGGGCGCGGGCGCGTACATCTGCGGTGAGGAGACCGCACTGCTCGACTCGCTCGAAGGCCGCCGGGGTCAACCGCGGCTCCGTCCCCCCTTCCCTGCTGTGGCAGGCCTCTATGCCTGCCCGACTGTGGTGAATAACGTCGAGTCGATCGCATCGGTTCCCGCGATCCTGAACAAGGGCAAGGACTGGTTCAGGTCGATGGGCAGCGAGAAGTCCCCGGGCTTCACGCTCTACTCGCTCAGCGGCCACGTCGCGGGCCCCGGCCAGTACGAGGCCCCGCTCGGCATCACGCTGCGCCAGCTCCTCGACATGAGCGGCGGCATGCGCCCCGGTCACCGGCTGAAGTTCTGGACACCGGGCGGCTCCTCGACGCCGATGTTCACCGACGAGCACCTCGACGTCCCTCTTGACTACGAAGGAGTGGGCGCCGCGGGTTCCATGCTCGGCACGAAGGCACTCCAGTGCTTCGACGAGACGACCTGCGTCGTGCGGGCCGTCACCCGCTGGACCGAGTTCTACGCGCACGAGTCCTGCGGCAAGTGCACGCCGTGCCGCGAAGGCACGTACTGGCTCGTCCAGTTGCTGCGCGACATCGAGGCCGGCAAGGGACAGATGTCCGACCTCGACAAGCTGAACGACATCGCCGACAACATCAACGGCAAGTCCTTCTGTGCCCTCGGCGACGGTGCCGCCTCGCCGATCTTCTCCTCGCTCAAGTACTTCCGCGAGGAGTACGAGCAGCACATCACGGGCCGCGGCTGCCCCTTCGACCCGGCCAAGTCGACGGCCTGGGCCGACCGCACGGAGGTGAACGCATGACCGTGACCACGAATGCTCCCTCGGGAGGGGGAGAGGCGGCGGTCCCGCCGGAGGACCTGGTATCGCTGACGATCGACGGCGCCGAGATCAGCGTGCCCAAGGGCACCCTGGTCATCCGGGCCGCCGAACAGCTCGGCATCGAGATCCCCCGGTTCTGCGACCACCCCCTCCTCGACCCGGCCGGCGCCTGCCGCCAGTGCATCGTCGAGGTCGAGGGCCAGCGCAAGCCCATGGCGTCGTGCACCATCACCTGCACCGACGGCATGGTGGTGAAGACCCACCTCACCTCGCCCGTCGCCGAGAAGGCCCAGCACGGTGTGATGGAGCTGCTGCTCATCAACCATCCGCTGGACTGCCCGGTCTGCGACAAGGGCGGCGAGTGCCCGCTGCAGAACCAGGCCATGTCGCACGGCCAGTCCGACTCCCGCTTCGAGGGAAAGAAGCGGACCTACGAGAAGCCCGTGCCGATCTCCACGCAGGTGCTGCTCGACCGCGAGCGGTGCGTGCTGTGCGCCCGGTGCACCCGGTTCTCCAACCAGGTAGCGGGCGACCCGATGATCGAGCTGATCGAACGGGGCGCGCTCCAGCAGGTCGGTACCGGCGAGGGCGACCCCTTCGAGTCGTACTTCTCCGGCAACACCATCCAGATCTGCCCGGTCGGCGCGCTCACCTCGGCGGCGTACCGGTTCCGCTCCCGCCCCTTCGACCTGATCTCCTCGCCGTCCGTCTGCGAGCACTGCTCCGGCGGCTGCGCGACCCGCACCGACCACCGGCGCGGCAAGGTCATGCGGCGGCTCGCGGCCGACGAGCCCGAGGTCAACGAGGAGTGGATCTGCGACAAGGGGCGCTTCGCGTTCCGGTACGCCCAGCAGCGGGACCGGCTGACGACGCCCCTGGTGCGCAACGCCGAGGGCGAGCTGGAGCCGGCCTCCTGGCCGGAAGCCCTGCAGATCGCCGCGCAGGGACTGCTCGCCTCGAAGGGCCGGACCGGTGTCCTGACCGGCGGCCGGCTCACCGTCGAGGACGCCTACGCGTACAGCAAGTTCGCGCGCGTGGCGCTGGACACCAACGACATCGACTTCCGCGCGCGCGTGCACAGCACCGAGGAGACCGACTTCCTGGCTGCCCGGATCGCCGGACGCGGCCGGGATCTCGACGGTACGGGGGTCACGTACACCGCGCTGGAGAAGGCGCCCGCCGTCCTGCTGGCCGGGTTCGAGGCCGAGGAGGAGGCGCCCGGCGTCTTCCTGCGGCTGCGCAAGGCCTGGCGCAGGCACGGGCAGAAGGTCTTCGCCCTGGCCACGCACGCCACGCGGGGTCTGGAGAAGGCCGGCGGCACGCTGCTGCCCGCCGCTCCCGGCACCGAGACCGAGTGGCTGGACGCGCTCGCCAGCGGCGTCGGCCTGGAGACCGGTGGTGCCCAGGCCGCCGAGGCACTGCGCGCCGAGGGCGCCGTGATCGTCGTCGGCGAGCGCCTGGCGTCCGTGACCGGTGGCCTCACCTCCGCCCTGCGGACCGCCGCCGCGACCGGCGCCCGGCTGGTGTGGATCCCGCGCCGGGCGGGGGAGCGCGGCGCGATCGAGGCGGGTGCACTGCCGTCGCTGCTGCCGGGCGGGCGTCCGGCGACCGACCCGCGCGCGCGTGAGGAGGTCGCCGCGGTCTGGGGCCTGTCCGACCTTCCGCACCGCTACGGCCGCGACACCGGCGAGATCGTCGAGGCCGCGGCCCGGGGCGAGCTCCAGGCGCTGCTGGTGGCGGGCGTCGAGGTCGCCGACCTGCCCGATCCGGCACGCGCGCGTGCGGCACTCGCCGAGGCCGGCTTCGTGGTGTCGCTGGAGCTGAGGCCCAGCGAGGTCACCGAACTCGCCGACGTCGTCCTGCCCGTCGCCGCGGTCGCCGAGAAGGCCGGGACCTTCCTGAACTGGGAGGGCAGGGCACGCCTCTTCGAGGCCGCGCTCAAGCCCGACCAGATGACCCGCCGAGTCGCGCCCGCCGACGCCCGCGTACTCCAGATGCTGGCCGACGCCATGGACGTACATCTGGGCCTGCCGGATCTGCGCACCACGCGCGCGGAGATCGACCGGCTCGGCGCCTGGGACGGGCCGCGGGCCGGCGAACCGCTGGGGACCGCGAGCGCGCTGCCGCGGCCGGCCGCCGGAGAGGCCGTACTGGCCGGGCACCGGCTGCTGCTCGACCAGGGCCTCCTCCAGCAGGGCGACGAGGCACTCGCCGGCACCCGGCATGCCGCACGCGCGCGCGTGTCGGCCGCCACGGCCGCCGAGGCGGGCGTCAAGGACGGCCATCTGCTGGCCGTGACCGGCCCCACCGGGGCCGTCGAACTCCCGCTGCAGATCACCGAGATGCCCGACCGGGTGGTCTGGCTCCCGCTGAACTCGGCCGGCGCCGGCGTCGCCTCCGACGCCGGGGTGCTGCCCGGAACCCTCGTCCGCATCGGTCCGGCGACGCTCGCGGGCGCAGCCCCCAAGGAGGTGGAGGCATGAGCCCGTACCTCGCCGCTGAAGACCTTTCGATGTTCGGCACCGACCCGTGGTGGCTGGTCGTCATCAAGGCGGTCTTCTGCTTCGCCTTCCTGATGGTGACCGTGCTGTTCTCCATCGTGTGGGAGCGTAAGGTCGTCGCCTGGATGCAGCTGCGCATCGGCCCCAACCGGCACGGCCCCTGGGGCATGCTCCAGTCGCTCGCCGACGGCATCAAGCTGATGCTCAAGGAAGACGTCATCGTCAAGCGCGCCGACAAGGTGGTGTACGTCCTCGCACCGATCGTCGCGGCCATCCCGGCCTTCATGGCGATCGCGGTGATCCCCTTCGGGCCCGCCGGCAACGAGATCTCGATCTTCGGTCAGCGCACCACCATGCAGCTCACCGACCTGCCGATCGCGTTGCTGTACATCCTCGCGGTCGCCTCCATCGGCATCTACGGCATGGTGCTGGCGGGCTGGAGCTCCGGCTCGACCTATCCGCTGCTCGGCGGGCTGCGGTCCTGCGCGCAGATGATCTCCTACGAGATCGCGATGGGCGCCGCGTTCGCCTCGGTGTTCCTCTACTCGGGATCGATGTCGACCTCGGCGATCGTCGAGCAGCAGAACGACCGCTGGTACATCGTGCTGCTGCCGGTCTCCTTCATCATCTACATCGTCACCATGGTCGGCGAGACCAACCGAGCCCCCTTCGACATGCCCGAATCCGAGGGCGACCTGGTGGGCGGGTTCAACACCGAGTACTCGTCGATCAAGTTCGCGATGTTCATGCTCGCCGAGTACGTGAACATGGTGACGGTCTCGGCGGTCGCCACCACCCTGTTCCTCGGCGGCTGGCGGGCCCCGTGGCCGGTCAGCACCTTCTGGGAGGGCGCCAACCACGGCTGGTGGCCACTGCTCTGGTTCGTGGTCAAGGTCCAGCTGCTGCTGTTCTTCTTCATCTGGCTGCGCGGCACCCTCCCCCGGGTCCGCTACGACCAGCTGATGAAGCTCGGCTGGAAGGTCCTCATCCCGGTCTCGCTGGTCTGGCTGATGCTGGTCGCGACCGTGCGGGCGCTGCGGAACGAGAACTACGACTTCGCCGACATCGCTCTCTACATCGGCGGCGGCGTCCTGGTCCTGCTGCTGTTGTCCTTCGTCGTGGACATGTACCGCGACAGGAGCAAGCAGGCCGAGGCTCCGGCCGAGGAGCCGGCCGGCTTCGACCCGATGGCCGGCGGATTCCCCGTACCGCCGATGCCCGGACAGGAGTTGCCGCCGGTGCCGCGACGCCGTCCGCGCCGGGAGCGGGAGCTGATTGTCAGTGGTGGGCCCGATACTCAGAGTGACGGATCTCTGGGCGGATCGACGGATGGAAAGGAGGCGTCCGATGGCTGAGGAACCCAAGGAGACCAACCCCGGTTTCCAGAACCCCGTGGCCGGCTTCGGCGTGACCTTCAAGGCCATGTTCAAGAAGCGGCTGACCGAGCAGTATCCGGAGCAGCAAAAGACCACCGCTCCGCGCTTCCACGGACGGCACCAGCTCAACCGCCATCCGGACGGCCTGGAGAAGTGCGTCGGCTGCGAGCTGTGCGCCTGGGCGTGTCCCGCCGACGCCATCTACGTGGAGGGCGCGGACAACACCGACGAGGAGCGCTACTCGCCGGGCGAGCGGTACGGCCGCGTCTACCAGATCAACTACGCCCGCTGCATTTTCTGCGGCCTGTGCATCGAGGCGTGCCCCACGCGCGCGCTGACGATGACCAACGAGTTCGAGCTGGCCGACTCCAGCCGCGCCAACCTCATCTTCACCAAGGAGCAGCTGCTCGCCGGCCTGGAAGAGGGCATGGTCGACTCGCCCCACGCCATCTACCCGGGGACGGACGAGCAGGACTACTACCGGGGCCTGGTGACCGAGGCGGCGCCCGGCACGGTCCAGCAGGTCGCCCACTCCGAGGGGGAGGTCGTCCAGGAGGGCGACTCGACCTTCGGCGGGACCGAACCCGCGTCGGAGGAGGTGATCCGCCGATGACCGAGCAGCTCGCCGCCGCAGCGACTCTCTCTGCCGGCACCTCCACCGGAGAGG
The DNA here is from genome assembly GCF_042268605.1 of Streptomyces sp. NPDC056296. Classification (NCBI taxonomy): domain Bacteria; kingdom Bacillati; phylum Actinomycetota; class Actinomycetes; order Kitasatosporales; family Streptomycetaceae; genus Streptomyces; species Streptomyces sp. NPDC056296. The sequence goes on along the minus strand of NZ_JBHJRX010000001.1, from coordinate 283,903 downwards.
CCGTCCAGTTCTGGATCCTCGGCACGGTCGCGGTGATCGGCGCCCTGTGCACCGTCTTCATGAAGAAGGCCGTGCACAGCGCGCTCTGCCTCGCCGGAACCATGATCGTCCTGGCGGTGTTCTACCTCGCCAACGGCGCCTACTTCCTCGGCGTGGTGCAGATCATCGTCTACACCGGCGCGATCATGATGCTGTTCCTCTTCGTGGTGATGCTCGTCGGTGTCACCGCGGCGGACTCCCTGAAGGAGACCATCAAGGGGCAGCGCTGGCTGGCCCTGCTGTCCGGGCTCGGCTTCGGCATCCTGCTGATCGCCGGCATCGGCAACGCGTCCGTCACGGAGTTCACCGGCCTGGCCCAGGCCAACGCGAACGGCAACGTGGAGGGCATCGCGTCCCTCATCTTCACCAAGTACGTCTTCGCCTTCGAGATCACCGGCGCCCTGCTCATCACGGCCGCCGTCGGCGCCATGGTCCTCACCCACCGCGAGCGCACCGAGCGGGCGGCGACCCAGCGCGAACTGGCCGAGCGGCGCGTCCGCGAGGGCAAGCAGCTGCCGCCGCTCCCGGCGCCCGGCGTGTACGCCCGGCACAACGCGGTCGACATCGCGGGCCTGCTGCCCGACGGCACCCCGTCCGAACTCACCGTCAGCAAGACGCTGCGCGAGCGGGGCCAGATCCGCGACGTGTCGATGGAGGCGCTGGGCGACCTGAAGGCGCTGGAGCAGCGGTCCGAGGAGCGCCTCGAACGCAAGGCGGTCGAACCGGGCAACTCCGAGCGGTCCGAGGAGGCGTCGAAGTGAACCCCGTCAACTACCTCTACCTCGCGGCCCTGTTGTTCACGATCGGCGCCACCGGCGTGCTGATCAGGCGCAACGCGATCGTGGTCTTCATGTGCATCGAGCTGATGCTCAACGCATGCAACCTCGCGTTCGTCGCCTTCTCCCGGATGCACGGCAACCTCGACGGCCAGATCATCGCCTTCTTCACGATGGTCGTCGCCGCCGCGGAGGTCGTGGTCGGGCTCGCGATCATCGTGTCCCTGTTCCGTTCCCGCCACTCGGCCTCGGTCGACGACGCCAGCCTGATGAAGCTGTGAGGGGTCGCTAGAACCGTGACTAACGCAGAGAATTTGATTGCGCTGCTGGTGGCGGCGCCTTTGCTCGGTGCGGCGGTCCTGCTGTGCGGCGGACGCCGGCTGGACGCGGTCGGTCACTGGATCGGCACGCTGCTCGCCGCCGCGTCCTTCGTGATCGGTGTCGTCCTCTTCACCGACATGCTCGGCATGGGCGCGGAGGACCGCACCCTGACGCAGCACCTGTTCAGCTGGATCCCGGTGGAGGGTTTCCAGGCCGACGTCGCCTTCCGGCTCGACCAGTTGTCGATGACGTTCGTTCTGCTGATCACCGGCGTCGGCTCGCTCATCCACCTGTACTCGGTCGCGTACATGGAGCACGACGAGCGCCGCCGCCGTTTCTTCGGCTATCTGAACCTGTTCCTCGCGGCGATGCTGCTGCTGGTCCTCGCCGACAACTACCTGCTGCTGTACGTCGGCTGGGAGGGCGTCGGTCTCGCCTCCTATCTGCTGATCGGTTTCTGGCAGCACAAGCCCAGCGCCGCCACCGCCGCGAAGAAGGCCTTCCTGGTCAACCGCGTCGGCGACATGGGCCTGTCCATCGCGATCATGCTGATGTTCCTGTGGTTCGGCACCTTCGCCTTCGGGCCGGTGCTCGGCGGCCACGGGGAGGCCGGACTCGCGGGCTCGGCGGACGAGGGCAAGCTCACCGTGATCGCCCTGATGCTACTGCTCGCCGCCTGCGGCAAGTCCGCCCAGGTGCCGCTGCAGTCCTGGCTCGGGGACGCGATGGAGGGTCCGACTCCGGTCTCCGCCCTCATCCACGCCGCGACCATGGTGACGGCGGGCGTGTACCTGATCGTCCGCTCCGGCGTCATCTTCAACGGCGCGCCCGACGCGCAGCTGGTGGTCACCATCGTCGGCGCGGTCACGCTGCTGTTCGGTGCGATCGTCGGTTGCGCCAAGGACGACATCAAGAAGGCGCTGGCCGGTTCGACGATGTCGCAGATCGGCTACATGGTGCTGGCGGCCGGCCTCGGCCCGATCGGCTACGTCTTCGCGATCATGCACCTGGTGACGCACGGCTTCTTCAAGGCCGGGCTGTTCCTCGGTGCCGGCTCGGTCATGCACGGCATGAACGACGAGGTCGACATGCGCCGCTACGGCGGACTGCGGAAGTACATGCCGGTCACGTTCATCACCTTCGGCCTCGGCTATCTCGCCATCATCGGCTTCCCGGGCCTGTCCGGCTTCTTCTCCAAGGACAAGATCATCGAGTCGGCGTTCGCCAAGGGCGGCACCGAGGGCTGGATCCTCGGCGGCGTGGCCCTGCTGGGCGCGGCCATCACGGCGTACTACATGACGCGCGTGATGCTGATGACGTTCTTCGGCGAGGAGCGCTGGCGGAACGCCCCGACGCCGTCGCCCGCGAAGCCCGACGTGGAGCCCGCCGCCGAGACGCGCGGCGAGTACACACCTCCGCACCCGCACGAGTCGCCGAAGACCATGACGATCCCGATGATCGTGCTGGCCGTCGGCTCGGTGTTCGGCGGCGCGTTCTTCAGCATCGGTGACCGCTTCGTGCACTGGCTGGAGCCCATCACCGGGCACGACCACGGGCACGCGCCGATCAGCGCCCTGACGGTCACGGTCTCCACGGTCGCCGTGATGGTGATCGGCGTGGCGGCCGCCTGGGCGCAGTACGGCCGCCGTCCTGTCCCGGCCGTCGCCCCGCGCGGGTCGCTGCTCACCCGGGCCGCCCGGCGCGACCTGCTCCAGGACGACTTCAACCACGTCGTCCTGGTCCGCGGCGGGGAGCACCTGACGCGCTCCCTGGTCTACGTCGACCACACCCTGGTCGACGGGGTCGTCAACGGCACGGCGGCCTCGGTCGGCGGCCTGTCCGGGCGGATGCGCAAGCTGCAGAACGGGTTCGCGCGCAGTTACGCGGTCTCGATGTTCGGCGGTGCGGCGGTCCTCGTCGCCGCGACCCTGCTGATGAGGGCGGTCTGATACCGATGTCCTTTCCCCTGCTGACAGTCACGGCGGTCCTGCCGGCCGTCGGGGCGATCGCCACGGCAGCCGTGCCGGCCGCGAAACGCACCGTGGCCAAGTGGCTGGCGCTGCTGGTCTCGCTGGCCACGCTCGGCCTGGCGATCGCGGTCCTGGTCCGATTCGACCCCGGCGGCGACCGCTACCAGCTCACCGAGTCCCACTCCTGGATCGCGGAGTTCGGCGTCCGGTACGAGCTGGGCGTGGACGGCATCGCGGTGGCGCTGATCGCGCTGACCGCCCTGCTGATCCCGTTCATCATCCTGGCGGGCTGGCACGACGCCGACCCCCTGGAGACCGGCAGCACCAGGTGGCGGCCGACGCAGGGCTTCTTCGCTCTGATCCTGCTGGTCGAGGCGATGGTGATCATCTCCTTCGAGGCCACCGACGTCTTCCTCTTCTACATCTTCTTCGAAGCCATGCTGATCCCGATGTACTTCCTCATCGGCGGCTTCGGGGACCGGGCCCACGAGCACGGTGAGAAGACGGCGGCGACGCAGCGGTCGTACGCGGCGGTGAAGTTCCTCCTCTACAACCTGGCCGGCGGTCTGATCATGCTGGCCGCGGTGATCGGGCTCTACGTGGTCGCCGGGAACTTCTCCCTCACCGAGATCGCCGAGGCACGGGCGAGCGGCGAGCTGACCATGTCGACCAGCACGGAACGCTGGCTGTTCCTCGGCTTCTTCTTCGCCTTCGCGGTGAAGGCGCCGCTGTGGCCGCTGCACACCTGGCTGCCCAACGCCATGCAGGAGTCCACCGCCCCGGTCGCCGTGCTCATCACGGCGGTCGTCGACAAGGTCGGCACCTTCGCGATGCTGCGCTTCTGCCTCCAGCTCTTCCCGGAGGCGAGCAAGTGGGCGACGCCGGTCGTCCTCGTCCTGGCGGTCATCAGCATCATCTACGGGGCGCTGCTCGCGGTCGGCCAGCGCGACATCAAGCGGCTGATCGCCTACGCGTCGATCTCGCACTTCGGCTTCATCATCATGGGCATCTTCGCGATGACCAGCCAGGGCCAGTCCGGTGCGACGCTCTACATGGTCAACCATGGGATCTCGACCGCCGTACTGATGCTGATCGCCGGATTCCTGATCTCGCGGCGCGGCTCGCGGCTCATCGCCGACTACGGCGGAGTGCAGAAGGTCGCCCCGGTGCTCGCCGGCACCTTCCTGATCGGCGGCCTGGCGACCCTGTCCCTGCCCGGCCTGGCACCGTTCATCAGCGAGTTCCTGGTCCTGGTCGGCACGTTCACGCGCTATCCGGTGATCGGCATCATCGCCACCTTCGGCATCGTTCTCGCCGCGCTCTACACCCTCGTCCTCTACCAGCGGACGATGACGGGCCCGGTGAAGCCGGAGGTGTCCGCGATGCCCGACCTTCGGGTGCGTGAGCTGGTCGTCGTGGCGCCGCTGGTGGCGCTGCTGATCTTCCTGGGCGTCTTTCCGAAGCCCCTCACGGACATCGTCAACCCCGCGGTGGAGCAGACCATGTCCGACGTACACAAGAAGGACCCCCAGCCTGAGGTGGAGGCGGCCAAGTGAGCGCAACAGCCGTCCACAGCCTGTGGACAACCGCGGCCACGGCGGCCGACCCGATCGGGAAGATCGACGCGCCGAAGATCGAGTACGGGCAGCTGTCGCCCGTCCTCATCGTCCTCGGTGCGGCGATCATCGGAATCCTGATCGAGGCCTTCGTGCCGCGCAGGTCCCGTTACTACGTGCAGACGTTCGTGTCCGCGGTCGCGCTCGTCGCCGCCTTCGCCGCGGTCGTCGCGCTCGCGGCGGGCGGATACGGCACGACCAAGGCGGGCATCGCGGCGATGGGCGCCATCGCCGTCGACGGACCGGCCCTGTTCCTGCAGGGCACGATCCTGCTGGCGAGCCTGGTCGGTCTGTTCACCTTCGCCGAGCGGCGGCTCGATCCGGAGGCGCACGGCAACCGCGTCGACTCCTTCGCCGCACAGGCCGCGTCCGTACCGGGCAGCGAGAGCGAGCAGAAGGCGGTCAAGGCCGGCTTCACCACCACGGAGGTGTTCCCGCTCCTCCTCTTCGCCGTCGCCGGCATGCTGGTCTTCCCGGCGGCCAACGACCTGCTGACGCTCTTCGTGGCCCTGGAAGTCTTCTCCCTTCCCCTCTACCTCCTGTGCGCGCTGGCCCGCCGCAAGCGGCTGATGTCGCAGGAGGCGGCGGTCAAGTACTTCCTGCTCGGCGCCTTCGCCTCCGCCTTCACGCTGTTCGGCATCGCCCTGCTCTACGGCTACGCGGGCTCGATGTCGTACGGCACGATCGCGCAGGTCGTCGACGGCACCGTCCAGAACGTCACCCCGGCGCTCGCCGACACCATGGGCAACGACGCGCTGCTCCTGGTCGGGGCCGCGCTGATCGTCATGGGCCTGCTGTTCAAGGTGGGCGCGGTGCCGTTCCACATGTGGACGCCGGACGTGTACCAGGGCGCGCCGACACCGGTGACCGGTTTCATGGCGGCGGCAACCAAGGTCGCGGCCTTCGGCGCCCTGCTCCGCATCCTCTACGTCGTCCTGCCCGGCCTGCGCTGGGACTGGCGGCCGGTGATGTGGGCCGTGGCGATCGTCACCATGCTGGCCGGCGCGATCGTCGCGATCACTCAGACCGACATCAAGCGGCTGCTGGCGTACTCGTCGATCGCGCACGCGGGCTTCATCCTCGCCGGTGTCATCGCGACCACGCCGGACGGCATCTCGTCCGTCCTCTTCTACCTGGCCGCGTACTCCTTCGTCACGATCGGCGCCTTCGCGGTGGTGACGCTGGTGCGCGACGCGGGCGGTGAGGCGACGCACCTGTCGAAGTGGGCCGGGCTCGGGCGCAGATCGCCGCTGGTGGCGGCCGTGTTCGCGGTGTTCCTGCTGGCCTTCGCGGGCATCCCGCTCACCTCCGGCTTCTCGGGGAAGTTCGCCGTGTTCAAGGCGGCGGCGGAGGGCGGCGCGGCCCCGCTGGTCGTGATCGGTGTGATCTCGTCGGCGATCGCGGCGTTCTTCTACATCCGCGTGATCGTGCTGATGTTCTTCAGCGAGCCGAGGCCGGAGGGCCCGACCGTCGCGGTGCCGTCACCGCTGACGATGACGGCGATCGGCGTCGGAGTGGCGGTCACGGTGGTGCTCGGTGTGGCGCCGCAGTACTTCCTGGACCTGGCGGGACAGGCGGGGGTGTTCGTGCGCTGACACGGCGCTCGCCGGTACGGAGACGGCGGCGGCCCTGTGCCCTCGGGGGGTGCGGGGCCGCCGCCGCGTCTGTCCAGGGTCTACTCGCCGCCGCGACGGGCCTTGATGGCGGTCAGGTCCAGATCCATCGGGAAGGGCGCGCTCACCTTCATGCGTTCACGGAAGATGCCGACGCCGACGTAGGTGCCGGTGGTGGGCTCCAGCTCGAAGGCGTGGACGACGGCGAGGCCCTTCTCGTTCTCCACCCGCCAATAGTGCGCGATGCCCGCCCGGGCGTACTTCAGGGGCTTGGTCTCGCGGTCGCGGGAGACGGAGTCCGGTGAGACGACCTCCACGGTCAGTACGACGGCTGATGCCGGGACCCGGGTCTGGTCGGGACTCGTCAGTGCTTCTTCCCGCAGCATCAGCACGTCCGGCTCCGGCCTGTTCTGCCGGTCCACGTCCACAGTGAACCTGCACAGGACATCGAGCCCTTGAGGTGCGGCTACGGAGAGCTGTCGGCCGAAGAAGGACGTTGCTCGCTCGTGGATGACCGACTGCGGGCAAGGGAACACAAGACCGGCGTCGATCAGTTGCGTATGCGCCGGCAGGTTGGGGAGGCGGTCCAGATCGTCAGCGCTCCAGCCCTCGGCAGGAGGGATCGGCCACTTGGGGAGGGAGGCCTCGGTTGCCACTTTTGTGAGTTCCCAGTGATAGGAGTGTCGGATGTCACTTCAGGCTATCTGCTGGTGACGATCGGCGACGGGTGAAGCCTGTGGATAACTCCGAGGCTGTCGGCGCGGGCCCCTATCGTTGAGGCAGTGGTCGGGACAGGGCGGACCAGACAGACCGGATGGGCCGGACGGGCGCAGCAGGACGTACGGGGGACGGGACGATGGGCGGGACGGGCGTGATCGGCGAGATGGCAGAGACAGCGCAGGTGACCGGCGTGGGTGGCGAGGCGCTGGCCACGCTGCACCGGGTCTTCGGGTACGAGGCCTTCCGCGGTGAGCAGGAGGCGGTCGTCGACCACGTGGTGGCGGGCGGCGACGCGGTCGTGCTCATGCCGACCGGTGGCGGCAAGTCGCTGTGCTACCAGATTCCGTCCCTGGTCCGGCCCGGCACGGGCATCGTGGTCTCGCCGCTGATCGCGCTGATGCAGGACCAGGTGGACGCGCTGCGGGCGCTCGGTGTGCGGGCCGGCTTCATGAACTCCACGCAGGACTTCGACGAGCGCCGCGTGGTGGAGGCCGAGTTCCTCGCCGGCGAGCTGGACCTGCTGTACCTGGCGCCCGAGCGGCTGCGCCTGGAGGGCACCCTCGACCTGCTCTCCCGGGGCAAGATCTCCCTCTTCGCGATCGACGAGGCGCACTGCGTCTCGCAGTGGGGCCACGACTTCCGGCCCGACTACCTCGCCCTGTCCCTGCTCGGCGAGCGCTGGCCGGACGTACCCCGGCTCGCGCTGACGGCGACGGCCACGCACGCGACGCACAGCGAGATCACCGAGCGGTTGAACATGCCGGCCGCGCGGCACTTCGTGGCGAGCTTCGACCGGCCCAACATTCAGTACCGGGTCGTGCCGAAGTCGGATCCCAAGAAGCAGCTGTTGAGTTTCCTGCGCGAGGAACACCCCGGCGACGCGGGCATCGTGTACTGCCTCTCGCGCAACTCCGTCGACAAGACCGCCGAGTTCCTGTCGAGCAACGGCATCGAGGCCGTGCCCTACCACGCGGGCCTGGACGCGGGCACCCGGGCCGCGCACCAGTCCCGGTTCCTGCGGGAGGAGGGCCTGGTCGTGGTGGCGACCATCGCCTTCGGCATGGGCATCGACAAGCCGGACGTGCGATTCGTCGCCCACCTGGACCTTCCCAAGTCGGTCGAGGGCTACTACCAGGAGACCGGCCGTGCCGGCCGGGACGGCCTGCCGTCGACCGCCTGGATGGCGTACGGCCTCAACGACGTCATACAGCAGCGCAAACTGATCCAGTCCGGCGAGGGCGACGAGGCGTTCCGCCGCCGGGCCCAGTCCCATCTGGACGCGATGCTCGCCCTGTGCGAGACCGCCCAGTGCCGCCGCGGCCAGCTCCTCGCCTACTTCGGGCAGGACCCGGACCCGGCCGGCTGCGGCAACTGCGACACCTGCCTCACGCCCCCGGAGACCTGGGACGGCACGGTCCCGGCACAGAAGGTGCTGTCGACGGTGGTGCGGCTGAAGCGGGAGCGCGGGCAGAAGTTCGGCGCGGGGCAGATCATCGACATCCTGCTGGGCAAGCGCACCGCCAAGGTGATCCAGTTCGACCACGACCAGCTCTCCGTGTTCGGCATCGGCGAGGAGCTGACCGAGGGCGAGTGGCGGGGCGTCGCCCGGCAGCTGCTGGCCCAGGGACTGCTCGCGGTCGAGGGCGAGTACGGCACGCTGGTGCTGACCGAGACCAGCGGGTCGGTGCTGCGCCGGGAGCGGGAGGTGCCGCTGCGCAAGGAGCCCAAGAAGCCGGCCACGACCCGGTCGGCAGGTGGCGGACGGGGGGACCGCAAGCCCAAGGCCGCCGCGGTCGAACTGCCCGAGGAACTGCTCCCCGCCTTCGAGGCGCTGCGCGCCTGGCGCGCGGAGCAGGCCCGCGAGCAGGGCGTTCCGGCGTACGTCATCTTCCACGACGCCACGCTCCGGGAGATCGCCACCGCCTGGCCCACCTCGATCGGGCAGCTCGGAGGCATCAGCGGGGTCGGCGAGAAGAAGCTGGCGACGTACGGCGAGGGCGTGCTCGCGGTGCTGGCGGGGCTGAACGGACCGGCCACGGCCACGGCGCCCGTGCCGGGCGGCCCGTCGGCCGGATCAGGCTCTGGTTCTGATTCTGGTTCCGGCGCGGACGACTGGCCCGAACACGAGCCGGAGCCCGAGCCCGACGACTGGATATAGGCGACGGGAGCGCGCGGCTCCCTACGCCAGCGCCGTCAGGCCCGGGGCAAAGGTGATCAGCAGCGGAAGGAGGGGGATCAGAGCGGCTGTCGCCGTGGTCAGGGCCCGGTGCCGGGGGAGCAGGCGGGGCGAGGGTTCCAGGAGGCGGTCGACGCGTTCGCCGAGGAGCCGGTGGCTGGAGGAGCAGGACAGGACGCCGCGGTGCTGGTTCAGCTCGATCAGGGCCAGGGCCGTGGTCAGGTGGCCGCAGCGGCGGGAGGCGGTGTCGTCGGCGGAGAGTTCGACCAGGCGGTGGGTCTGGTCGCAGAAGTGGGCGAACAGCGGGACCCGCGGGAAGCCGGTGGCCAGGGCGGTGGACAGGTGCAGCAGCCAGTCGTGGTGGGCCCGGGCGTGGCCTCGCTCGTGGGTGAGGACGGCGTCGATCTGATGGTCGGTGAGGCGCTGCAGCGCACCGGTGGTGACGATCAGCTGGGGCGGGTTGCCGGGCATCCACCAGGCGTCCGGGTACTCGTCCTCCAGGACCAGCAGGGGACCGCGGGCGGCGGGGAGTCCGGCGGGCAGGTCAGGGGCGCGTTCGCGCAGGGTGGCGCGTGAGTGGGAGCGCCGTCGGCGGGCCTCGACGAGTTCGCGGGCGAGCATGGCGGTCGTCCAGGCGGCGCCGCCGGCCAGCAGGAGGGTGAGGGCGGCCGCCCAGGGCGGGCCGGCGGAGAGGTTGTAGGCCGCGGTCACCGCCGGCGGCGCCGGCGCGAAGAGCTGGGCGCGTACGGTGCCGAAGACGGCGGCGGCGCCGAGGGCGAGGGCCGTCAGACAGCACAGCAGGACGGTGGCGACCAGGCACTGCCACACCCAGAGCGCGACCACGGGATCCCGCTCGGGCCACGCGGACCGGGTCAGCGCGCGCGGCACCGGTACCGCGGCGGTCACGGCGACGACGAACAGCAGGAGCAGGCAGAGGGTCATGCCACGGGCTCCGGATCCTGGTCGGAAGGGCGGCTCTGGCTGTGTGGGGCGATGGTGCGAACAGTGGTGCGACTGCGGTGCGGCTGCGGTCGGGCCGGCGTGACGGTGCTCGTCGCGCGGGTGCGAGCATGCCGCGCACACCGCCCGACGCCAGTATGACGGTGACGGGCGGTGTGAGTCAGGACCTGACGGGCAACGGATCCGAGCGCGGGGGAGTCGCGGGAGCCGCGGGAGTCGTGTGGTTACCGTTCGGCCCGCGGCGCGGCCACCTGGCCGGTCACCTCGCCCAGTCCCACCCGGATGCCGCCCGGCCCCGGTGCCCAGGCGGACAGGGTCACCACGTCGCCGTCCTCCAGGAACGTCCGCTTGCCGTCGGGAAGTTCGAGGGGATCGCGTCCGTTCCAGGTCAGCTCCAGCAGGGACCCGCGCTCCCGGTCGGTCGGTCCGCTCACCGTGCCGGAGCCGTAGAGGTCGCCGGTACGCAGCGAGGCGCCGTTGACGGTCATGTGGGCCAGTTGCTGGGCGGCCGTCCAGTACATGGTGGAGAACGGCGGCTCGGAGACGACGTGGCCGTTGACGGCGACGGAGATCCGCAGGTCGTAGCCTCCGGGTTCGTCGAGTTCCCCGTCCGTGTCGTCGAGGTAGGGCAGCAGTTCGTGCGTGCGCTCCGGCGGGGCCACCCGTGCCTCCTCCAGGGCGTCCAGCGGCGTGATCCAGGCCGACACCGAGGTGGTGAAGGACTTGCCGAGGAACGGGCCGAGGGGGACGTACTCCCAGGCCTGGACGTCCCGCGCGGACCAGTCGTTGAGCAGGCAGAGCCCGAAGACGTGCTCGCGGAAGTCCCCGAGCGCCACCGGGCTGCCCAGCTCGGACGGCACGCCCACCACGAAGCCGACCTCGGCCTCGATGTCGAGGCGGACGGACGGGCCGAAGACGGGAGCGGTGTCGGTGGGGGCCTTGCGCTGCCCGGACGGCCGCACGACGTCCGTGCCGGACACGACCACCGTGCCGGAGCGGCCGTGGTAGCCGATGGGGAGGTGCTTCCAGTTCGGGGTGAGGGAGTCGGCTGCGTCGGGACGGAAGATCTGGCCGACGTTCCGGGCGTGGTTCTCGGAGGCATAGAAGTCGACGTAGTCCGCGACCTCGAAGGGCAGGTGCAGGGCCACCGACGACAGCGGGTGGAACAGGGGTTCCAGGGTCTCGCGGTGGGAGGGGACCGTCACCCATGCCGTGAGCGCGCGCCGTACGTCGGACCAGGCGGTGCGGCCGGCCGCCAGCAGCGGGTTCAGGGTGGGCCGCGCGAGCAGGGAGGCGTACGGCGATCCGAGTGCGTGGGCCGCCGCGCCGGCGTCGAGGACGTGGTCGCCGAGCCGGACGCCCACCGTCCGCTCCTGCCTGCCGGGGATCGAGAACACGCCGTACGGAAGGTTGTGCGGGCCGAAGGGGTCGCCCTCGGGGACATCGAAGGGGGGCATCGGGTGCTGCCTCGCTTTCGTGCTCGCCATGCGCCGTGCGCGCCGTGTGCGCCACGTGGTTCGTGGCCGGGCCACACGTTACGGGTGACATCCCGGTCTTGGGCAGTGCGTCGGGAGGTGGCGGTGCGTGGCGGGGGAGGCGCGTTCAGGTGTGCTGACGTGCGGGGAGTGGTCCGGGCGCCCGTGCGTGGAGACGGGGGAGTGACCGGTGGGGCGGCACCTTCGCCGCCCGCGTACGCCCGCGCGGACGGCCGGAGATGTGGCGCTCCGCTTCCGCTTGTGTACGGGAAGTTGTCCACAGGCCGGTACGCAATCTTGACGGAGCGGTGCGAACGGGGCGACTCTGGGCGGGTGCCGGAAGGCCTCGGGGAGGGGGCCTTCGATGGCACACCAGGGGGGCGGATGGCCACAGGGGAGGCCGGTCCGGGTTCGGTGCGGAATGGTTCGCAGCCGAGGAAGCGGCTGGAAGAGACCATGCGCAGCCGACTCGGCCGGGAATGCGTGTACGTACCGTCGTGCCGTTTCGGGCTGTACGCGGCACTGCGTCACTGGTGCCCGCCGGGCGGCCGGGTGCTGATGTCGCCGGTCAACGACGACGTCATCTTCTTCGTCGTGCTCGCGGCCGGACTGCGGCCGGTCCAGGCGCCGTTGAATCCGTCGGACGCGTCCATCGACATCGATGCCGTGCCCGAGGAGCTGTGGGGCTCGCTGTCCGCCGTAGTGACGACCAACCTGTACGGCAACCCGGACCCGGCGCCCGGACTGCGGGCCCGTTGCGACGCGTTGGGTATCCCGCTGTTCGAGGACGCGGCGCACGCCATCGGCAGCGAGGTGGGCGGCCGGCCGGTCGGCGCCTGGGGCGACGCCTCCGTTTTCAGCCTGTCCAAGCACGTCGGCGCCAAAGCCGGAGGAATCCTCGCGGTCGCCGACCCGGGGCTGCGGGACACGCTGGAGAAGGCCTGCGACGACCTGCTGCTGCCGCGCCGTACGACGGCCGAACTCGCCTACGCCGTACGGCCGTACGCGGAGGCCGCCGTACGGGGGCTGCGGCTGCGGCGGGCCGCCTGGGCCGCGATGCGGCTGCTGGGGCTGATGGAGCGGGAGGAGATCCGGATGCCGCTGCGTCCGGAGGAGCTGGCCCGCGCGGTCGCCTCGGCCCCCGACCTCGGTGCCCAGGACTCCCTCGATGCCCACGACCCCTGGGTCCGCGTCGACATGCACGACTACCGGCTGCGCGCCGGCCGGTTCCGGCTCGGGCGCATCGGACGCGGACTCGACCGGCTGGACGACGTACTCGCCGACTGCCGTGCGGGTACGGAGCTGCTGCTGTCGACGCGTTGGGCTGCGCCGGCCGGGTGGGAGGGCGCGAGGACCCGATCACCGGGCGCGACACAGCCGTTGTTCCGCGTGCCGTTGCTCGTGGCGGACCGGGGCGCGGCGGTGCGGGCGCTGGCCCGGCGCGGCATCGTCGTCGGCTACCTCTACGACCCGCCGCTGGACGACTACGCGGGCGCCGCCTTCACCGACCCGTCACCCGCTCCCGAGGGGGCGCGCTGGTTCGCGCGGCACGCGCTGCCCGTGGATCCGCTGCGCGCCCGTGCGGCCGTCGCCGCGCTGGAGGAGTCCGGAGTACGACCGGCCGAGGCACCGGAAGGGCTGGTTCCGACCGGTGGCTGAGACCCAGGTGCACGAGACCGCGTCGGCACCCGCGGGCGGCGGCCCGACGCCGTCCGGGAGCGGGCACGGAGGCGACTCGCTCTTCAAGAACGCCTACTTCCTGATGCTCAGCACCGGCGTCTCCGCCGTGCTCGGCCTCGGCTTCTGGCTCGTGGCCGCCCGCTACTACTCGGAGGAGGCCGTCGGGCAGGGCTCCGCCGCCATCGCCGCCATGCGGCTGCTCGCCAGCATCACGGCGACCACGATGATCGGCGCCGTGGTCCGTTTCGTACCGCGGGCCGGCCGCGCGACCGGGCCGCTGGTGTGGCGTGCGTACGCGGCCAGTTCGGTGGTCGTCGCCGTGGCCGCCGTCGTCTTCCTGCTCACCCTCGACCTGTGGGGCGCCTCGTACGCCCCGCTGGGCACCGCCGAGGCGGGGGCGTTGTTCGTCGCGGCGTGCGTGGCCTGGGCGCTGCTCACCCTCCAGGACGGCGTGCTGACCGGGCTGCGCAAGGCGGAGTGGGTGCCCGCCGGGAACGCGGTGTTCTCGGTCGGGAAGCTGATCCTGCTGGCCCTCTTCGCCACCACGGTGCCGGTGCTCGGCATCTTCGTGTCCTGGGCCGTGGCCATCGCCTTCTCCACCCTGCCGCTCGGCTGGCTGATCTTCCGCAGACTCATCCCGCGCCAGGCCGCCGCCGACCACGACGTGGAGCCGCCCAAGGTCCGTGAGATGGGGCGGTTCCTGGCCGGGGACTCGCTGGGCGCGGTGTTCAGCCTGGCGATGATCAACCTGCTGCCGGTGATGGTCGCGGTCAACTTCAGCGCCGCGGAGAACGGCTACTTCTACGTGGCGTACACCGTCGGCGGCACGATGGAGTTCATGGCCATCAACATGGCCTCCTCCCTCACCGCGCACGCCTCGCACGACCCGCGACGCCTCGCCGACGGCGTCCGCGGAGCACTGCGCCGCATGACGCTGCTGCTGGTGCCGGTGGTGCTCTTCCTGGTCGTCTTCGCGCCGCAGATCCTCGCGCCCTTCGACGAGGACTACGCCGAGCACGGTTCCACGGTGCTGCGGCTGCTGGCCATCGGGGCGCTGCCGAGGATCGTGGTCGAGCTGTACATCGGCGTGCTGCGCGTCCAGGGGCGTACCGGCGTACTCGCCGCCGTGCAGGGCACCATGTGCGTCCTCGTGCTGGGCAGCGCGGCGATGCTCTTCAGCCCGGCCGGGATCGCGGGCGCCGGCTGGGCGGTGCTGGGGGGCATGACGGTGGTCGCCGTCGGCTGTGTGCCCGGCCTGCGGGCCACTCTGCGCGGCAGTGACGGAGCCGGTCGTTCCGGCGGGCCCCGGGGCTCGGACGCCTCCGGTGGCATCGGGCTGCGGGGCGTGCGGAAGCCGGGTCCCGGCACCTCCTACGGCACCCACTGGGCCCAGTTGAACGCCACCGCCGGGTACGGCACGAGCTGGGCGCGCCGGGCGGCGTACGAGCACGGGCGGTCCGACGAGGCGCCACGGGACGACACCGTCGCCCTGTTCATAGGGCGCCCGGGGTACGAACGGGAAGCCTTGGAGGCGGACACCCTCGCGGTGATCGTCCGGCGGCCCCGGCACCCCGACGCCGAGACCGGAGCCCCGTCCGGCCAGGACCCGACGCCGGACTTGACCGATGCGGCCACTGAGCCCGATGCGTCTGATGGGCCCCACGCGCTCGATCCGCCCCACACATCCGGTCCGCCCCACGTGCCCGATGCTCCCCACAAGTCCGATGGGCCAGACGCGACTGCTGCTCCCCACGAGTCCGATGGGCCAGACGCAGCCGCTGTGCCCCACGCGAACTCGGGCCTCGACTTCGGAGAGGGTGACGACGGCGGGATCGGGGCGATCCCCGAGCGGCGTCTGAGGCCTGCCCTGTGGCTGCTGCTCGGCGTCGCCACCGTCGTCTTCCTGGTGGCGTCGCGCGACCTGCCGTGGCTGGGCGGCGCCTCCGAGGTCGGGGCCGAACTCACCGGGCAGGAGCTGTTGCGGGGGCTTCCTCTGCCGGCGCTGGTCGCGGGGGCCCTGATGCTCTTGGTGTTCGTGGCGTCCGTGACCTTGTGCGCCTCGCCCGACCCGTGGCTGCCCGGTGGCGCACTGGGTGCCGCCGTACTGGCCCTGCACGCGGCGCCCGTGGCGCTCGGGCGGGAACCGGAGGCGGTCGGTGGGACGTTATACACCGAGACGGCCGGATTTATCGCGGAAGCGGCGGGGCTCGACGGGCCCGGCCCACTACTGCGCTGGGCTCCGCTCGTCCTGCATCTGCTGTGTCTCGTACCGCTGTGGCTGCTGCTGGGGAAGGCGGGCGGCCGGCTGCCGTGGCAGGGACGCTGGGGGGTTCTGTATCTCGTCGCGGTGGGGGGCTGGGTCTGGCGTCAGGAGCTCGCGCCGATCGCGCCGCCTCTCCTCCTGCTGCTCGTCCTCGTCGTCCTGCTCCTGTCCTTGCGCCACCCGGCCTTCATGAGGGGCACGACGGACACGACAGGCCTGACGGAGCTCCCGCACCGCACCAGACCGAACGGCATGTCCAGGGACTGATCAAGCACAGAGCCGAAGAGCCAGGGGGGAACCGTCGTGCGTCCGCCAGCAACTCCACGGGAGAGATCCGCACCAGAGCCCGCGCCCGGTCAGGAAACCCGGGACGCGACGAACGAGGACGCGCCGGAGGCCGGGGAGCCCCGCACCTCGCAGGAGTCGGCCACCACGACCTCGGACGAAGCGTCCGCCCGGCCGGGCCGGAGGACCACCGCACGCGCCCACCGTCTCCCTACCCCGGAGCCCCCCGGCTCCGCCGCCGAGCTGCCCGTGACGGATCTGTCCGACCTCACTCCAGCCGCCTGGCCGGCCCGCGCGGCCGCCGCCTGGCCGGCCGTGCCCCTCCTCGTCGCCCTCGCCCTGTGGGTCTACGCGATGCGGCACACCGACGTGTCCGCCCTGGACGACTACGGCCTGGTCAGCGCCCTGCACCCCACGTTCTGGGCCGGCCTCGCGGTGCTCACCGCGGGTTTCTGGTGCACGGTCCGCGACCCGCGCCGTCGCAACGGCTGGTCGCTCGCGTACGTTCTGGGGCTGCTGGTGATGGAGCGGGCCACCCAGGCCGTTCTCTACCCGACCCCGCTCTACGCGTGGGCGTGGAAGCACGACGCGGTCATCGACCACCTGCTGACGTCCGGCGGTCTCCAGACCGCGGACCAGCTCGGCGACATGGCCGTCTACGACCAGTGGCCCGGCTTCTTCGCCGCCCAGGCGGCGCTGGTGCGGCTGCTGGGTGTGGACAACGCCGCGATGTACATGGCCTGGTGGCCGTTGGTCTCCAGCGTGCTGCTGCTCCTCCCGCTGCTGCTGATCTACCGGACCTTCACCGAGGACCGGCGGCTGATCTGGACCGGCGTATGGCTGTTCTGCGTCGGCAACTGGGTGGGTCAGGACTACTTCTCGCCGCAGTCCGTCGCCTTCGTCCTGCACCTGGGCGTCATCGCGGTCGTACTGCGCCGCTACGGCCGCTCCGGCGGGCGGGGCGGTCGGCAGGGGCAGGCCGTGTGGACCGTACTGCTCAGCGTGCTGGTCACCGCCATCGTCGTCTCGCACCAGCTGACACCCGGCATGCTCGTCGTCACGCTCGTCGCGCTGGCTTTCACACGCCGCTACCGCCACTGGGTCCCGGCGGTCACGACGGTCGTGATCTTCCTGGCCTGGTGCCTCACGGCCGCGCTGCCCTTCCTGTCCGCCGCCATGCCGGACATGATTCGCTCCATCGGCGACGTCGGCGCCAACGTCGAGACCGGGTACGGGGCCACCCCCACCGGCACCGGAGCGGTGGCGACCTCCTGGGCGGCCCGGCTGCTGTCGGGTTCCGTGCTCCTGCTCGCGCTGGTGGGTGTACTGCGCCAGCGGGTCCTGCGGCACCGGGCGCTGCCGCTGCTGCTGGTCGCCGCGGCGCCGCTGCCGATGTTCGTGGCGAGCAGCTACGGCAGCGAGATGATCTTCCGGGTCCTGATGTTCACGCTGCCCGGCGCGGCCTTCTTCGCCGCCGCCGCGCTGCTGCCCAAGGTCCGCACGCTGGCCGCCGACGCCGCCGCGCGGGAGACGGGCGGACGCTCGCCGGCCGCCACCGCCCGGCGCCGCCGCTTCCCACTGCCCACCCTGCCCCCGTCGCGGTACGGCGTGTGGGTGCCGCCGCTGGTGCTGCTCGCCGGGACCCTCGCCTTCGTACCGAGCTACTCGGGCAAGGACCGCATCAACTACTTCCCGCCCCGGGAAGTGGCCCTCGTCCAGCAGCTCTTCGACCAGGCGCCCGACGACTCCCTGGTCGTCGCCGCCAACCGGAACTACCCGCTCGCCTACGAGCAGTACTGGAGAGTCGACCACTACTGGTTCCTCGACGACGAGCGACGCCACGTCGACGAGATCGTCCGGAATCCGGCCGCCGTCCTGGCCAGCGACATGGCCGCCGTGGAAGCACCGGCACGCGCCTACTTCCTGCTCACCCAGGGGCAGACGGCCAATTCGGAGATGAACGGCCAGTTGGACAAGGCGCAGTTGGAGCGCGTACGGGAGTCCGTGGCGGCGTCACCGAAGTTCGAGCTGGTCGCCGAGAACAGCGCCGGCGTGCTCTACGTCCTGAAACCGGCGAGCTGAGAAGGGGAGCGAGTCAGCCATGACACCGCAGGACCTCGTGATCCGTATGCTGCCCCCGTTCGCCGGCTGGCTGGCGCTCGCCGCGCTCGCCCTGCCCGGCGGCTCACCACTGCGCGGCGCGGCGGTCGCCGCGTTCCTGGCCGTCGGGCCGGGCGCCGCCCTGGTCGGGATCTGCGGCCCCGCGCTGCGCGCCCGCCGTGCCGAAGCGCCCGTCGAGCGCCGGGACGCGGCCTTCGAACGCCACTCCGACCTGCTGGAACGGCTGATGCTGGCCGTCCTGCTGAGCGTGAGCGCCGCGATGCTCGTCGCCACGGTGCTGATAGCCGCGCACGCCTTCAGCGGGGACCGCGTCCTGCTGACACTCACCCTGCTGACCACGCTCGCCGCGTTCTGCCCGCGCCTGCGCGCCTCCCCGCCGACGCCCAGCACGGCGCCGGGGGCGGCGCCGAGGACACGGAAGGGTTCCACTCTGTGAGGTTCGCCCGTCCCGCTCGCCGCACGGCCGGAGACTCGACGACGACCGGACAGCACCGCCGGCCCAAGGCCCCCAAGGACCGCGGGGGACCGGGCCGGCGCCGACTGCTGATCACATCCATCACGGCCACCTGCGCGGTCCTGGTCGCGGTGCTCGCCCTGCGCGACGCCTCCGGCCCCGCCGACCCGGCCGACGACCCGAAGTGCCGTCCGACCGAGCTCCTCGAACCGCCCTGCGGCGCCTGGTTCGGTGCCTTCGTGCCGCACGACAAGTCCGACCTGGCCGAGAAGGTGCACGCGTACGAGAAGAACGTCGGGCGCGAGCTCGACATCGTGTACACGTACCACGACATGTCCGCGGTCACGGACACCCGCCTGGAAGGTCAGCTCCTCACCGAGCAGGAACAGCGCGTCGGCGAGGACCGCATGCTGCTGCTGTCCTGGGAGAGCAAGTGGTGGGGCGGTACGAAGCAGCAGCAGCCCACCTGGAAGCAGATAGCCGCCGGCGACCTGGACGACTCCGTGATCGACGTGCAGGCCCAGCGCATCAAGGAGTACGGGCAGCGCACGGGGAAGAAGGTGTTCCTCTCCTTCGACCTGGAGATGGACACCCGCACCCCGGACAACGGCACACCGGCCGACTACGTGCGGGCCTACCGGCACATCCACGACCGGTTCCGCGAGCTGGGCGTCGACAACGTCGTGTGGACCTGGATCATCACCGGCTACCTGGACCACGCCGACCTGTTCGAGAAGATGTATCCGGGCGACGAGTACGTCGACTGGATCGGCTACAACCAGTACAACTACTACCTCTGCCACAAGACGGACTGGCTCAGCTTCGCGCAGACGCAGCACGCCACCCACGACTGGATCCGCGCCAATCTCTCCGACGACAAGCCCCTGATGCTCTCGGAGTTCGGCAGCGCCTCCGACCCGAAGCGGCCGGACCGGCAGGCGGACTGGTACGCGCAGGTTCCCGGCGTGCTCAAGGAACTGGAGGGCGTCAAGGCCGCCCTCCAGTGGAACTACCGCGACCCGGGACCGCACTGCGATCTGGCCGTGGCCAATGACCGGGCGTGGGCCAGCCTGCGCGAGGTGGTCGCCGACCCCCACCTCAACCAGCCCCGCGAGTGACCGCGGTCAGCCGGCGAACTCGGGCCCCCGCACCATGGCCCGCCCCCGCCGGTACCACCGCCACGCGACCGTGCTCGGCCCGTCGCGGTAGGGGGCGATCCGGACGCCCCCTCCCGCCAGCCACGCCTCGACGTCGGCGACCGTGTGGCTGCGCCGCACGATGAGCCGGGCGATGCGGTACCGCTCGTCGCGGTCGGAGCTGAGCGCGTGCCGCACGGCGGTCGCCGTCTCGTACCCGGCGCGGGCCGACAGCGACCGCACCTTCGCGCTGTTGTAGCCGTGCGGGTAGGCGAGGTGGCGGACCGGATGCCCGAGGGCGTCCTCCAGTACGGCCTTGGACGTGCGCAGTTCGTACGCCAGACCCTTGGCGGACAGCGTGTCGAGCTGGGCGTGGGTGACGGTGTGGCTGCCGATCTCCATGCCGGAACGTTCCAGCTCCACCGTCGCGTCCAGGGTCATCATCGGGGCCGGGGGGAGCAGACTGCGGCCGCCCGGGGCGATGGCTCCGGTGGTGAGATAGGCGGTGGCGGGCAGCGCACGCTCGGCCAGCGCCTCGGCCGTGGGGCCGGGCAGGTCGGCGAAGCCGTCGTCGAAGGTGAGCAGCACCGGCCGGGGCGGCAGGGGCGCCCGCCCGGCGAGGTGGTCGGCGAGCACGCTGATCGTGACCGGTGTCATGCCGCTGTCCACGATCGCGTCCAGATGAGCGGCGAACTCCTTCGGGGTGACGGTGAACTCGGCGATCCACGAGGGTGGATCGTCCATCACCGCGTGGTAGAGGAAGACGGGTATGTGCCCGCCAGCCCCGCCGGCCCCACCCACCCCGCCCGCTGAGGGCACGCCCTTTCGCGCCCCGGACGCCTCACTCATCGCGCCTCCAGTCCGACCGTACGCAGGGCGCGACGGGCCCGCAGATAGCCGACGGGGCCGTACAGCATGCCCCGGCGCTGCAGCCGGGACAGGCGCCGCGGCCAGGGATGCGTACGGGAGTCGTGCCCGCCCGGCCCCTCCGCCGCCGCGTCCGCACCGTCGCCGGTCGCGCGTACGGCGGTCAGCCCCCGCGCGTGCGCCAGTCCGCCCGGCACCCGGGCGAGGAAGGCCGGCAGCAGCGCGGGCCGGTTCACCAGGATCGCCGTGAGATACGCGGTGAGGCCGGCGCCGTAGCCGTAGGCCTGGGTCTCCAGGTCCCGCCAGGTCTCCCGGTGGTGGTGCCAGACCAGCGCGTGCGGCGTGTAGCGCAGCCGCTGCCCCTGGGCGAGGACGCGCACGAAGCCGTAGAGGTCGTCGCCGCCCCGCGCGCGCGTGCCCGCGCCGGTCGCGGGGTCGAAGCCGCCGACCGTCCGCAGCACGGCCGTACGGAAGGCCATGTTCGCGCCGGAGCCGAACCGGCCCGCGGTGAACGGGAACAGCGGCTCGTCGGCGGGCGGGTGCCCGGGGTCGTACGTCCGCGGGGTGAACCCCTTCGCGAAGCCGCCGTGGCTCTCCAGGAGCACCTGGGCGGGGGTGCGCAGCCGCGCGGGCAGGATCAGCCCGGTGGCACAGCCCAGGCGCGGGTCGGCGGCGAAGGGGGCGGTCAGCTCGCTGAGCCAGCGGGGGTCGGCGACCACGTCGTCGTCGGTGAAGGCGACCACCTCGCCCCGTACGGCCGCGAGACCCCGGTTGTGGGCGATGGCGAGTCCGGGCACCGGTTCGCACACGTACCGCACCCGCTCGCCGTACTTGCGCTCGACCAGCTCCCGGGTCTCGCCGGTCACGGGCGCGTTGTCGACGACGACGATCTCGAAGTCCGGGTGGTCCTGCGCGAGCAGCGAGTCCAGCGCGCGGGCGAGCTGGTCCGCGCGTTCCCGGGTGGCGACCACGACACTGGCGGACGGCGGCCGGGGCAACGGCCCGGGCGGCGCCCCTTGCGGCAGCTTCCGGGCGAGCCCGGACAGTACCTCCGTGGGATCCGCGCCCTCGGGTACCTGTCCGAGCACGGTACCGACGGGTCGGCCCGCCCGTCTGACCAGGAGGAACACCGCGCCGGACGTCACCGGCGGGCTGCCCGGCCCGGGTCTCAGCTCCGCCCCCTCGGCGCCCGCCGCCCGCCCGTCTTCCCCGGGGCCGAGATCCAGCTCGGCGACCTGCACCGGCCCGATGCTCAGGAACCCCTCTATCTCCTGACGTGTCCGTGTCTCCTGCCACGCACGCCGCACACCGGCCATGCGCCCACCCCCTCGTGGTTGCCCTCCGTCACGACCGGCGCAGCCGGGCCGCGCCCCTCAACGTCCGTACCGCCAGCGACGCCAGCCGGGGCCGGTCGCGCACGAAGCCGTGCGCGCGGCGGGCCGGCTCGCGGCCGAGCCAGTGCAGCGCGGCGCCCGCCCCCACTCGCGTCGCCGCCCCCTCGTACACGGGCAGGCCACCGGTCTTCAGCGCGTCCTTGTACTCCGCGGGGCCCCGCCCCATGTCGAGCATGCCGATGCCCTCGGCGGCGGCTGCCTCGGCCATCCGCAGATGGAGCACAAGACCCGGCGAGTACTTGGCGAACTCCGGGTCGTACGCCGGGAACCAGCACGCCAGGACCGTCGCCGAGCGCAGTCCGAAGTGGGCGGCGACGGGCCGGCCGTCGGCATAGAGCACGGACAGCGTGCCGGTGCACTCCGGTGCCCGGGTCCTGGCGAGCCGCCCGACGAGCCGGGTGATCCACTCCTGCGCGAACCGGTCCCGGCGTCCCGTCCTGCGGTACTGCGCCGACTTCCACTCCATGAGCGTGCGCAGCGCGGCCGGATCCCGCTCGTCGAACACGAAGCGCACGTCCCCGACCTGACGGCCGAGCCTGCGTTCCTTGGCGAGGGTGGTCTTGAGGAACTTCGGCGACCCGTCGCGCAGCACGCTCTCGTACGCCCCGTAGCCCTTCTCCACGTCGATGACGTAGGTGGTGTGCTCCTCGGCGGCGTGGCGCACGAAGAGCTCCTGCTCCGCCTCCAGGTTGTCGAAGGCGAAGCTCGACAGGGAGCAGGCCCGCAGCAGTTCGCGGATGTCCGGGGCGAGGCCCGGGCGCAGCACCGCCCCCTGGCAGTCCGACACCCCGAGTCCGATCGCCCGGCCCTGGCCCAGCGGTCCGCGCTCGTGCGGCAGGAAACCCGCCGCCTCACCGCCGTCGTACACCACCGCGATCCGCGCCCGCGGCCGCACCCGGCCCACGACGTCGGTGAATTCCGGTTCCATGAACGGATTGCGTGGTGCCGTCGACTTGGCGCGCAGCTCGCGCCAGTGCTCCCGTTCCCCCTCGCCCAGTTCCTCCGGCCTGAGCACACGCACACGTCCGCTGTTCAACCCGACCCCCCGATCAAGTCCCCCCTGGACAGAAGGAAGGTACCCCCGGGGGCCGTCCGGCCGGTAGGTAGCGGACCATCTTGTTGCCAACCGGTGCACAGGCCTTTAACCGGCCTTAGCCGATGAAGCCGATGATGTGCCAGGTTTTGGACACGAACGTGCGTCCTCGTGCGCAGTCCTGCCGCACTCGTGCGGACTCGTGCGGACCTCGCGCGTCCTCGTTCGGAAGCGATCGCGGGTGAGTCGGACAGGTGCGGTGTCCGTATTCTCTGATCATGGACCGCACCGCGTATTCACTCGTCGCCACCGACCTCGACGGCACGCTGCTCCGCGGCGACGACACCGTGTCCGACCGGTCACTGGCCGCGCTGGCGCGGGTGTCCGAGGCCGGTGCGCGGCATCTGGTGGTGACGGGGCGGCCGGCGCCCCGGGTGCGGCCCCTGCTCGACCGCCTCGGCCGCACGGGGCTCGTGGTGTGCGGCCAGGGCGCCCAGGTGTACGACGCCGGCGCGCACCGGATGCTGTGGTCGGTCACCCTGGACCGGGAGCTGGCCGAGACCGCGCTCGGCAAGATCGAGGCCGAGGTGGGGCAGGTGCACGCGGCGGTCGACCAGGACGGTGTCGACGGCCTGACGCTCATCGAGCCGGGCTACCTGATGCCGCACCCGACGCTGCCCGCGGTGCGGGTCGAGCGGCGCGACGAGCTGTGGAGCGCGCCGATCAGCAAGGTGCTGCTGCGCCATCCCGAGCTGTCCGACGACGAGTTGGCTGCGACGGCGCGCGCGGTGGTCGGTTCCCTCGCCACCGTCACGATGTCGGGTCCGGGGACGGTGGAGCTCCAGCCGTGCGGCATCACCAAGGCCACCGGCCTGGCGCTGGCCGCCGAGCGCCTGGGCGTGGGCCGGCGGCGGACGATCGCCTTCGGGGACATGCCCAACGACATCCCCATGTTCGACTGGGCGGCCCACGGTGTCGCCATGGCGGGCGCCCACCCCGAACTCAAGGCGGTGGCCGACGAGGTCACCACGACGAACGAGGACGACGGCGTGGCCGTCGTCCTCGAACGGATCTTCAGAGCCTCTTGATACGGCTCAGAGCCTCTTGATACGGCTCAGAGCCTCTTGATACGGCTCAGAGCCTCTGGTGCGGCTCAGTACGCGCCGAAGACGTTGTCCATCGAGCCGTACCGGTCGGCCGCGTAGTTGCAGGCGGCGGTGATGTTGGCGACCGGGTCGTACGGGTCCCAGGAGGTGCCGGGCACGTGGTAGGCCTCGAAGGTCGGGGCGATCACCTGGAGCAGGCCCTTGGACGGGGTGCCGTTGATGGCGTTGATGTCCCAGTTGTTGATGGCCATCGGGTTGCCGGAGGACTCCCGCATGATGTTGCGGTGGATGCCCTCGTACGACCCGGGGATGCCGTGCTGCGCCATGATGTCGAGCGACTCCCGGATCCAGCCGTCGAGGTTGTCCGGGTACGTCGTCGCCGCCGTGGTGGCGGTCGCGGCGGTCGTGGCGGCGGCCGGGGTGGCCGCGGAGGCGCTGGTGGCCCCGATGAGCGGCAGGGCGAGCACGGCGGCGCCGGTGCCGGCCACGGCGAGCTTCCGGGCGAGGCGGGTGGTGCGGGCGTGACGGTTCTGACCGTTGGCAGACATGCTTGAGTCCCTCTCCTTACGCCTGCGAGGTGAGCTGTCGGGTTCGGGCGGGGAGGTGCCCGGCCGGGCCCTGACGGGCACGGCTTCACCCCGAGCCGCTCCGGTGGTGACCGGTGCGGCGACTTACCTGGGTCCCCCGCTCCTGCCTGCGAGTTTGTTGGCGGATGACTGTGCGTCCGGGCGGTGGCAGGATTCGGCGTCCGCCCGACAGGCCGGGAACGTATGCGAGAGCACATGTCCGAAACAAGTGCAGGAATCACCCAACGCGCCTGTTGACCTTGGTCTGAGGTGTTTGAGGCGCTTGATCCTTTGCGGCTGCCAAGGCTCAACTGGCTTGCGGGGCAAAGGGAGGGCACAGTCGGCGGCGGGGTTGCCTCCAGGTGGGGCGGAGTGAGCCAACTCACGGGCTTCAACAAGGCTGGCAAATCGGGCATTAGGGCCAACCTGGAGTCAATCGGCCACAGGTCAGGAGGGCTTCGGGTCTCGGCCGGCTGCCGGGCGGGCCCGCCGTCCTGCGCGTCTCGTCTCCGGCCCCGCTCCGGTCGGTGTTTCCGCGCGCTGTGCGGGCATCCGTTCGGGACGGGATCGGGACGGGAGTGGGGCGGGATCGGGGCGGGATCGGGGTGATCCGAGCGGGTGACGTATTCGGCGTGCGGGCCGTTGGGAGGGGTGATGTGATCTTCGACGGCGGGTTTCGGCCCCCGGTGATGGCGATCAATATCTGCTCATATCACCTGATCAAAAACATACCGCGCATGATCCGATACCGACCGGCCTGTAACGGTGGGCGCTAGCGGTGATCGAAAGGTGACCGGATACGCTGACTTGAGTGGTGGCAGCGACCTATCGACAAACCAGGTAATCGCCAGTAGACACCAGCAGACAGGAGACCCCTCGTGACCGTCGTCGGGCCGTTCGGGCTGAGCGTGCGGGACCAGGCTCTGGAAGCCGATGTCCAGGCCGGATTGGTTGCTGTCGAGGAAGGGTTGCTTGAGGCAACCAAAAGCGAGGTTCCGTTCATCACGGAGGCCGCCCAGCATCTGGTGCGGGCCGGGGGTAAGCGTTTCCGGCCACTGCTGGTGATGCTCTCCGCCCAGTTCGGCGACCGCTACGCCCCCGGCATCGTGCCCTCGGCCGTCGTCGTGGAGCTGACCCACCTCGCCACCCTGTACCACGACGACGTGATGGACGAGGCCGCCGTACGGCGCGGCGTCGCCAGCGCCAACACCCGCTGGGACAACTCGGTCGCGGTCCTCACCGGCGACTTCCTGTTCGCCCGCGCCTCGCAGATCCTCGCCGACCTCGGTCCCGAGGCGGTCCGCGTGCAGGCCCTGGCGTTCGAGCGGCTCGTCACCGGCCAGATTCTGGAGACGGCGGGGCCGCAGGACGGCCGGGACCCGGTCGACCACTACCTGGACGTGCTGGGCGGCAAGACGGGCTCGCTGGTGGCGGTCTCCTGCCGGTTCGGCGCGATGATGTCCGGCGCGGACGAGACGGTCGTGGACGTGCTGACCCAGTACGGCGAGCGACTCGGCGTCGCCTTCCAGCTGGCGGACGACGTCCTGGACATCGCCTCCGACTCCCACGAGTCCGGGAAGACGCCCGGGACCGACCTGCGTGAGGGCATCCCGACCCTCCCGGTGCTGCGGCTGCGCGAGCGGGCGGCCCGGCTGGGGCTCGCCGAGGACATCGCCCTGTGCGAGCTGCTGGACTCCGACCTGGGCGACGACGCGCGGCACGCGGAGGCGCTGCGGCTGCTGCGCGCCCACCCCGCGCTGGAGCAGGCGCGGCGGGACACCGTCCGGTACGCCAAGGACGCCCGGGCGGCGCTGGCCCCGCTCAAGGAGTGCGAGGCCAAGTCCGCGCTGGTGGAGCTGTGCGATGCCGTGGTGCACCGGGCCGGCTGACCGCCCGGTCGCGTACCCCGCCCCCTACGGGCCGGGGGAGTCGCACTCCCTCCGTGTCATCCCGCAGGAGTAGGCGGAGTTGAGCCCGCGGTCTGACGATTCCGCTTGGCCGATTTGGTCAGATGGACACCACGGAAACACCAATCCTCACCGATTCGGGTGAGAATGGCGGCTCACGGGTGAACGAGCGCGAGGTCGTGAGACAGCCGCCGCCGACGACGGAGGTAGGGCACACATGGCACCGATCGATTCCGACGACAACACGACCGCCGGGGAGGGCGAGGGCCTGCGCGCCGGACGGCGCAGGGCCGCGCGGTACGTCGTCCCGGTCGCGGTGATGGGAGTGGCGGCCGCGACGATCGGGCTCGTCCCCGCGCTCGCCGACTCGGGGGACCCCGACCTTCCGAAGGTCACCGCGGAGCAGCTCATAGAGAAGATCGCCAAGTCGGACGTCGAGCAGCTGTCCGGCACGGTCAAGATCAGCACGGACCTGGGTCTGCCGGACCTCGGCGGCCTGGAGAGCGGCCTGATGTCCGGTATGTCCGGCGGTCCGGGCTCGGGAGGGGACGAGGACGGCTCCGCCGCCGACCCGTCGGCCAAGCTCACCGAGCTGGTGTCCGGCACCCACACGCTGCGGGTCGCCGCCGACGGCCCCGACCGGCAGAAGCTGTCGCTGCTGGAGAACGCCGCCGAGTACAGCCTGATCCACAACGGCAAGGACGTCTGGGGCTACGACAGCGAGTCCAACGAGGTCTACCACTCCACCACGTCCGGCAGCGCCGAGCAGCCGGAGAAGGAGGTGCCGGCCACCCCGAAGGACTTCGCCGACCAGGCTCTCAAGGCGGTCGACGACACCACGTCCGTGACCGTCGACGGCACCGCGCAGGTGGCCGGCCGGGACGCGTACCGACTGGTGATCAAGCCCAAGCAGGAGGGTTCCACGGTCGGCGCCATCAGCGTCGCGGTGGACGCCGAGACCGGCATGCCGCTGAAGTTCACGCTGACCCCGTCGAGCGGCGGCGCCGCCGTGGTGGACGCGGGCTTCACCAAGGTCAGCTTCGCGAAGCCGGACGCGTCGACGTTCGACTTCACCCCGCCCAAGGGTGCGAAGGTCACCGAGGGCGACGAGGTGGCCAAGGCGCCGGAGCACGGGCGGGAGGCCGAGGGTGACCTCGCCGAGGAGATGGAGGGCCTGAAGGGGACGGACGGCCTGAAGGGGACGGACGGCCTGAAGGTCATCGGCGAGGGCTGGAACTCGATCGCCACCTTCGACACCGGCGGCCAGGGCCTGCCCACGGCCTCCGCGGGCGGCGACCTCGGCGGCTTCCTCGGCTCCTTCGGCGACCAGGTCAAGGGCGACTTCGGCTCCGGCACGGTCTTCAAGACCCGCCTGGTCAACGCCCTGATCACGGACGACGGCAAGGTCTACGCCGGTGCGGTCACCAAGGACGCACTGGTGAAGGCGGCCGACGCGGCCCAGTAGGCGTCAGGCGCAGGCGTCAGGCAGGTTCAGGCGTCAGGCAGGCGTCAGCCGTCAGGCAGGCGTCAGGCGTATGGCACGGAGCAGCTACGACGAAGCGAGGGAGCCGATGGCCGAAGCGTCCGCCACGGAAGCGGAGAGCCCGGACCAGGGGGACGGCGCGGACGACGCCGTCATCGCCACCCGGGCGCTCACCAAGCGCTACCGCGGCGGACAGCTCGCCGTCGACGGTCTGGACCTGACCGTCCCGGCGGGCAGCGTCTTCGGCTTCCTCGGCCCGAACGGCTCCGGCAAGACCACCACCATCCGCATGCTGATGGGCCTGATCGAGCCCACCTCGGGCACCGCCCGGGTCCTGGGCCGGCCCATGCCGCGCGCGGCCCGCACCGTACTGCCCCAGGTCGGCGCCCTCATCGAGGGCCCCGCCCTGTACGGCTTCCTCTCCGGACGCGACAACCTCCTGCGCTACGACGCCGCCGACCCGGCCGCCGACCCGCGCACCCGGCGTGAGCGTGTCGCGGCGGCGCTGGATCGGGTGGGCCTCGCGGCCGCCGCCGGCAAGAAGGCGAAGGCGTACTCGCTCGGCATGAAGCAGCGCCTCGGGCTCGCCGCGGCGCTGCTCCAGCCGCGCCGCCTGCTGGTCCTGGACGAACCGACCAACGGGCTCGACCCCCAGGGCATGCGCGAGATCCGCGCGCTCGTGCGCGAACTGGCCTCCGACGGCACGACCGTCTTCCTCTCCTCCCACCTGCTGGACGAGATCGAGCAGGTGTGCACGCACGCCGCCGTGATGACGCAGGGGCGACTGATCAGCCAGGGCGCGGTCGCCGACCTGGCGGCCGGGGCGCGCGGCCGGCTGGTGGTGACCACACCGGACGCGGGGGAGGCGGCCAGGGTGTTGAAGGAACAGGGGGCCGGGGACGTGGTCGTCGCCGAGGACCGGGTGACGGCGGAGCCACCGGACCGCGACCTCGCCGACCTGAACGCCGCCCTGGTCGCGGCCGGTGTCCGCGTCCGCGGCTTCGGAGTGGAACGCGCCTCCCTGGAGGACGCGTTCGTGGCGCTTACCGGGGAGGGCTTCGATGTCGCGGGCTGACACGTCGGGGGCTGACACGTCACGGGCCGAGTCCTCGCGGGCCGAGTCGTCGCAGGCAGAGGCGCGGGCCGAGGCACCCCGGCCCGCGGTGCGTGCCCCGAGCCCGCTGTGGTCCTTCGGGCTGCTCCGCAGCGAACTGCTGATCACCTTCCGGCGCTGGCGCACCCTCGCCCTGCTGGGCGTGCTGGCCGCCGTGCCGGTCCTGGTGGGGATCGCCGTGAAGATCGAGACGAGCGACGGGGCGTCGTTCGGCGGTGGTGGCGGAGGCGGTGGCGGCGAGGGCCCGGCGTTCATCTCGCAGATCAGCAACAACGGTCTGTTCCTGGTCTTCACCGCGCTCGCCGCGACCCTCCCGTTCTTCCTGCCGATGGCCGTCGGCGTCGTCGCGGGCGACGCGATCGCGGGCGAGGCGAACGCGGGCACGCTCCGCTACCTCCTGGTCGCCCCGGCCGGCCGCACCCGGCTGCTGCTCACCAAGTACGCCACGGTGATCGCCTTCTGCCTCGCCGCCACCCTGGTGGTCGCGGTCTCGGCGCTCGCGGTCGGGGCGCTGCTGTTCCCGGTCGGTGAACTGACCACCATCTCCGGCACCCGGATCACCTACGCCGAGGGCCTGGGCCGCGCCCTGCTCATCGCCCTGGTCGTGGCCGCCTCGCTCATCGGTGTCGCGGCCCTCGGCCTGTTCGTCTCGACCCTGACCGGCAGTGGCGTCGCGGCGATGGCGACCACGGTAGGGCTGCTGATCACCGTCCAGATCCTCGACCAGATCCCGCAGCTCGACGCGCTCCAGCCGTACTTCTTCTCGCACTACTGGCTGTCCTTCGCCGACCTGATGCGCGAACCGGTCTACTGGGACGACCTGGTGCGGAACCTCGGCCTCCAGGCCCTCTACGCGGCGGTGTTCGGCTCGGCGGCCTGGGCGCGGTTCACGGCGAAGGACATCACCTCGTAGGCACGGTGTCCGTCTGCTCGTACGGAAAACGGGCGAGCGGCGCCTCCTGTGCGAAGAAGGTCTTGGCGCCCGCCAGCGCCTCGGTGTCCTTCAGGACGTCACCGGGCTTGCTGCCGTTGCCCAGCAGTACCCCGCCGAAGCGCATGCCCATGTAGGCCGCCGAGTTGCTCAGGGTGCCGATCAGCGGGTCGGCGACCTCCTGCTCCTGATGCGCGAGCGCGGTGACGCCCCACAGGGTGCGGCCGGCCAGGGTCGCCTTGAAGTCGAGGCCGGGGGTGCGCAGCCAGCCGGACCAGTAGTCGAGGTAGCGCTTGACCGGGGCGGACAGCGAGTACCAGTACAGCGGCGAGGCGATCACGATGTCCGTGGCGGCGAGCGTGGCGTCGAGCAGCAGGCCCGCGCTGCCCTCCGTGGGGCGGAGGTGGTCGCTGTCGTGCCGCAGGTCCTCGAAATCGGGCAGCGGATGCTCGGCCAGGTCGATCCACGTCTGCTCGACGTCCGTGGGCAGTTGTTCGGCGGCGCGGCGGGCGAGCAGTTCGGTGTTGCCGTCGGGTCGGCTGCTGCCCAGCACGAAGAGGAAGCGGCGGGCCATGAGATCTCCCTGGAATGGTTGGCGTGCGCGAATACCAGCACGTGCATTATATGCACACGCAAGTAACTATCTCTATCTGTCCACTGTGTGCGAGTGGCTCAGCGCACCCGCCCGGTGAGGCGGACCAGGGAGCCGGTGCCCCGTGGAGGGCTTCCGTCCGTGTCGCCGAGGCGCCAGGCGGGGACCCATGGAACGCGATGGACGTCCACGGCCGCTTCGAGCAGCTTCACGCGCTGGGCGAGTGGCCGGGGCAGCCGCCCGGGCGCGTCCGCGACGAGGACGACGGAGTCGAGGTCGAGCCCCGCCGGAGCCTGCCCGTGCCGGAAGGCCGCCACGGCACGGTGGACCGCCGTCAGCCCGGCCGCGTGCGTACGGGCGACGAGCAGCACCGACGACGGGTCGCCTGGGCCGGGCCAGCCGCGTCCGCAGTCCTGCCCGCCGTACACGGCGGCGAGCGTCGAGACGCCGGCGCCGCCGTGGGCGCCGACCCAGGAGAAGCGCCGGGGGGCGGTGGGGGAGGGGGCGCGCGGCGGTCCCGGGGCCGGGGGCTCCGAGGCGGGCGGCTCTGAGGACGGTTGCGCCGGGGTGGGCGGCTCTGAGTACGGTTGCGCCGGGGTGGGCGGCCTTGAGGCGGGTGGTGCCGGGGCGGGCTGCCTTGAGGCGGGTGGTGCCGGGGCGGGCTGCCCTGGGGTGGGTGGCGTCGCGGGCGGCTCCGGTACGGCCACCGGTCCGCGGATCCAGATCTCCGGTCCCTGTCGCATGCCAGTCCGCCTGCCCGGTCCCCTTCCGTGGCACGCCCCCGCGCGCCCGCCCCGTATCGACCCGCCGATACGGTCGTGACCTCCTGGAACGAGCCTGTGACACCCCGGTGACGTGAGAATCGCGAGCGAGCGGAGAGACTCGACAGTAGGTGTACGACAGGCATGACAGGCTCTGGACGGCAGGTAATCGAAACCGCCGACGGAAGCCGCCGATGAGTGGGGGAACGATGTCTCGACTCGGCCGCGAGAAGCAGCGGGACCACGAGGGCGCCGAGCGCTCGCCCGCCCCCGCTGCGACGCCGATCGACGTCCGCGTGCCGGTGGCCGATTCCGACGCACGCAGCGCTTCGATCGACGGCTCGCTGATCGTCGCGGCCCCCGGCGAGGAGATCCAGAACGCCGTCCTGAACCGCCTCCACCGCCTCGCCCTCGCCGCCGGTCACCCGGTCCACGCCATGATCCACGACGAGCGCATCGGCTACTCCGTCCCGCTCCGCGTCGACCCGGACGGCTCCAGCCACCTCGCCGCGGAGCCGGTTCCGACGGCTCCCGAGGAACCGGCCGTACGGCGTGACCAGCACACGCACGTCCTGCGGACGGTGGAGCCGGTACGGGACAGCGCCCCGACGTTCCGCCTCCCGAACGTGCCCGAGCCGCAGCGGACGCCGGCCGGCGAGTCCGCGCCGACGTTCACGCTGCGTGCCCTGCCGGAACCGGCCGAGGGCGCGGCGCCCGGCACGGTGGCGCCGCCCACGGGGGAGTTCGGTCCGCCGCCCCGGATGGACGGAGCTTCCGCGACCGGCGCCCGCGAAGACGCGGCACCGCCGGCACCGCCGGCACCGCCTGCATCACCGGCCGCACCTGGGCCGATCCAAACTGCTGAGCCGATCCATGGTCCTGAGCCGATCCATGGTCCTGAGCCGATCCATGGTCCTGAGCCGATCCATGGTGCCGAGCCGATCCATGGTGCCGAATCGAAGGACGGTGCTGAGCCGATCGCCGCCCCCAGGCCGGTCGCCGCTCCGAAGCCGCCCCCCGTCCCCGAGCCTGTCGCCGACCTCGACCCCGACCCCAAGCCCACTCCCGCCCGCGGCTTCGACGCCGTGGCCGAGGCCGTGCTCGGGGACGAACCGCTCACCGCACCCGGTGACGCCACCGCCCCCGCGCTCCTCGCGGAGCCGACGGCCCGCATCAACGAGGCCGTCAAGGAGGGCCGGACGGAGGCGGCCGCGCAACTGGCGGAGCAGACCGTGGCCGAAGCCTCGGGGACGCTGGGGCCGGAGCACCCGGAGGTCCTCCGGCTCCGCGAACTCACCGCGTACATCGCCTATTTGTCGGGCGACCCGGACCGCGCCTTCCGCCTCTCCCTCGACCTGGCCCGGATACACCGCCGCGCGGGCGACGCGGAGGCCGCGTACGGCAACGTCCAGAGCGCGGCCACCGCCTGGCGCGCCGTACGCGACCCCGCACGGGGCCTGGAGCTGGGGCACGAGCTGGTCGGTCTGTGGAGCGAACTCGCCGCCGAGGAGGGACCGGCCGCGGAGGACTCCGAGCAACTGGAGTCCGCCCGGTGCCGCATGGGGCGCCTCACCGAACGTGCCCGCGCCCAGACCGGCTGACCGGGCGGGGCCCGAGGACGCGGCGCGTCGGCCCTACTGCGACAGTTCCCACATCGCGTACGCGATGGCGTCGCTGTTGCGGTTCAGGGCCGTGTCGTTGATGTTGGCGGTCGTGTCGCAGGACGAGTGGTAGCAGCGGTCGAACGGCTGGCCCGCGGTGCCGCCCCACTTGGCCGCCTGCGCGGACGTCTTCCGGTAGTCGGCGCCGCTGAAGAGGCCGCCGACGGGGACGCCCGCGTTCTTGAAGGGCGCGTGGTCGGAACGGCCGTCGCCCTCGGTCTCGATCTCCGTGGAGACGCCGAGGCCGGCGAAGTAGTCCTTGAAGGTCTTCTCGATGGTGGGATCGTCGTCGTAGACGAAGTAGCCGGGGTTGGGCGAGCCGATCATGTCGAAGTTCAGATAGCCGCTGATCTTCGCGCGGCCCGTGGAGCCGAGGCTGTTGACGTAGTAGCGGGAGCCGACCAGCCCCAGCTCCTCCGCGCCCCACCAGGCGAACCGCAGATGCTTGGTGGGCTGGTGGCCGGACCGGGCGACGGCGAGCGCGGTCTCCAGGACGGCTGCCGAGCCGGAGGCGTTGTCGTTGATGCCCGGGCCGGAGGAGACGCTGTCCAGATGTGACCCGGCCATGACAACCTGATTCGCGTCGCCGCCGGGCCAGTCGGCTATCAGGTTGTAGCCGGTGCGGCCGGAAGCGGTGAAGCGCTGGACGGTGGTGGTGAAACCGGCCGCGTCCAGCTTGGCCTTCACGTAGTTGAGCGAGGCCTGGTAGCCGGGGCGGCCGTGGGCGCGGTTGCCGCCGTTCGCCGTGGCGATCGACTGGAGTTGCGTGAGGTGGGCCTTGACGTTGGCTACCGGTATGTCGGGCGCGGCGACGGCCGCGGAGGCGGGGTCGGCCGTGGGTGCGGGTGCGGGTGCGGGTGCGGCGCCGGCCATCGATCCGCCGGTGATCAGCGTGGCGACCGCGACGGCACCGGCCGTCAGCGCACGCCCGGAACGGGGGAGCTTCATGTGGGGGGCTCCAGATTCCTAGGGAGGCCCTGGGGAGGGGACTCCGCAGTGAATGGGGTGCCTGGATGGTGTGGCCGATACTGACCAACCGTCAAGACCGCTATTCGGCCACGGTGTCGCGTATATCGGAAGCCCCTGGAGAGCGCGCCCCGTTAAGCGTGGAATGTGCGCTCCAGCTCTAGTGAACGCAGAACTCGTTCCCCTCCGGATCCGCCATCATCACCCACTCCC
Organism: Streptomyces sp. NPDC056296; assembly: GCF_042268605.1. NCBI lineage: Bacteria > Bacillati > Actinomycetota > Actinomycetes > Kitasatosporales > Streptomycetaceae > Streptomyces > Streptomyces sp. NPDC056296. The sequence continues at coordinate 249,704 of NZ_JBHJRX010000001.1, read as the reverse complement.
CGCCCTGCTCCTTCACCTGCCGCAGGACGCTCGCTCCCAGCGCCTCCAGCCGGGCGACCTCCGCCTCGCGCCGACCCTCGCCCGGGTGCAGGTCGAGATGGAGCCGATTCTTGCCGGTCTTGGCCTCCGGTACACGCTGGAACAGCAGCCGCCGCCCCAGCCCGGTGCCGCTCTCCTCCTGGAAGGGGTCGTCGGGATGCCGTACGGCGGCCAGGTCCCGCCAGGCGCGGCGGCCGTGGGACGCGACGGTCAGCTCGGCCGGTACGGCCCCGAAGCCCAGCAGCTTCTCGATGAGTGCGCTGTTGTCCTCCACCTCGTAGTGGAGGGCGGTGGCCCAGAAGTCCGCCTGCGCGTGCGGGGCGGCGGCGTCGATGACGATCTTGAAGTGCAGGGGAGCCGGTCCGGAGGTCGATGTCATGTAACCAGTTATATTGGTTACATGAGTGAGCGGGCAACGGAATCGCCGAAACCGCCTCCCGGTCCACCCGGTCCTCCCGGTCTATCCGGTCCACCCGGCCTCCCCGGACTGACGCTGCGGTCGCACGAGGGCAAGTCGTACCGCTTCGACCCCGGCGCGCTCTGCCTCGAACTGCTGACGACGGGCGGTCCGGGCGCCTACGCACGCTGGGAGGTGCTGCACGAGCCCGCCGACCTGGCCGCCTGGGCCGACCGCAGCCGGCTGCCGGACGGACTGGACCTGACCGTGGACCGGACCGATGTGGAGCGGGCCCGGACACTGCGCGACGCCCTCTTCCTGCTCACCGCGGACCGCGCGCACGGGCGTCCGCTCCAGCCCGACCGCCTGGACACCGTCAACGCCGCCGCGGCCGCGCCCCCGCTCGTCGCCCGCATCGAGGCGGACGGCACCCGCGGCTGGGCTCCGGGTGCCACGGGCGTCCGCCTGCTGGCGACGGTCGCGCGCGACGCGATCGAGCTGTTCACCGGCCCGTACGCCGACCGCATCCGGGAGTGCGGTGCCCACAACTGCCGTCTGCTCTTCGTCGACACCTCACGCCCGGGTCGCCGCCGCTGGTGCGCGATGGAGCACTGCGGCAACCGGGAGAAGGCCCGGGCACACCGCGCGCGGCGGGCGCCCGAGAAGGGCTGACGAAGGACAGCGGCAGGGCGCTGACGAAGGACGGCGGCGGGGTGGTCGGGCGGTTACGGCTTCCCTGTCGCCGTGTCGAGCTGTTCGGACCCGGCGGCACCAGGGGCCGGCGCTCCGGAGGCCACGATTTCCGACTCCCGCGCGGTGCTCCCCTTGACCGGCGGCACGCCGCCGCCCGCCCGGTCCAGCTGTGCCCTGAGCGTCCGGGCGGTTCGGTGGGCGGTGCGCAGGGCGTCCCAGGTGAGCAGCGCGAGCGCCAGCCACACCAGCCCGAAGCCGGCCCAGCGCTCGGGCGGCATGGCCTCGCCGAAGTAGAGGACACCGAGCACGAACTGGAAGACCGGGGCCAGGTACTGCAGCAGCCCCAGCGTGGACAGCGGCACGCGGATCGCCGCCGCGCCGAAGCAGACCAGGGGGATGGCGGTGACCACGCCGGTCGCGGCGAGCAGGGCCGCGTGTCCCGCGCCCTCGGTGGTGAAGGTGGAGTCGCCCTGTGCGCCCAGCCACAGCAGGTAGCCGAGCGCGGGCAGGAACTGGATCGCCGTCTCGGCGGCCAGCGACTCGACGCCGCCGAGGTTGACCTTCTTCTTCACCAGGCCGTACGTGGCGAAGGAGAAGGCGAGGCAGAGGGAGATCCACGGCGGTTGGCCGTAGCCGATGGTGAGGACGAGCACGGCCGCGAAGCCGGTCCCGACCGCCGCCCACTGCGCGGGCCGCAGCCGCTCCTTCAGCAGCAGCACGCCCATCGCGATGGTGACCAGCGGGTTGATGAAGTACCCGAGGGAGGCCTCGACGACATGACCGCTGTTCACGGCCCAGATGTAGACGCCCCAGTTGACGGTGATGACCGCGGCGGCCACGGTGATCAGGGCGAGTCTGCGCGGCTGCCGCAGCAGCTCGCCGGCCCAGGCCCAGCGCCGTACGACGAGCAGGGCGACGGCGACGAAGACGAGGGACCACGCCATCCGGTGGGCGAGGATCTCCCCGGCTCCGGCGGGCTTCAGCAACGGCCAGAACAGTGGGACGAGCCCCCACATCCCGTACGCCGCGAAGCCGTTCAGCAGGCCTATTCGCTGCTCACTCCTGGACGACCCGGCCACGGGCACCTCCTTCTCGCACTCGGCATGCCGGGACGGATGCATGCCAGGACGAAGGTAGCGCCGCACCCGGCCGCCTGTCATGCCCGTATCGGCATACGGTCATGACAGACGGGGTGGGTGTGGTGAAGGCGGGCGGTGCGGGTCAGCCCTTGAGCGCGGCGGCGACGGCCTCGGTGAGCGGTGTGGTCGGGCGGCCGATCAGGCGGGACAGGTCACCGGTGGAGACGACCAGCTCGCCCTTCTCGATGGCGGCGTCCACGCCCGCGAGGACGGCGGCCAGCGGTCCGGGCAGCCCGGCGCCGGTGAGGATGCCGGTGTAGGCCTCGGTGGAGACGGTGTTGTAGACGATCTCCTTGCCGGTCTGCCGGCTCAGTTCGGCCGCGTACTCGGCGAAGCTCCAGGCCTCGTCGCCGCCCAGCTCGTACGCCGTGTTCTCGTGGCCCTCCCCGGTCAGTACGGCGACGGCGGCGGCCGCGTAGTCGGCGCGGGAGGCGGAGGAGATCCGGCCCTCGCCGGCCGCCTGTACGACGGAACCGTGCTCCAGGACCGGGGCGAGCTGCTCGGTGTAGTTCTCGTGGTACCAGCCGTTGCCCAGCAGCACGTACGGCACGCCCGAACCGATCAGCACCTCCTCGGTGGCGCGGTGATCGTCGGCGAGTGCGGCCGTGAGGCTGCTGGGGGCGCTGGTGTAGGCGAGCAGGGCGACACCGGCCTTCCTGGCCGCGTCGATCACGACCGTGTGCTGCTGGACGCGGCCCTTGTCGAACTCGTTGCCGGAGATCAGCAACACCCGGTCGCCGGCCGCGAACAGGTCGTCGAAGGTCTCGGGGGAGTTGTAGTCGGCGACCGCGAGCCGTACGCCGCGGGCGGCGAGATCGGCGGCCCTGTCGCGGTCGCGGACGATGGCGGTGACCTGGTCGGCCGGCACCTTCTCCAGTAGCTGCCGCACGACGTGGCGGCCGAGGTGTCCGGTGGCTCCGGTGACGACGATGCTCATGGCTTCGGTACTCCTTGTGAGGGGTGCGATGCCACTAACCCTAAAAGCTGCGCTAACTGAAGGAAAGTGCCCACTTTGAAGTTAGTTACTTACGTATGAGAAAGCCTTGTAGGGCCTGAGCCGGAACGGCAGACGAAGAGGCCCGGGCGTTTCCGCCCGGGCCTCTTCGAAGCCGTGAACCGCCGCCGGTGTCAGCCGACGACCGTCCAGGTGTCGTTGCCGGCGAGGAGCGCGGCGAGGTCGCCCTTGCCGTTCTGTTCGATGGCGGTGTCGAGCTGGTCGGACATGAGGGTGTCGTAGACGGGCCGGTCGACGGAGCGCAGGACGCCGATGGGGGTGTGGTGCAGGGTGTCCGGGTCGGCGAGGCGGGACAGGGCGAAGGCGGTGGTGGGGGAGGTGGCGTGGGCGTCGTGGACGAGGATGTCCGCTTCGTTGTCCGGGGTGACGGTGACGACGCTCAGGTCGCCGGTCCGCCGGTCGCGTACGACTCCCTTGGTGCCGTCGGTGCCGAAGCGGATCGGCTGCCCGTGCTCCAGGCGGATGACCGCCTCCTCGGCCTGCTGCTTGTCCTTGAGGGCGTCGAAGGCGCCGTCGTTGAAGATGTTGCAGTTCTGGTAGATCTCGATCAGGGCCGTGCCGGGGTGTTCGGCGGCCTGGCGCAGGACCTCGGTGAGGTGTTTGCGGTCCGAGTCGACGGTCCGGGCGACGAAGGACGCCTCCGCGCCGATGGCCAGGGAGACCGGGTTGAAGGGCGCGTCCAGCGACCCCATCGGCGTCGACTTGGTGATCTTGCCGACCTCTGAGGTCGGGGAGTACTGCCCCTTCGTCAGCCCGTAGATCCGGTTGTTGAAGAGCAGGATCTTGAGGTTGACGTTGCGGCGCAGGGCGTGGATGAGGTGGTTGCCGCCGATGGAGAGGGCGTCGCCGTCGCCGGTGACGACCCAGACGGACAGGTCGCGGCGGGAGGTGGCGAGTCCGGTGGCGATGGCGGGAGCGCGACCGTGGATGGAGTGCATCCCGTAGGTGTTCATGTAGTACGGGAAGCGGGAGGAACAGCCGATGCCGGAGACGAAGACGATGTTCTCCTTCGCCAGGCCGAGCTGGGGCATGAAGCCCTGGACGGCGGCGAGGACGGCGTAGTCGCCGCAGCCGGGACACCAGCGCACTTCCTGATCGGACTTGAAGTCCTTCATGGACTGCTTGCCCTCGGCCCTGGGGACCAGCTTCAGTGCCTCAGTCATCGATGGCCTCCTTCAGGACCGTGGCGAGCTGTTCCGCCTTGAACGGCATGCCGTTGACCTGGTTGTACGACTGTGCGTCGACCAGGTACTTCGCCCGGACGAGCGTGGCGAGCTGGCCGAGGTTCATCTCGGGGATCACCACCTTGTCGTAACTCTTCAGCACCGTGCCGAGGTTGGGCGGGAAGGGGTTGAGGTGGCGCAGGTGGGCCTGGGCGATCGCCTGGCCTTCGGCGCGCAGCCGTCGGACGGCGGCGGTGATGGGTCCGTACGTGGACCCCCAGCCCAGGACCAGCGTGCCGGCGCGGTCCGGGTCGTCGACTTCGAGGTCGGGGACGTGGACGCCGTCGACCTTGGCTTGGCGGGTGCGGACCATGAAGTCGTGGTTGGCCGGGTCGTAGGAGATGTTCCCGGTGCCGTCCTGCTTCTCGATGCCGCCGATCCGGTGTTCCAGGCCGGGCGTGCCCGGGACGGCCCAGGGGCGGGCGAGGGTGTGCGGGTCGCGTTTGTAGGGCCAGAACACCTCGGTGCCGTCGTCCAGGGTGTGGTTGGGGCCCTGGGTGAACTGCACCGTGAGGTCGGGCAGCTCGTCGGTCTCCGGGATCCGCCACGGCTCACTGCCGTTGGCCAGGTAGCCGTCGGAGAGGAGGAAGACGGGGGTGCGGTAGGCCAGCGCGATCCGGGCCGCTTCCAGGGCGGCGTCGAAGCAGTCGGCGGGGGTGCGGGGGGCGATGACGGGGACCGGCGCCTCGCCGTTGCGCCCGTACATGGCCTGCAGCAGGTCGGCCTGTTCCGTCTTGGTCGGCAGACCGGTGGAGGGTCCGCCGCGCTGGATGTCCACGACCACCAGCGGCAGTTCCAGGGAGACCGCGAGTCCGATCGTCTCGCTCTTGAGTGCCACGCCCGGGCCGCTGGTTGTGGTCACGGCCAGCGAGCCGCCGAAGGCGGCCCCCAGTGCGGCGCCGATGCCGGCGATCTCGTCCTCGGCCTGGAAGGTGCGCACGCCGAAGTTCTTGTGCCGGCTCAGCTCGTGCAGGATGTCGGAGGCGGGGGTGATGGGGTAGGAACCGAGGAAGAGCGGCAGGTCGGCCTGGCGGGAGGCGGCGATCAGGCCGTAGGACAGGGCCAGGTTCCCGGAGATGTTGCGGTACACGCCGGGCGGGAACGCGGTGGCCGCGGGGGCGACCTCGTAGGAGACCGCGAAGTCCTCGGTCGTCTCGCCGAAGTTCCAGCCCGCCCGGTAGGCGGCGATGTTCGCGGCGGCGATGTCGGGCTTCTTCGCGAACTTGGCCCGCAGGAACCTCTCCGTGCCCTCGGTGGGCCGGTGGTACATCCAGCTCAGCAGCCCGAGCGCGAACATGTTCTTGCTGCGCTCGGCCTCCTTGCGGGTGAGGTCGAACTCTTTGAGGGCCTCGACGGTCAGGGTGGTCAGCGGTACCGGGTGCAGGTGGTAGCCGTCGAGGGACCCGTCGTCCAGGGGGGAGGTGTCGTAGCCGACCTTCTGCATGGCCCGTTTGGTGAACTCGTCGGTGTTGACGATGATCTCCGCGCCGCGTGGCAGGTCGTCGATGTTGGCCTTCAGCGCGGCCGGGTTCATCGCGACGAGAACGTTGGGGGCGTCGCCGGGGGTGAGGATGTCGTGGTCGGCGAAGTGCAGCTGGAAGGACGAGACACCCGGGAGGGTGCCGGCGGGTGCCCGGATCTCGGCGGGGAAGTTCGGCAGCGTCGACAGGTCGTTGCCGAACGACGCGGTCTCCGAGGTGAAACGGTCACCGGTGAGCTGCATCCCGTCACCCGAGTCCCCCGCGAACCTGATGATCACCCGGTCCAGCCGGCGGACGTCCTTCGCCCCGACCGGTTTGCGCTGCGCTCCCACGACGGTCTCGTCGGTTCCGTCGGCCTGCTCCGCTGGGCTGCTGACCTGACTGGTCACTGAACTGGACCTCCCTCGAGGCGGCTGTCCGGGGACCGGTCTCCCACCGACCGTCCCGGGATCAACCCTACGTCCGCAGGTGTTGACTTCCGGTGGACATTCGCATGATGGACACGACCTCGAGATGGCCCGTCGCCCCTGAACTCCACGTTTCCCCGCCCCCCGGCGCTCGTGACGTTCGTGAAGACGCACCCCGCACGTGCGTCGGTTTCTCATTCGTTCGGATGAGCACCCAGGCAGTCGGATCAGGCCGCCGTTCCGGCGGGTGGGCCGCTGATGTCAGGTGGGCCGCTGATGTCAGGAATTGAGATACGTCAGCACGGCGAGCACCCGCCGGTGATCACCGTCGCTCGGGGACAGTCCCAGCTTCATGAAGATGTTGCTGACGTGCTTCTCGACGGCCCCGTCGCTCACGACGAGCTGGCGGGCGATCGCCGAGTTCGTCCTGCCCTCGGCCATGAGCCCCAGAACCTCCCGCTCCCGCGGGGTGAGTCCCGCCAGCACGTCCTGCTTGCGGCTGCGCCCGAGCAACTGCGCGACGACCTCCGGGTCCAGCGCCGTACCGCCCTCCGCCACCCGCACCACCGCGTCCACGAACTCCCGTACCTCAGCCACCCGGTCCTTGAGCAGATAACCGACGCCGCGACTGGAACCGGCCAGCAGCTCCGTGGCGTACCGCTCCTCCACGTACTGGGACAGCACCAGTACGCCGAGGCCCGGGTGCGCCTTACGCAACTGCACCGAGGCGCGCACACCCTCGTCGGTGTGCGTCGGCGGCATCCGTACGTCCGCCACCACGACGTCCGGAAGCTCGCCCTGCGCGGCCAGCTCGGTGATGGTCTTGATCAGTGCCTCACCGTCGCCGACACCGGCCACGACCTCGTGCCCGCGGTCGGTCAGCAACCGGGTCAGCCCCTCTCGGAGCAGCACTGAATCCTCGGCGATGACCACCCGCACCCTGTCCTCCACGATCTTCGGCCCCCCACAGCCCGTCCACCCCACGGCCCGCGCGGCCCACGCCGCGTCCACGAACCGTCCGTGCGACAGGTCCAGCATCCCAGCATCGGAGGCGGTATGCGTTCGAGCAATGGAAAGCGAGCGGGAAGAGCGGGGCTCCCGTCCGGGTCCGGCCGCTCGGTGGCCGGTTTTCGATCACGCCGCCGGGCCCTGGGGGAAAGGGCTGGGGCTATCGGTCGACGGCGCCGCGCGGCGCGGCGCGGCGCGGAAAGACGCTGCGCTGGGCGGTGCGGGCGACGCCGGGCGGTGCGGGCCGCATCGGGCAGTGCGGCCCGCATCGGGCGATGCGGGCCGTCTCAGCGGCGGTTCTTGCGATGAGCCCCGCGGCGGCGCTCGCGATGGTCCTCGCGGCGACTCTCGCACGGCCCTCTCGGTGGTTCCCGCGATGGCCCTTCGGCCGTTACCTGGCCTTACCTGGCCACCGGCTCGTTCCGCCACGGCAGCTCCGCCGTCACCCGCGTCGGTCCGCCGGCCGGTGAGTCCACCACGAGGATCCCGTCCACCGCGTCGAGCCGCTCCGCGAGTCCCGCCAGTCCCGACCCGGCCGACGCAGCCGCCCCGCCCACGCCGTTGTCCACGACCTGAAGCATCAGTCGGTTCTCCACCCGCCAGACCTCCACGGCGGCCGACGTGGCCCGCGCGTGCTTGCTGATGTTCTGCAGCAGCTCCGACACCGTGAAGTACGCGATCCCCTCGATCGCCGACGCCGGCCGTTCCGCCAGGTCTACCTCCACCCGCACCGGCACGGTGCAGCGCGAGGCGACCGCCGACAGCGCCGCGTCCAGACCGCGGTCGGTCAGGACCGCGGGATGGATGCCCCGGGCCAGGTCCCGCAGCTCCTGGAGTGCCGTCTTCACCTCGCCGTGCGCCTCGTCCACCATGACCGCCGCCGCCCGCGGGTCCTCCCGCAGCTTCTCCTTGGCCAGGCCCAGATCCATGGCCAGGTTGACCAGGCGGGCCTGTGCCCCGTCGTGCAGGTCGCGCTCGATGCGGCGCAGGTCGGCCGCGGCCGTGTCGACCACGACGCCTCGGTCCGACTCCAGCTCCACCACGCGAGTCGCCAGCCTCGACGGTCCGAGCAGCCCGTGCACCATCAGCCGGTCCACCGTCGTCAACGCCCGGACGATCCACGGCGTCGCCAGCGTGAACAGCAGCCCGACCAGCGCGGTCACGGTGATCTCGAAGGGGTTGTCCAAGTAGATCCGGTGCGTCTGGTCGCCGTACAGCTGGAGCCCGTCCTGGCCGGCGTACATCGGGAAGACCCAGAACCACAGCGGGTACGTCAGCATCGCCCAGCCGACCGCCCAGACGTTCACGGCCACGACGAACGAGAACACCGACCACGGGAACTGCAGCACCGCGTACAGCAGGCTCCGCCAGGAGGTGCCGCTCTTGAGCACGGCGCCTATCCATCCCATCGCGCCCTGCTTCTTCAGCCGCAGCGGCTCCGGGTCGGACACCCGGAGCCCCAGCAGGGCACGGGCCCGCGCCCGTTCCATCGCGCCGAAGCCGCGGCACCCGGCGAGTGCCGCCGCCAGCACCGGGACACCCAGGAACGTCACCAGCAGGCCCGCTCCCAGCGACGTCATCGTGACGGCGTACGTGAAGAGCAGGATGCCGATCGGCAGGCTGAGCAGCACATAGCCGAACTCGCGCCAGCTGCGTGCCTCGAACGGTGCCCGCAGCCCCGCCGGCAGCCGGTGACGTCGCGCATCGGTGTCCCCGGGGAAGCCGGGCCCGCTCCCCAACCCGTAACCCTGTCCGTATTCCGTGGCCATCGGTGCCGTCCTTCTCCTCGTCCTACGGCTGCGCTGTCGTAACTCCACCCTCCTCGACCGCACACCCACGGGCCATGGAGCTCGTCGGCGTCTCAAGAGGGGGGTTTTCCCCACCCCCCTGGGGCGGGGGAATGGACTGGGAGGTGGTCCCTGTCAGCTGCCTCGTGGTCCGTTACCTCGGGCCCGAGGCCCGGGAGGTGGTGTTGGCGTCCTCCCGGTCGCGCCACGGCAGCTCGGCCGTCACCGTCGTCGGGCCGCCCTCCGGCGAGTCGACGACGAAGAGACCGTCGACGGCGGTCAGCCGGTCGGCCAGGCCCTTCATCCCCGTACCACCGTCGAGGCGTGCGCCCCCGCGGCCGTCGTCCCCCACCTGCATGAGCAGTCGGTCGGACGACCGCCACACCTCCACGGAGGCGGACCTCGCCGCGCTGTGCTTGCTGACGTTCTGGAGCAGCTCCGAGACGGTGAAGTAGGCGATGCCCTCGATGGCCGCCGCGGGGCGCTCCGCCAGGTCCACGGTCACCTTGACCGGCACGGTGCAGCGGGAGGCGACCGAGGAGAGCGCCGCGTCCAGGCCGCGGTCGGTCAGCACGGCGGGATGGATGCCGCGCGCCAGGTCCCGCAGCTCCTGCAGGGCCAGCTTCACCTCGCCGTGTGCCTCGTCGACCATCGCCGCCGCCGCGTCGGGGTCCTCCAGGAGCTTCTCCTTGGCCAGACCCAGGCCCATGGCCAGGTTGACCAGGCGGGCCTGTGCCCCGTCGTGCAGGTCGCGCTCGATGCGCCGCAGGTCGGCCGCGGCCGCGTCGACCACGACCCCCCGGTCCGACTCCAGCTCGGCGATCCGCCGCTCCAGTTCGTCGGAGGGGGACAGCAGGCCGCGCACCATCGCCCGGTCCGCGTTGGCCAGGCCCCGCGCGATGAAGGGCAGCACCGGCCACAGTACGAACAACGACGTCAGCGTGATGACGAAGGTGAGGATGCCCCAGGGGAGCCGTATGAAGTCGTACAGGACCGTGCGCCAGCCCACCGGGTCCTTCAGCGCCATCCACAACTTCGGGAAGAACCCGCCCTTGCTCCGCAACGGCAGCCGGCTCGGCTCGTCCACCCGCACGCCGAGCAGCGCACGGGCCCGCGCCCGCTCCAGCTCGCCCAACTGCCGCGCACCCAGCAGGCCGGCCGCCAGCAGTGGGAACCCGATCACCGTGACCGTCAACCCGGCGCCCACGCCCAGCATCGTCACGACGTAGATGAATCCGAGCAGCGCCGCCGGGAGATTCGCCAGCAGGTGGGCGATCTCCTTCCAGGTGTGCCGGTCGTAGGCGAAACGGGCCGGCGGCAGGCGGTCGCCGGTCGCTGCGCCGCTGGTCCCGGCGGGAGTCGATGTCGAGAGGCGTTCGGTCATACGAGTCAGCGTGCCGTGCGGCGCGGCGCCGCGCCATGAGGTGGACCGCCGGGATCCACTGAGGAAAACCCCACCCCCGCGTCCCAAGGTGTGACGGGCTGCTTACCGTCTCTTTATCAGGCCCTAGACTCCCGTACGCACAGATCGTCGAACTGCAGCGTCTCGTCGGACTGCAGCGTCAGATGAGCAGCATCAGAACAGCAGCGTCAGAACAGCAGCGTCAGAACAGCAGCGTCAGGGCAGAGCGTCAGGACAGGGCGTCAGGACAGGGAGTGAGGGACGCACGTGCCGGAACCGACCGTCGGGCTCGCCGCGGACTATTTCCAGTCCTACTCGGTCGTCGGGCTGCTCGCCGTCGTGGGCGTGCTCTTCGTCGCCGTCGCATTCGGGGCCGGGCACCTGCTGCGGCCCGTGGTCCCGACCCCCGAGAAGCTGCTGACGTACGAGTGCGGGGTGGACCCCGTCGGCGACGGCTGGGCGCACACCCAGGTCCGCTACTACGTCTACGCGTTCCTCTACGTCATCTTCGCGGTCGACTCGATTTTCCTGTTCCCCTGGGCGACGGTCTTCGCCGACCCCGGCTACGGCGCGACGACCCTCGTGGAGATGTTCATCTTCCTCGGATTCCTCGCCGTGGGTCTGTTGTACGCATACAAGAAGGGCGTCCTGTCGTGGACGTGAACCCCGCCGGACCCGTGCCGCTCCCGGAGCCCAAGCGGCTCGGCGCGCTCGCCCGTCTCGCACCGGAACCGATGAAGGTCGTCCTGAACTGGGGCCGCCGGTACTCCCTGTGGGTCTTCAACTTCGGCCTCGCCTGCTGCGCGATCGAGTTCATCGCCGCGTCGATGGCGCGCCACGACTTCATCCGGCTCGGCGTCATCCCGTTCGCGCCGGGCCCCCGTCAGGCCGACCTGATGGTGGTCTCCGGCACGGTCACCGACAAGATGGCGCCGGCCGTCAAGCGCCTGTACGAGCAGATGCCCGAGCCGAAGTACGTCATCTCCTTCGGCGCCTGCTCCAACTGCGGTGGCCCCTACTGGGACTCCTACTCCGTGACGAAGGGCGTCGACCAGATCATCCCGGTCGACGTCTATGTCCCCGGCTGCCCGCCGCGCCCCGAGGCGCTGCTCCAGGGGATCCTGAAACTTCAGGAGAAGATCGCTCGGGAGTCGCTGGGGGAGCGGTACGGCACCTCGCCCCGGCCGTCGGCGGCCGCGCTGCAGAGCGGCCTGGTGCGGCCACCGTCCCCTGACGCGGCCCCGGCCCCGGACTCCGCCGAGGACCGTGCCTCGGGCTCGGGGGAGGCCCGATGACCGCGGTCGGCTGGCTGCCCGCCGATGCCGAGGAACTCTTCGGCGCACAGGCCACGGCCGAGGAGTCGTACGACGTCCTGACCGTGGACGTGCCGCCGGCGTCCTGGATCTCCGCCCTGGAGACGGCGCGTGACCGGCTGGGCTGCACGTACTTCGACTGGCTGAGCGCGGTCGACGAACCGGGCACGGGGTTCCGCGTCGCGGCGCACGTCGTCGCCCTCGGCCCCGTACGCCGGCTGCTGCTGCGTACGACGGTCCCGCACGAGACCCCGGTGCTGCCCACCGCCGTCGCGGTGTACGCGGGCGCGGCCTGGCACGAGCGCGAGACGCACGAGATGTTCGGCGTCGCCTTCGAGGACCACCCGGCGCTGGACCACCTGCTCCTTCCGGAGGGCTTCGAGGGACACCCCCTGCGGAAGGACTTCGTCCTCGCCGCCCGCGTCGCCAAGGCCTGGCCCGGGGCCAAGGAGCCGGGCGAGTCCGACCACGGCGGCCCCCGGCGCCGCCAGATGCTGCCGCCGGGCGTCCCCGACCCCAACGAGTGGGGCCCGCTGAAGGGCCAGCTGCCTCCCGCTCCGGCCCGCCCGGCGCGTGGGGCGGGGCGTGCGGCCGGGGAGCGTCCGGCCCGCGCGGCAGGTGACCGCCCGGCCCGTCGGACCCGCACGGCCGGCGAGGGCTCCGCCAGCCAGACGGCTCCCGGCACCGACACCCCCGCCACCCCCCGCCGCTCCCGCACGGCGGCGGAGGGCTCCGCCAGTCAGACGCCCGCGGCGGCCGAGCCCGCGGTTGCCGAACCCTCAGCTGCCGAACCCTCGGCCGCCCCGCCGACTCGACGCGCGCGCAGCGCCGGTGAGGGCTCGGCGTCGCAGCGGGCAGGAACAGGCGACACCGGGGGGCCCCGGCGGGCCCGGAGTGCGTCCGAGGGCTCGGCGAGCATGCGCTCCGCCTCCGACGCCGGGACGCCGGACGAGACGGCCGCCGACCCCGCCACCCCCGTCGGCGACGACCCCGCCACGTCCCCACGCACGGAGGAACCGGCCCCGAAGACCGCCCCCTCCACACCGCGCAGCCCGGACGCCCCGTGGCACCACGCCCGCCCTGCCTTCGACGAGGCCGAGCCCGAGTCGCGCCCCGGGACGGAGCCGGAGCCGGGGCCGGACAGGGCGGCCCCGGACGTCACGGCGGAAGAGAAGCCCGTGCGGGGGCAGGGGCAGGGGAAGGGGCAGGCGCGGGAGCCGGAACAGGGACCTGACCAGGCACCCGGAGCCCACGAGACGTCCGACGAAACCGGCGCCCCCGACGACACCGGCCTCCGTGACGGCGACACCGACGACACCGAAGCCCCTCACGAAGCCGGCGCCCCCGACGACTCCGGCACCCCCAAGAACCACAACCGCCCGAACCCCCCAGGAGGCCCGCAGTGAACGACGCGCTCGACGTCACCCTGCGCCTCCTCGTCGTCTTCGTCGTCTTCCTCACCTTCCCCCTGCTCGTCGGCCAGACCGAGCACAAGGTGATGGCCCACATGCAGGGCCGCCTCGGCCCGATGTACGCAGGTGGCTTCCACGGCTGGGCCCAGCTCGTCGCGGACGGCGTGAAGTTCGCGCAGAAGGAGGACGTGGTCCCCGCCGACGCGGACCGCCGTATCTTCCAGCTCGCTCCGGCCGTGGCCCTCCTGCCGTACCTCCTGGTTCTCCTGGCCATCCCCATCGGCCCGGGAGAGGGCGCGGTCGGCCAGGTCGTCGACGCGGGTATCTTCTTCGTCCTCGCCGTCATGGGCGTGGGCGTCCTCGGCTCGCTCATGGCCGGCTGGGCCTCCGCCAACAAGTACTCCCTCCTCGGCGGCCTGCGGACCGCCGCCCAGCTCCTCGCGTACGAACTTCCGATGCTGCTCACCGCGGCCTCGGTCGCGATGGCGGCCGGTACCGTCTCGCTCGTCGGCATCCTCGACGCCTTCGAGTGGTGGTGGCTGCCCTGGCAGATCGTCGGCGCGATCGTCTTCTTCGTCGCCGGGCTCGCCGAGCTGCAACGGCCCCCCTTCGACATGCCGGTCGCCGACTCGGAGATCATCTTCGGCGCCTACACCGAGTACACCGGCCTGCGCTTCGCCCTGTTCCTCCTCGCCGAGTACGCCGGGATCGTCGTCCTGTGCGGGCTGACCACCGTCCTCTTCCTGGGCGGCTGGCACGGCCCCTGGGGCGCCGACGGCCTCGGCTGGGTGTGGACGCTGCTGAAGACGGCCGTCCTCGCCTTCGTCGTGATCTGGCTGCGCGTGACCTACCCGCGCCTGCGCGAGGACCAGCTCCAGAAACTGTCCTGGACGCTCCTCGTCCCCCTGTCCCTCGCCCAGATCGCCCTCACCGGCATCGTCAAGGTGGTGATCCAGTAACCATGTCCCGCCAGTCGATCCCCGGCAGCGGCCTGGCCAAGGGCCTGGCCGTCACCCTCCGCACGATGACGAAGAAGACCGTCACCGAGCAGTACCCGGACGCCCAGCCCGAACTCCCGCCCCGCACCCGCGGTGTGATCGGCCTGTTCGAGGAGAACTGCACGGTCTGCATGCTGTGCGCCCGCGAGTGCCCGGACTGGTGCATCTACATCGACTCCCACAAGGAGACGGTCCCGGCGGCGACCCCCGGCGGACGCGACCGCAGCCGCAACGTCCTCGACCGTTTCGCCATCGACTTCTCCCTGTGCATGTACTGCGGTATCTGCATCGAGGTCTGTCCTTTCGACGCCCTGTTCTGGTCCCCGGAGTTCGAGTACTCCGAGACCGACATCCGTGAGCTCACCCACGAACGCGACAAGCTCCGCGAGTGGATGTGGACGGTTCCGGCCCCGCCCGCCCTCGACCCCGGCGCGGAGGAACCGAAGGAACTCGCCGCCGCCCGTAAGACCGCCGACAAGCTGGCCGCCCAACAGGAGACGGCCCAGCAGGAGACGGTCCAACAGGAGACGGCCCGGGCGACCGAACCGCACGCCGACGAGCAGGCCCGCGCCGCCGAGCAGCCCACCCGCCCGATGGGCGACTCCAAGCAGCAGACGGACCAGCCGAGGCCGACGTCGGATCAGTCGGAGCCCACATCGGACCAGCCGGACCAGCCGGACCAGCCGGATCAGGAGGGCCGGGAATGACCCTCGCAACGACCGTCGGTCACCTCGCCGCGGACTCCACGACCATGGCCGCTGAATCCCACGGCTTCCTCTCCCCGACCGGCGTCGAGATCGCCTTCCTCCTCGTCGGCCTCGTCACCCTCGGCGCCGCCGTCGTCACCGTCACCACCCGGCAGCTCGTCCATGCCGCCCTGTGGCTGGTCGTGGCCCTCGGCGGCCTCGCCGTCGAGTACCTCCTGCTCACCGCCGAGTTCATCGCGTGGGTACAGGTCCTCATCTACGTCGGTGCCGTCGTCGTCCTCATCCTGTTCGGCCTGATGCTCACCAGGGCACCCATCGGCCGGTCCCCGGACGCGGACTCCGGCAACCGCTGGGCCGCCCTCACCGTGGCCGTGGCCGCCGCCGCGGCCCTGGTGTGGGTCGTCGTCGACGCCTTCCGTACCACCTGGATCGACCTGGACGGCCCGGCCGCCGGTTCCACAGCCGTGACCGGAGCGAGCCTCTTCCAGAACTGGGTCCTCCCCTTCGAGGCCCTCTCCGTCCTCCTCCTCGCCGCCCTGGTCGGCGCCATCGTCCTGTCCCGCAAGGCCAGGACGGACCGCGCGCCCGGCCCGGGCCGCACAGCCGACACCGGCCCCGCAGCCGACACGGGCCCCGCAGCCGACACGGGTCGCACAGCCGACACCAGCCGTACGACCGAGACCGACCGGCCTGCCGACCCGAACGGTGCCGACAAGGGTGGTGACCGCTGATGCACCTCGCCTATCCCGCCGTTCTCTCCGTCCTCCTGTTCTGCACGGGCCTGTACGGCGTCCTCGCCCGCCGCAACGCGATCCTGGTCCTGATGTCGGTCGAGCTGATGCTCAACGCCGTCAACCTCAACCTCGTCGCCTTCGACGTCTGGCTCAGCAAGGCCGCCGAGGAGACCCTGCACTCCGGCCAGGCCCTGACGCTGTTCACGATCGCCATCGCGGCCGCCGAGATCGGCATCGGCCTGGCGATCGTGCTCGCCGTCCACCGCAACCGCGGCACGTCGGACATCGACAAGCTCCGCGACACCGCCGAGGGCCACGGCAGCGAGGACCCCGACAGCCCCGACCCCGATGCTCCCGCGACCGGGACGGCCGCCGAGAAGGCTGAGGCCACCGCGTGACCACGACCACCCTCGCCGTACTCGTCCCCCTCCTCCCCTTCCTGGGGGCAGTCGTCGGCCTCCTGCTGGGCCGCACCGCGCCCGGGTTCGTCCGCCCGCTCGCCGTCCTGCCGACGCTGGCGGCCCTCGTCCTAGCCGTAGTGGTCGCGGCCCGTCAGGGCGGCGGCCGGGCCGTCGACGCCGTCACGGAGCTGACGCCCACCGGTTCCGTCCCCGTCGAGCTCGCCCTGCGCATCGACGGCTTCGCCGCCCTCGTCGCCGTACTGGTCGGCACCGTCGCGACCTGTGTGCAGATCTACTCGACGGGCTACCTGCGCGACGACCCGCGCTACCCCTCGTACGCCGCTCTCGTCTCCCTCTTCACCTCCGCCATGTTCCTCGTCGTCTACTCCGGCGACCTGATGGTGCTGCTGGTCGGCTGGGAGATCATGGGCATCTGCTCGTACTTCCTGGTCGGCCACTACTGGGAGACCCCGGAGGCCCGCGCCGCCTCCCTCAAGGCCTTCCTGGTGACCAAGCTCGGCGACGTCCCCTTCCTGATCGGCCTGCTGGCGCTGGCCACCGAGGCCGGCTCCTTCCGCATCACCAAGATCCTCGGCGCGGTCGCGAACGGCTCGCTCGACCACCCGACGCTGATCGCCCTGCTGCTCCTGGCCGGTGTCGCGGGCAAGTCGGCGCAGTTCCCGCTGCACACCTGGCTCCCCGACGCGATGGCGGGCCCGACACCCGTCTCCGCGCTGATCCACGCCGCGACGATGGTCGCCGCGGGTGTCTACTTCGTCGCCCGGCTCCTTCCGCTCTTCGAGGCCTCACGGGCCGCGATGATCGTCCTGGCCGTCATGGCCGCGGTCACGATGGTCGGCTCGGCGCTCGCCGCGCTCGCCCAGGACGACATCAAGCGCGTCCTCGCCTACTCGACCATCGGGCAGCTCGGCTACATGACCGGCGCCCTCGCCGCCGGCGACCGCGGTGCCGCCGTCTTCCACCTCATCTCGCACGGCGCCTTCAAGGCGCTGCTGTTCCTCGCCGCCGGCGTGATCATCCACGCCGCCGGCACCAACTCGCTGGCCGCCATGTCCCGCATGCGGGGCCTGCGCGACCGCGTTCCGGACGCCTACTGGACGATGACCGTGGCGCTGCTGGCCCTCGCCGCGATCCCGCCTTTCAGCGGCTTCTTCTCCAAGGAGTCCGTCCTCGTCGCCGCGGAACACGTCGCCACCGGCCAGACCGAGCACGCGCCCGGCGCCGCGGGCTGGACCGTCCTCGTCGCCGGCCTGCTCACGGCCCTGCTCACCGCCGCGTATGCGACGCGTCTGTGGCTGCTGGCCTTCCGCGGGCGGGGCGCCGAGGCCCCCGACCATGGCAGGCAGCCGGTGGCCATGAACGCCGTGCTCTGGGTCCTGGCCATCCCCTCACTCGCCCTCGGTGGACTCGCCTTCCGCCTGCTGCCCGACTGGTTCGACGGACACGACCTCACCCCCACCCTCACCACCTCCGTGCTCGGCACGGGCGTGGCGCTGGTCGGCGGCATCGTCACCTACGCCGCCTGGCGCCACACCACGGCGCTCGCGGACCGCACCCCGCTGGGCGCCGTCGCGGCCCACCCGGAGGGTGACGCCGCCCTGGTGGAGGCCGAGGCCATCGCCAGCCACGAGCCCGCCTACGGAGACATCGCCTACGCCCCCGACCCGTCGGACCCCGGACGGCTGCTGCTGGGGCCGCTGCACCGGCACGCGGCCGTCGGCTTCCACCTGGACGCGGTGTATACGACCCTCTTCGTCCGTCCGGTCCAGGCCGGCGCGAGTCTCGTCCGGTTCCTCGACCGCGAGGTCGTCGACACCTACGTGCGCGGGGCGGGCACCCTGCCCCGCTGGCTCGGGACCGCCGTACGCCGGGCCCAGACCGGCAATGTGCAGACCTATGTGAGCGCGCTGCTCGCCGGCACCGTCGTCCTCACGGTCGCCGCCGTCCTCGTCGCCACGGGAGCGTGAGCAGGCGTGATCGATATCAACGAGTCCGTGATGCAGTTCCTTCTGGCGTTGATCGTCGTCGGCCCGCTCCTGGGCGCCGCCGCCGCTCTCCTGCCGGCTCCGCCCGGGCTGAAGGGGAAGTCGCCCGAGCAGGCAGTCCTCCGGCACGGCGTCACCGTCACCGGCGCCGTCCTCATCGCCGCGATCGTCCTCGTGCTCGGCTTCGACCACGACCATCCGTCGAAGATGCAGGCCAGCACGGACATCAGCTGGATCCCCGCACTCGACGTGCGCATCCACCTCGGCATCGACGGCATCTCCCTCCCCCTGCTGGTCCTGACCGCGCTGCTGACCTTCCTCTGCGCGCTCTACTCGTACTTCAAGCAGCAACATGAGCGGCTGACGCCGCGGGCGTCGGGCCCGAGCCCGAAGGCCTTCGTCGCGCTGCTGCTCGTCCTGGAGTCCGGCACCCTCGCGACCTTCGCCGTCCTCGACCTGATCCTGTTCTCCCTCGCCTTCGAGATGGTCCTCATCCCGATGTACTTCCTCATCGCCCGCTGGGGCGGCGAGGGACGGGCCGGGGCCGCCTGGAAATTCATCCTCTACACCCTCCTCGGCTCCGTCGTCATGCTGCTCGGCCTGCTCCTGATCGGAATCACGGCGGGCACATTCGACATGGTGGCACTCGCCACTGACAACGGCCGGTCGCTGACCACATCCGTGCAGGTCATCGCCGTTCTGGCGATCGGGATCGGGCTCGCGGTCAAGACCCCGATGTGGCCGCTGCACAGCTGGCTGCCCGACGCCCACACCGCCGCTCCGACCGTCGGCTCGGTCCTGTTGGCCGGTGTCCTGCTCAAGATGGGTACGTACGGATTCGTCCGGATCCTGCTCCCGGTCGCACCGGACGGATTCCAGACCTTCGCGCCCTACCTCGCCGCCCTCGCGGTCGTCGGCATCATCTACGGCTCCCTGGCCTGCCTGGCCCTCGCCAAACGGGGCGCGAAGGGCGACCTCAAGCGCCTCATCGCCTACTCCTCCGTCGGCCACATGGGCTTCGTCCTGCTCGGCATCTCGACGATGACCCCGACCGGCGTGAACGGCGCCCTGTTCGCCAACATCGCCCACGGCCTCATCACCGGCCTGCTCTTCTTCGTGGTAGGCGCGCTCAAGGACCGCACCGGCACCACCGACCTCGACACCCTCGCCGAGGAGACCGGGGCCGCCCTGTACGGCAAGGCGCCGCGCCTCGGCGGCCTGCTCGCCTTCGCAGCGGTCGCCTCGCTCGGTCTGCCGGGCCTGGCCGGATTCTGGGGCGAGATGCTCGCCCTGTTCGGCGCCTTCGACCCCCACGACGACCTCAGTCGCCCCGCCTATCTCACCTTCATGGCCGTCGCCGCGTTCGGCACCCTGCTGACAGCCGCGTACATGCTGATCGTGGTCCGCCGCGTCTGCATGGGCGCCGTAGCGCAGGAAGCCCCGAAGCTCGCCGACGTACACACCTACGAGTTCGCCGCCTGGACGCCGCTCGTCGCCCTCACCGTCGTCGCCGGACTCTGGCCCAAGGTCCTCCTCGGGCTGACCGACCCGGCCGTGCAGCAGCTCCTCTCAGGAGGCACCCGATGAGCTCCCCGGCCCAGGTCGTGGCGGCGCCACTGGCCCAGAACCTCGTCCAGTCCGTCGACTGGCTCGCCATCGCACCGCCCACCATCGCGGCCGTCGTAGGCCTCGTCGTCCTCGTCACCGACCTCTTCGTCAAGGACGCCCGCAAGTCGCTGCTCGGCTGGATGTCGGTCGCCGGACTCGCCGCCGCCACGCTCATGCTGCTGCCCCTGGTGAACGGCGACCGCTCGACGTTCTGCCTTACCGGCGACGCCGACGTCTGCAGCTACACCGCGGACACCTTCACCCTCGCCATCCAGTTCCTGGTCCTCGGCGGCGCCCTCGTGACCGCCCTGCTCTCGGTCACCGCCGTGAAGGACGCCGACCGCGGGCTGCCCGAGGGCGAGTTCTGGTTCCTGCTGCTCTCCTCCGCGGCCGGCGCCGCGCTCCTGCCCGCCTCCCGCGACCTCGCGACCCTCATCGTCGCCCTGGAGGTCGCCTCGCTGCCCGCCTTCGCCCTCGTGGGCCTGCGCCAGGGCGACCGCCGGTCCTCCGAAGCGGCGCTGAAGTTCTTCCTGTCGTCGGTTACCGCGACCGCGGTCAGCCTCATGGGCATCAGCTTCGTGTACGCCTCCACCGGGACCCTCTACCTCACCCAGGTGGCCGAACGCATCCAGCACGTCGACGGGCAGCTCACCACCCTCGTCCAGACGGGCGTCGTCCTCACCCTCGTCGGCTTCGCCTTCAAGGCGGCCGCCGTGCCCTTCCACTTCTGGGTGCCCGACACCTATGTGGGCGCGCCCCTGCCGATCGCGGCCTACCTGTCCGTGGTCGGCAAGGCGGTCGGCTTCTCCGGTCTGATCCTCGTCACGGTCATCGCCCTCCCGTCCTACGCCGACGTCTGGGGGCCGGCCCTCGCGGCGCTGGCCGCGCTCACCATGACCGTCGGCAACGTCGGGGCCCTCCGCCAGCAGGCCACGCGCGCGTACAGCGCGGTACGCCTGCTCGCCTGGTCGTCCGTCGGCCAGGCCGGCTACCTCCTCGTCCCGATCGCCGCAGCCGCCTACTCCGGCGCCCCCGAACGCTCGATCGGCTCCACCGTCGCCTACGCCCTCATGTACGCCGCGGTGAACCTCGGCGCCTTCGCGGTGGCCGCACTCGTCGCCCGCACGAAGTCCATGAACCGCGTCGCCGACTACCGCGGCCTGTACGCGTCCCACCCGTTGGCGGCCCTGCTCCTGGCGTTCTTCCTGCTCTGCCTCGCCGGACTGCCGCCCGGCATCATCGGCCTCTTCGCCAAGGTCACCGTCTTCTCCGCGGCCGTCGACGCGGGTCTCGGCTGGCTGGCCGTCGTCATGGCCGTCAACGTCGTCATCGCGCTGTTCTACTACCTCCAGTGGACGGCCCTGCTGTTCCGGGCGCCCGAGGGCGCGACCGTGAAGCACCGCGTCCCCGTCCCCCTCACGGCCGCGATCACCGTGACCGCGGTCCTCGCCGTCGCCCTCTCGGGAGCACCCCAGCTGATCCTGCGCTTCGCCGACACCGCACTCTTCTGAGCCGCAGCCGCAGCCGCAGCCGCTTAGCGCACGCGCGCGTGCGCTGCCCGTCCTCCACGCGCGTGTGCCGCCCGCCGCCGGCCATCACCCGTCCGGACCAAGCGCGCTCTCGTGGGCGCCAGGGAACTGGCGGCCCTCGCCTGGCGTTGACCAGTACAGAAGGGTCCACTGGACGTGATGCCACGGCACCGGTGGCATCGGAGACCAGGAAGCAACCACAGCGAGCGACACCAGCAAGCAAAGGGTTCCCCTGCTGCACCACTTGGAGGGCGTACCGTGCACCGCCGGCACAACGGGCTCAGGACCGCAGTACTCCTCGGGGGACTGTCCGCGCTCATCATCGTCATCGGCAGCTTCTTCGGCCGAGCGGGGCTCGTCGTCGCCGTCCTCATCGCCCTGGGCACGAACGCGTACGCGTACTGGAACAGCGACAAGCTCGCGCTGCGCGCGATGCGCGCACGCCCGGTCAGCGAGTTCGAGGCCCCGGCGCTGTACCGCATGGTCCGCGAGCTCTCCACCCAGGCCCGCCAGCCCATGCCCCGCCTCTACATCTCGCCGACGGAGGCACCGAACGCCTTCGCGACCGGCCGCAACCCGCGCAACGCGGCCGTGTGCTGCACCGAGGGCATCATGCGCCTGCTCGACGAGCGGGAACTGCGCGGCGTCATCGGACACGAACTCAGCCACGTCTACAACCGCGACATCCTGATCTCGTCCGTCGCCGGTGCCCTGGCCTCCGTGATCATGTTCCTGGTCAACTTCGCCTGGCTGATCCCCATCGGACGCTCCAACGACGATGACGGACCCGGTCTGCTGGGCATGCTCCTCATCATGATCCTCGGTCCGCTCGCCGCCACCGTCATCCAACTGGCGATCAGCCGCTCCAGGGAGTACGAGGCCGACGCCTCCGGCGCCCAGCTCACCGGTGACCCGATCGCCCTCGCCGGCGCCCTGCGCAAGCTCGAGATGGGCACGAAGCAGCTCCCGCTGCCCCCGGAGCCCCGGATCGAGACCGCCAGTCACATGATGATCGCGAACCCCTTCCGGCCGGGACAGGGACTTTCAAAGATGTTCTCCACCCACCCGCCGATGGCGGAGCGAATCGCCCGACTCGAAAAGATGGCAGGTCGTCAGCAGTGAAGACCATCCTCAACGTCATTTGGCTCGTGCTCAGCGGCTTCTGGCTGTTCCTCGGCTACCTGGTCGCGGGCGCGCTGCTCTGCATCACGATCATCGGAATACCGTTCGGCATCGCGGCCTTCCGCATCGGTGTCTACGCTCTGTGGCCCTTCGGGTACACGGCCGTGGAGCGCCGCGACGCGGGGGCGCCGTCCTGCGTCGGCAACGTGCTCTGGCTGATCCTCGCCGGCTGGTGGCTTGCCATCGGCCACGTCGTCACCGGCATCGCGCTGTGCGTCACGATCATCGGCATCCCGCTCGGCATCGCCAACTTCAAGCTGATCCCGGTCTCGCTGCTCCCGATGGGGCGCGAGATCGTGCGGACGGACCAGCCGTTCACGGCCACCGGCCCCACGCAGCGGGCCGGCTGGTAGCAGCCCTGTTCTTCACCGCTCTCGGTGCCCCGACATGCTCCCCGCGGCCGGCCGCGCCCCGGTGATCAGCGCAACCACCGGGCGCAACCGGAACGTCTTCCTCACCAGCAGTACATGAAGACGCGCGGAGGAACGAGCCCACAGCACTGGGACAGCGCGGGCACAGCGAGAAAGGGCAGGTTCACGGCATGACCGTTATCGGCTGGATCATCCTCGGACTGTTGGCCGGAGCCATCGCCAAGTTCCTGCTGCCGGGCCGCGACCCGGGAGGGCTCGTCGGCACGACCCTCATCGGCATCGCGGGGGCGTTCATCGGTGGCTGGATATCGGCCCGCTGGCTGGACCACCCGGTCAGCAAGGACTTCTACGACGGTGCCACGTGGGCGGCGGCGATAGGCGGTTCCCTGGTGCTTCTGGTCGCCTACCGGCTCCTGTTCGGCAACTCGCGCGACTGAACGCGGTGGGGCCACGGCAGTCGAACGGCGGACGATGAGAGCACGCACCGTAGGTGCCCACCCTCATCGCCCGCGTCGTCGGCTCAGCAGATCACCGGTAGTTCACGAACTGCAGAGCGAAGTCGAAGTCCTGGCCCTTCAGCAGGGCGATCACGGTCTGCAGGTCGTCCCGGCTCTTGGAGGTGACCCGCAGCTCCTCGCCCTGCACCTGGGCCTTCACACCCTTGGGGCCCTCGTCGCGGATGAGCTTGGCCACCTTCTTCGCGTTCTCCTGGGAAATACCCTCCTCGATCGACGCGAAGATCTTGTACTCCTTGCCGGAGAGCTGGGGCTCGCCCGCGTCCAGAGCCTTCAGCGAGATGCCGCGCTTGATCAGCTTGGACTGGAAGACGTCGAGGACAGCGTTCACCCGGTCCTCGGAGTTGGCCTCCATGAGGATCTTCTCGCCGGACCAGGAGATCGAGGCGCCCACGCCCTTGAAGTCGTAGCGCTGCGAGATCTCCTTGGCGGCCTGGTTGAGGGCGTTGTCGACCTCCTGCCGCTCGACCTTCGAGACGATGTCGAAACTGGAGTCGGCCATGTCCTGTGGCTCCTTGTATCTGGGTGCGTGTCGGGCCGCGTATCGGGTCCGTACCGGCGTACAACGGCGGCCGGCGAGCCCGCAGGGGGCCTCGGCCGCATCCGGACCAGCCTAGTCACCCGCCGCCCCCCGAGCGGCGATCAATCGGGTGGCGAAGCACCCCTCCACATCAGGTATTGTTTACGTCGTTGCCACGGAGCGCCGCCGAAAGGCGGTTCGACGGGCAGCGAACCCCGGCGGTGTGCCCGAGCGGCCAAAGGGAGCAGACTGTAAATCTGCCGGCTCAGCCTTCCCAGGTTCGAATCCTGGCGCCGCCACACGGGAACGAAAGACCCCGTGACCTGCCCAAACAGCAGGTCACGGGGTCTTCGTCATGTGTCGGCCCGAGAGAGGGGCTCTCGCTGTGGGTGCTGCCGGGCAGACTGGGGACATGGTCTCGTCCTCCCGTCGCAGAACCTGCCCCGAGTGCCGTCGCGAGATCGCCGTCGTCGCGGGGCGGTACGCGCGTCACGATCCGCCCGGGACGCGGGAGAGCGGCGAGCTCGTCTCCTGCCCGGGGTCGCGTCGCACGGCGCAACTCGGCGGTGCGGTGCAGCCGTCCCTGGACGGGTACGTGGTCCCCGACTTCCCCGGGCAGTTGCCGCTGTTCTGACTGTGCGTGCCGGGGCGCGCCTCACGCACCCCATGCGCCCCGCGCCCCGCCGTCAGTTCCCGGCCACCGACTTCACCGCCACCGACACGGGTGTGGAACCGCTGATCAGCTCCAGGGTCAGGCCGTTCGTGGCCGGGGTGTCGACCAGTTCCGCCAGTACGGCGGCCACGTCGTCGCGCGGGACGGGGCCGCGGCCGGTGTGTGCCTCCAGGCGCACGAGGCCGGTACCGGCGTCGTCCGTCAGTGCGCCGGGGCGCAGGATCGTCCAGTCCAGCGCGTCCAGGGAGCGCACGTACGCGTCGGCCTCGCCCTTGGCCCGCTGGTAGACGTCGAAGATCTCGTCCCCCTGGTGACTCGGGTCGGCGCCCATGGAGGACACGACGACGAAGCGCCGTACGCCCGCCCGGACCGCGGCGTCCGCGAAGAGGACCGCCGCCGCCTTGTCCACCGTGTCCTTGCGGGCCGCTCCGCTGCCGGGGCCCGCGCCCGCCGCGAAGACCGCCGCGTCCGCGCCCCGCAGCCGCTCCGCGACCTCCTCGACCGAGGCCGACTCCAGGTCGAGCACGACCGGTTCGGCGTCGGCCGCACGCAGATCGTCGGCCTGCTCGGCCTTGCGGATGATGCCCGCCACCTCGTCACCACGCGCGGCGAGCAAGCGCTCCAGCCGCAGCGCGATCTGACCATGACCACCAGCGATGACAATGCGCATGTCTTCGACCGTACGCCCCGACGGCCGCCCGCGCCGCACGACTTCGGCCGCATCCACCGGACGTGCGCGTCGCGCTCCCTCCGTCAGGAGGCCTCCCCACGCCCCGCAGGCCCCCCGCGCCCCTGCCGAGGCAGCCCCAGGTCAGTCGCGGTCGTCGAGTCGCCGTACTCCCGCACAGCGCTGGTCCGTGACACAACGCGCCCCCGGTGCACCACGATCCGGCTGTACGCCAGTGACAGCGCCCCCGCCAGCCGGTCCCCGCGTACCGCGAGGAGTTCGGCCGGGAAGCCCGCCTCGACTCGCACCTCGGGCAGCCCCAGGGCCGCCCGCGCCGCCGTGCTCACCGCGTCGTACGCGTCCTCGGGGCGCAGCCCGTGGCACGCGGCCAGCAGGTAGGCCGCCTCCAGGGGGTCACCGCGCCCGACCGGGTTGGACACGTCCCGCAGCGCACCGCTCCCGGCGGCCACCCGTACCCCGGCCGCGCGCAACAGCCGTACCGGAGCGGTGCCGTCGCGGTGGTCGACCGCGCCGCAGGCGCCCTGCGGCAGGCACACCACCGTCACCCCGGCCGCCGCGAGCCGGTCGGCGGTCTGGGAGGCCGCGTCGGCGGGCAGCCGGCCCAGCCCGTCGCAGGGGCCGAGGGTCACTCCGGGGCGCAGCCCGCCCGCCATCGCCGCCAGCCGGGCCAGCCGTGCCGGGTCGGCGGCGTCCGTGTGCAGGTCGACCGGGCAGCCGTGCTCGGCGGCGACCTCCAGGGCCGCCTCCACGTACCCGGCCGGATCGGGGTCCAGGTCCGGACACCCGCCCACCACGTCCGCGCCCATCCTGACCGCGTCCCGCAGCATCGTCAGCCCGTCGGCCCCGGCCACCCCGGTCAGCAGCCTCGGCATCGCCACCGCGGTCAGCTCCGTCAGCCCGCGCAGCGACCGCCGCGCCCGCAGCACGGCGGTCAGCGCGCCCAGCCCCGCGACGTCGCCCACGCGCACGTGTGCCCGCAGCGCGGTCGCCCCGTGTCCCAGCTGGAGCAGGGCGGCCTCGGTGGCCCGGCGCTGGACGTCCTGGGGGTCGTGGGAGACGGGGCCGGGGGCGTCGGCGGTCAGCGCCGTGTCGCCGTGGAGGTGGGGTTCGGCGGGGGCGGGGAGGAGCAGGTAGCCGGTGAGGTCCACGCGGGCGCCGGGGCCGGGTGTGCGGGCCGCCGTCAGGCTGCCGGCCGTGCCGACCGCCTCGATGCGCCCGCCGTACAGCCGTACGTCCACGGTCCGGCCGTCGGTGAGCCGCGCCCCGGACAGCAGGAGCGAGCCGCGGTCGGCGGGGCCCGAGGGGGAGGGCGAGTGGGGCGGCTGCGGCTGGCTGTCGGGCATCGCGCTCCTCTGGGCTCGGGACTGCGCAGTGGGGGACGCAAGATCACGCAGAGTGAGTCGAGCCTAGGACGGTGATCAGTCCGTGGCGCGGAGGAGCGCAATAGTCGTACCGGCGCGGTCTGCCGTGCCGAAGGCCCGTGGGAGGGACCGCTGGAGGCCCCTTCGGAGGCCCCGCCGGAGGCCCCCGGGGCGTACGCGCGGCAAGGCCGGCGGGCCCGGGGACGGGACGGGGGACGGGCTGGGGCAGGGGCGGCGAAACGGATTTGGGCGAACGGCGGGCGACCGTGTAATGTCTTCATCGCTCGCCCCAATAGCTCAGTCGGCAGAGCGTCTCCATGGTAAGGAGAAGGTCTACGGTTCGATTCCGTATTGGGGCTCTGGTGTGAGAGGTTCCCGCCGCGAGGCGGGGCCCGATCGCATCACAGCGGTGTAGCTCAGTCGGTAGAGCAAGCGGCTCATAATCGCTGTGTCACCGGTTCAAGTCCGGTCACCGCTACTCTCAGTAGCCGATTGCGGGGTCGGTCCTTCAATCGGCTACTCTTTCTTGCGTTAATACCATCAATCCGTTCGTCAAGGAGTGCACTCACGTGGCTGCCACCGACGTCCGCCCGAAGATCACGCTGGCCTGCGTGGAGTGCAAGGAGCGGAACTACATCACCAAGAAGAACCGGCGTAACAACCCGGACCGACTGGAGATGAAGAAGCACTGCCCGCGTTGCAACGCGCACACCGCGCACCGCGAAACGCGATAGAAACAGGCTCGTACACGAGGCCGTCCCCGAGGTTTGGGGGCGGCCTCGTGTCGTTTGTTCAGCGGGGCCCGAGACGGCACCCACAGCCGCACAGAGCAGCAGGAGGTTGCGAGCCCATGGCGCTCGACCAGTCGTTCGTGGGGCGGACCTATCCGCCCACCGAGCCCTACGAGGTGGGCCGGGAGAAGATCCGCGAGTTCGCGGAGGCGGTGGGTGACGCCAGTCCGGCGTACACGGACACGGAGGCCGCGAAGGCGCTCGGCCATCCGGATGTGATCGCTCCGCCGACCTTCGTGTTCTCGATCACGTTCAAGGCGGCCGGTCAGGTCATCGAGGACCCGCAGCTCGGCCTGGACTACAGCCGGGTGGTGCACGGCGACCAGAAGTTCGCCTACGTCCGTCCGGTGCGGGCCGGTGACCGGCTCACGGTGACCTCGACCATCGAGGCGATCAAGTCGATGGCGGGCAACGACATCCTGGACATCCGAGGCGAGGTCCACGACGAGGCCGGCGAGCACGTCGTGACCGCCTGGACCAAGCTCGTGGCCCGCGCGGCCGAGGAGGCGTGAGCATCCCATGACGGCGAAGGTCGCTTACAGCGACGTCGAGGTCGGCACCGAACTGCCCGCGCGGAGCTTTCCTGTGGACCGCGCCACGCTCGTGCGGTACGCGGGTGCCTCCGGCGACTTCAACCCGATCCACTGGAACGAGAAGTTCGCCAAGGAGGTCGGCCTGCCGGACGTCATCGCGCACGGCATGTTCACCATGGCCGAGGCGATCCGCGTGGTCACCGACTGGCTCGGCGACCCGGGCGCGGTCGTGGAGTACGGCGTCCGATTCACCCGGCCCGTCGTGGTCCCGAACGACGACCAGGGTGCAGTGATCGAGGTCAGCGGCAAGGTCGCGGCCAAGCTCGACGACAACACCGTCCGCGTCGACCTCACGGCCACCAGCGCCGGCCAGAAGGTCCTCGGGATGTCCCGGGCGGTCGTACGACTCGCTTGAGACCGGGTGGCCGGTCGTGATGTCCGGTTGGCTCTTCGGCTTACCGGGCTTCCCCGGGGAAGCGACAGGGGCGGCCGGCCGCCGGTCCGTCCGGCACCCGTTTCACGCGTGAGCGATGAATCCGGGTGCTGGATCGGGTCTGCCCTGTATGACCCGAATCATCGCTGACATCTCGATCTCCCTCGACGGTTTCGTCACCGGACCCGACCCCGGCCCGGACAGCGGTCTGGGCGCCGGCGGGGAGGCACTGCACACCTGGGCGTTCTCCGACGATCCCGACGACCGCCGGATCCTGCGCGAGGCGACCGCGCGCTCGGGTGCCGTCGTTCTCGGCCGCCGGCTCTTCGACTTGGTCGACGGGCCGAACGGCTGGGACGACACGTCCGGCTACGGCGCCGGGGAGGTCGGCAAGCCCGCGTTCGTCGTCGTGACGAGCTCGCCGCCGGAGTCGATGCGACTCACCGACCTCGACTGGACGTTCGTCACCACCGGTCTGCCCGACGCCCTCACCGCCGCGCGGGAGCGCGCCGAGGCGGCGTCGTCGGACAGCGCCGAGGACCTCGACGTCGTCCTCATGGGCGGCGGTGCCACGATCGGCTCGGCGCTCGACGCCGGGCTGGTCGACGGCCTGTCCCTGCACCTCGCGCCCGTCGTGCTGGGCGCCGGAACGCCGCTGTTCACCGGCGGAGCGCCGCGCACGCTGGTGCAGCGCGATGTGACCCGGACGTCGACCGCGACCCACCTGACCTACGACGTCCTGTGACGACTGACCTGCGACGTCCTGTGACGACTGACCTACGACGTCCTGTGCCGGCGGCGAGCGGAGGAGGCGGCCGCTCTTGACGTAGTTAGTGAGCGCAGAGGAGCGGCGCCCCACCGAGGCGGGCCTGCGCATGCTGCCCTGGACCGGGATGCCGATGCTGGTCGCTCCGATCGCCGGCATCCTCTCGGACCGGATCGGAGGGCGCCCGGTCGTCGCCGCCGGACTCTTCCTCCAGGCGGCCGGCCTCGGCTATCTCGCCTACGTGATCACGGTCGACGCCTCCTACGGCAGCCAGCTGCCCGGTCTGATCATCAGTGGAATCGGCATGGCCCTGTTCTTCGCCCCCGCCTCCGCCCTGGTGATGTCCAGCGTCGTCCCGAAGGAGCAGGGCATCGCGTCGGGCGCGAACAACGCCCTGCGCGAGGTGGGCGGCGCGCTCGGCATCGCGATCATGGGCTCGATCTTCGCGGCACAGGGCGGCTACGAGTCCGGGCAGTCCTTCGTCGACGGGCTGCGGCCCGCGGTCGCGGTGGGCGCCGGCGTGGTGGCCCTCGGAGGCTTCGCGGCCCTCTTGATCCCGGGCCGCCGCCGGGACGACCACGCGTCCACCGACGGGCCCGGGACCGGACCGGCACCGACAGCCGAACCCGCGCTCGTCACGACCGGGGAGGCGGCCTCCCGCTGACCGCACGCCACGCGAGAAGCAGAGAAACGAAAGCAGAAACGACATCAGGAACAAAAGCAGAAACGAAAGCGGAAACGAAAGGAGCCGGCATGCCACCCTTCCCTGGACCGTGCCGAACCGGCCGCCGCGGGCCGCCGAGGTGCACGTCTTCGCCTCCCGCTTCGAGACCCGCACGCTGTGGGGAGCGCTGAAGTTCCTGGCGCGCACGCCGGGCGTGTGGCGTCAGGTCAGGGGCGCGCCCGGAGCGTACGGCGCCTCCCTGAAGGCGGAGCCCTTCAAGCGGACCTTCTGGACGGTGTCCGCCTGGGAGTCGCCCGAGGCCCTCAAGACCTTCGCGCACTCCGGCACCCACGCGCCGACCTCCCGCGGGCTGTCCGCGCAGATGCGGGACTCGAAGTTCGCCTCCTGGCCGGCACCGAGCGACGAGCTCCCGGTGAGCTGGGCGGAGGTACGGGAGCGCCTGAGGTGAGGGCCGGGCGTGGCCGGACATGAGGAGGCCCCGGCCGACCGGTCGGGGCGTTTCCCGTTGCTCCGGGCTGTCGGTGCCGTCTCGTAGTCTTGAGCGCGTGCAGGAACTCCACGACGCCCCCCTCGCCCCGCTGACCACCTTCCGGCTGGGAGGACCGGCCACCCGGCTGGTCACGGCCACGACCGACGCCGAGGTGATCGCCGCCGTCCGCGAGGCCGACGACACCGGCACGCCCCTGCTGCTCATCGGCGGCGGCTCCAACCTGGTCATCGGCGACAAGGGCTTCGACGGCACCGCCCTGCACATCGCCACGCGCGGCCTCTCCCTCGACGGCACGACGCTGGAGCTGGCGGCCGGCGAGCTCTGGACCGACGCCGTCGCCCGCACCGTCGAGGCCGGACTCGCCGGCGTCGAGTGCCTGGCCGGCATCCCCGGCTCGGCGGGCGCGACCCCCATCCAGAACGTCGGCGCGTACGGCCAGGAGGTCTCCTCGACGATCACCGAGGTGACCGCGTACGACCGCAGATCCGGCGAGACGGTCACCCTCACCAACAGCGACTGCGGTTTCTCCTACCGCCACAGCCGCTTCAAGGCCGAGCCCGAGCGGTACGTCGTCCTGCGCGTCCGCTTCGAGCTGGAGAACGCCGACGGGCTCTCCACGCCCCTCCGCTACGCCGAGACGGCCCGCGCCCTCGGCGTGGAACCCGGCGAGCGGGTCCCGCTGACCGAAGCCCGTGAAACCGTGCTGAAGCTGCGCGCCGGCAAGGGCATGGTCCTGGACCCCGAGGACCACGACACCTGGTCGGCCGGGTCGTTCTTCACGAACCCGATCCTCACGGACGAGGAGTTCGCCGCGTTCCGCGCGCGCGTGGACGAGCGCCTCGGTACCGGCGCCGAGCCGCCCGCCTTCCCGGCCGGGGAGGGCCGCATCAAGACCTCCGCGGCCTGGCTGATCGACAAGGCCGGTTTCACCAAGGGCTACGGCACCGGGCCCGCCCGCATCTCCTCCAAGCACACCCTCGCCCTCACCAACCGCGGCGACGCGACCACGGAGGATCTGCTCGCCCTGGCCCGCGAGGTCGTCACCGGCGTCCGCGAGACCTTCGGCGTCACACTGGTCAACGAACCGGTGACGGTCGGCGTCAGCCTCTAGCCGAAGCCCAGGGCATCAGTAGGCCATACCCACACCCTGCTTCACGGTCCCCGCGTCCCCGGTCATCGCGAGCATCGCGTGGGCGACGTCGGCGCGGCCCATGACACGGCCCTTGGACGGGAAGCCGCCGACCACCGTCCGGTACCGGCCGGACAGCGGCTTGTCCTGCAGCCGCGGCGGCCGGACGACCGTCCAGTCGGTGGCGCTGAGCGCCAACTCGGCCTCCATGGCGCGCAGATCGGCGTAGATGTCCTTCAGAACGGCGGACACGACGCCCCGCACGCCCCGGTCCAGCAGTGCGGACTCCTGCGGCTCGGGCCCGACCGGGGCGGCGCTGACGACCAGTAGCCTGCGCGCGCCCTCCGCCTCCATCGCGCCGAGTACCGTCCGGGTCAGCCTGGTCGCGATCCCGGCGTCGGCGCGGCGACGTGCGCCGAGCCCGGACAGCACGGCGTTCCGCCCGGCCACCGCCGGCCGCAACGCCGCCGGGTCGCTCAGATCCGCGCGGAACACCTCCAGGCGCTCGCCGGTGACGGACAGCCGCGCCGGGTCCCGTACGACGGCCGTGACCTGGTGCCCGGCGTCGAGTGCCTGCCGGACGACCTCCTGGCCGATGCCTCCAGTGGCACCGAAGACGGTGAGCTTCATGGCGTACTCCGTTCCGCACGGCGGGTCGTGGCTGCGCTCTGGTGAAGACTGCGCTCTGGGGGAGGGGGCGGGTGGGTGAGTACTCACTCACCCGCCCCTCCACTAGGGTGAGTAAGTACTCACCCACACGTCAAGCCCCGACTGGAGCAGCCATGCCGTCCGCCAAGCCGGCCCGGGAACGCATCCTGGACGCCGCCCACGAGCTGATGCTGACCGTCGGGCTGGCCCGCGCCACCACCAAGGAGATCGCCAAGGGAGCCGACTGCTCCGAGGCCGCGCTGTACAAGCACTTCGCGAGCAAGGAAGAGCTCTTCATCCGCGTCCTGTCCGAACGGCTGCCGCGGCTGGCCCCTCTGCTGCACGGCCTCGCCACGGAGCCGGGCCGTGCCTCACTGGAGGAGAACCTCACGGAGATCACCCGCCAGGCCGCGCTCTTCTACGAGCAGAGCTTCCCGATCGCCGCCTCGCTGTACGCCCAGACGGAGCTCAAGCGACGGCACGACGACGCGATGCGGGAGCTCGGCACCGGGCCGCACCTGCCGATCGAGGGCCTCGACGCCTACCTGCGCACCGAGCAGGCCGCGGGGCGCGTTCGCGCCGACGCGGACACCTTCGCCGCCGCGTCGCTCCTGCTGGGCGCCTGCTCGCAGCGGGCGTTCGCATACGAGGCGACGCGGAGCGGCGGCCGCCCACCGGTGGACGACTTCGCGCGGCGACTGGTCCGGACGCTGCTCGCGGGCATCTGCTGAACCGCCGCCCGGCGCGCGGGCGGGACGGGCCCCGCCACACCACCACCGAACGCGAGACGACCCCTCCTTACTCGGTCAGCCAGTCGTCCACCCCCGCCAGCAGCCTCCCCTTCACATCCTCCGGCGCGGCCGACCCCCGCACCGACTGGCGTGCCAGTTCCGCCAGTTCCGCGTCCGTGAACCCGTGGTGGTCCCGGGCGATCTCGTACTGGGCGGCCAGCCGCGCCCCGAACAGCAGCGGGTCGTCCGCGCCCAGCGCCATCGGCACCCCCGCCTCGAACAGGGTGCGCAGCGGTACGTCCTCCGGCTTCTCGTACACGCCCAGGGCGACATTCGACGCCGGACACACCTCGCACGTCACCTGCCGGTCCGCCAGCCGCTTCATCAGCCGGGGATCCTCCGCCGCCCGCACCCCGTGCCCGATCCGGTCGGCCTCCAGGTCGTCCAGGCAGTCCCGCACGGACAGTGGCCCGGTCAGCTCACCCCCGTGCGGCGCGGACAGCAGCCCCCCGTCCCGCGCGATCGCGAACGCCCGGTCGAAGTCCCGGGCCATGCCCCGCCGCTCGTCGTTGGACAGCCCGAACCCGACCACGCCCCGGCCCGCGTACCGCACCGCGAGCCGGGCCAGCGTCCGCGCGTCCAGCGGATGCTTCATCCGGTTCGCGGCGACCAGCACCCGCATCCCGATCCCGGTGTCCCGCACGGTCGTCTCCACCGCGTCCAGGATGATCTCCAGCGCCGGAATCAGCCCGCCCAGCCGCGGCGCGTACGACGTCGGGTCCACCTGGATCTCCAGCCACCCCGACCCGTCCCGCAGGTCCTCCTCCGCGGCCTCGCGGACCAGCCGCTGGATGTCCTCCGGCTCCTGGAGGCACGACCGCGCCGCGTCGTACAGCCGCTGGAAGCGGAACCAGCCCCGCTCGTCCGTCGCCCGCAGTTTCGGGGACTCCCCGCGGCCCAGCGCCTCGGTCAGCGTCTCGGGCAGACGCACGCCGTGCTTGTCGGCCAGTTCCAGCAGGGTCGCGGGCCGCATCGACCCGGTGAAGTGCAGGTGGAGATGGGCCTTCGGCAGTTCAGAGACATCACGTACACGCGGGGGGTTCGGGGGGTGTCCCCCTGAAGAGCACAGCATTCCGTGATCCTGCCGCACGACACGCCCGGCCCGACAGCACTTTCCCCGTACGTGGTCTTGCTCGCACAAAGAAACAGGGCTCCCCGGAACGTTCCGGGGAGCCCTGTTTCTTTGTGCGAGCGCGGTCAGTCCCGCGCCTCCGCGAGCAGCTTCTGGATCCGGCTCACGCCCTCGACGAGGTCCTCGTCCCCGAGCGCGTACGACAGCCGCAGGTACCCGGGCGTGCCGAACGCCTCGCCGGGCACGACCGCGACCTCGGCCTCCTCCAGGATCAGCGCGGCCAGCTCGACCGTGTCCTGCGGACGCTTGCCGCGGATCTCCTTGCCGAGGAGCGCCTTCACCGACGGGTACGCGTAGAACGCGCCCTTGGGCTCCGGGCACAGCACGCCGTCGATGTCGTTGAGCATCCGCACGATGGTCTGACGGCGCCGGTCGAAGGCCTCCCGCATCTTCGCCACGGCGTCCAGGTCGCCGGAGACCGCGGCGATCGCCGCCGCCTGGGCCACGTTGGACACGTTGGACGTGGCGTGCGACTGGAGGTTCGTCGCGGCCTTGACGACGTCCTTCGGGCCGATGACCCACCCGACCCGCCAGCCGGTCATCGCGTACGTCTTCGCGACACCGTTGACCACGATGCACTTGTCGCGCAGCTCGGGCAGCAGCGCGGGCATGGAGACGGAGAACGCGTCGCCGTAGACGAGGTGCTCGTAGATCTCGTCGGTCAGCACCCACAGACCGTGCTCGACGGCCCACTGGCCGATCGCCTCGGTCTCGGCCTCGCTGTACACGGCACCCGTCGGGTTCGACGGCGACACGAACAGGACGACCTTCGTCTTCTTGGTGCGCGCGGCCTCCAGCTGCTCCACGCTCACCCGGTAACCGGTCGTCTCGTCGGCGACGACCTCGACGGGGACACCGCCGGCCAGCCGGATCGACTCCGGGTACGTCGTCCAGTACGGCGCCGGGACGATGACCTCGTCGCCCGGGTCGAGGATCGCGGCGAACGCCTCGTAGATGGCCTGCTTTCCGCCGTTGGTGACCAGGATCTGCGACGGGTCGACCTCGTAGCCGGAGTCGCGCAGCGTCTTCGCGGCGATCGCGGCCTTCAGCTCGGGCAGCCCGCCGGCCGGCGTGTAGCGGTGGTACTTCGGGTTCTGGCAGGCCTCGACGGCGGCCTGGACGATGTAGTCCGGGGTCGGGAAGTCCGGCTCACCGGCGCCGAAGCCGATCACCGGACGCCCGGCGGCCTTGAGGGCCTTGGCCTTGGCGTCCACGGCGAGGGTGGCGGACTCGGAGATCGCGCCGACTCGGGCGGAGACCCGGCGCTCGGTGGGAGGGGTTGCAGCGCTCATGGGCCCATCGTTCCAGACCGGAAACTTCCCGGGCACACGGGTTTCACGGACTGAACAGCACTCAACGGGACGGAACGGAGCCGAGACAGAGGCGAGACGGAGGCGAGACGGAGGCCAGAGGGAGGCGAGAGGGAGGCGAGACAGAGGCCGGACGGCGCCGGGACAGGACGGGGCAAACGCCTGAACAACAGTCCGGATCCGCCGCGGAAACGTCCCGGATCCACCCCGCGGCCAGGGCGATCTTCGGCCAAGACGACCCGGCAGAGCCTCCCACGCGTCCTTTCTGTTCGACGCCCGGCCCCCGAGCACGTACACTCTCACCTCGTTGGCCTTCAGCGGTCCGCGCCCACTCGGTGCACACCAAGCATCCGGGCGGATGCGGTACGTTGGGGACACACAAAGGGTCGTAGCTCAATTGGTAGAGCACTGGTCTCCAAAACCAGCGGTTGGGGGTTCAAGTCCCTCCGGCCCTGCTACACACACCTTCGCCAGGATGTGTGCGCATGTACGTACAGCAATGCACCGCCGTGCGGCTCCAACCGGGCGCGGCACGGCCACGACCCGGAATCAGGTGAGGACGAGTGACGGACGCCGTGGGCTCCATCGACATGCCTGATGCCCAGGACGAGGCGCCGGACTCCAAGAAGAAGTCGCGCAAGGGCGGCAAGCGCGCCAAGAAGGGCCCGCTGAAGCGCCTCGCGCTTTTCTACCGCCAGATCGTCGCGGAGCTTCGCAAGGTCGTCTGGCCGACCCGCAACCAGCTGACGACGTACACCACCGTCGTGATCATCTTCGTGGTCATCATGATCGGCCTGGTGACTCTGATTGACTATGGCTTCTCTCACGCCGCCAAGTACGTCTTCGGCTGAGTCGAGAGCGAAGGGCGCCGAGGTACCCGGCGCCCCTTTCGCGTGTTCCACCCCTATGTATCCAGGAAGAAGCAGCCACCGTGTCTGACCCGAACGTGAACGACGCCATCGAGCCGGTCGAGTCCGTCGAGGACGAGCCCGGCATCGTCGAGGGCGCCGACAACGAGGACACCGAGGCCTCCGCCGAGGCCGAGGCTGCCGACGACGCCGTCGTCGCGGACGCGGACGAGACCGCCGAGGCCCAGGACGAGACCGCCGAGCAGGCGGGCGAGGACGCGGAGGCCGAGGACGCCGACGCGGAGACCGCCGAGGCCGCGGAGCCCGAGCCCGAGATCGACCCGATCGAGAAGCTCCGCCAGGAGCTGCGCGTCCTGCCCGGCGAGTGGTACGTGATCCACACGTACGCCGGTTACGAGAACCGCGTGAAGACCAACCTCGAGCAGCGCGCCGTCTCGCTCAACGTCGAGGACTACATCTTCCAGGCCGAGGTGCCGCAGGAAGAGGTCGTCCAGATCAAGAACGGCGACCGCAAGACGATCCGGCAGAACAAGCTGCCCGGCTACGTCCTCGTCCGCATGGACCTGACCAACGAGTCCTGGGGTGTCGTCCGCAACACCCCCGGCGTCACCGGCTTCGTCGGCAACGCCTACGACCCGTACCCGCTGACGCTGGACGAGATCGTCAAGATGCTCGCCCCGGAGGCCGAGGAGAAGGCCGCCCGCGAGGCCGCCGAGGCCGAGGGCAAGCCGGCGCCGCAGCGCAAGGTCGAGGTCCAGGTGCTGGACTTCGAGGTCGGCGACTCGGTCACCGTCACCGACGGCCCGTTCGCGACGCTGCAGGCCACGATCAACGAGATCAACGCCGACTCGAAGAAGGTGAAGGGCCTCGTCGAGATCTTCGGCCGCGAGACCCCGGTCGAGCTGAGCTTCGACCAGATCCAGAAGAACTAGCGCCTTCGGCGTCCCAAGCCACCGAACGGGTCAGACAGGCTCCCGCAGCCGGTCTGACCTGCTCGGTTTTTAGCCGCGCTGATATACCCGTTAGGGTAGTGCGGTTGCCTTTTGGCATCAGGAAAGAGACATAGGAACAGAGGACCCGGAATGCCTCCCAAGAAGAAGAAGGTCACGGGGCTCATCAAGCTCCAGATCCAGGCCGGTGCCGCGAACCCGGCTCCGCCGGTCGGCCCCGCGCTGGGTCAGCACGGCGTCAACATCATGGAGTTCTGCAAGGCCTACAACGCCGCGACCGAGTCGCAGCGCGGTTGGGTCATCCCGGTGGAGATCACGGTCTACGAGGACCGCTCCTTCACCTTCATCACCAAGACCCCGCCGGCCGCGAAGATGATCCTCAAGGCCGCGGGCGTGGAGAAGGGCTCCGGCGAGCCGCACAAGACCAAGGTCGCGAAGATCACGCGCGACCAGGTCCGTGAGATCGCCACCACCAAGATGCCCGACCTCAACGCCAACGACCTGGACGCCGCCGAGAAGATCATCGCCGGCACCGCGCGTTCCATGGGCGTCACGGTCGAGGGCTGACCTCCACCCCCGTAAGACAGCAGTAGTAGTGGCAGGGCCTGCTCGGCCCGCACCACGACTCCTCAGAAGCCAACAGGAGCAGTAGTGAGCAAGCGCAGCAAGTCTCTCCGCGCTGCGGACGCCAAGATCGACCGGGACAAGCTCTACGCCCCGCTCGAGGCCGTCCGTCTCGCCAAGGAGACCTCCACGACCAAGTTCGACGGCACCGTCGAGGTCGCCTTCCGCCTGGGTGTCGACCCGCGCAAGGCCGACCAGATGGTCCGTGGCACCGTGAACCTCCCGCACGGCACCGGTAAGACCGCCCGGGTCCTGGTCTTCGCGACCGGTGACCGTGCCGAGGCCGCGACCGCCGCGGGCGCCGACATCGTCGGCTCCGACGAACTGATCGACGAGGTGTCGAAGGGCCGTCTGGACTTCGACGCCGTCGTCGCCACCCCGGACCTCATGGGCAAGGTCGGCCGCCTCGGCCGCGTCCTCGGCCCGCGTGGTCTGATGCCGAACCCGAAGACCGGCACCGTGACCCCGGACGTGGCCAAGGCCGTGACCGAGATCAAGGGCGGCAAGATCGAGTTCCGCGTCGACAAGCACTCGAACCTGCACTTCATCATCGGCAAGTCGTCCTTCGACGACACCCAGCTGGTGGAGAACTACGCCGCGGCGCTGGAGGAGATCCTCCGTCTGAAGCCGTCCGCCGCCAAGGGTCGCTACATCAAGAAGGCCGCCATCAGCACCACGATGGGCCCCGGCATTCCGATCGACTCCAACCGCACCCGCAACCTCCTCGTCGAGGAGGACCCGGCGGCGGTCTGAGCCCACGGCTCGCCCAACCGGTTCACGGGCTCCGCACCTTCCGAGGTGCGGGGCCCGTTCCCTTTTCCCGTACGGGTGTCCAAACGCTGGGTTAGCGTGCGGGCAGCGCGTAATCGCGCGCGGGGGCACACGGGGACAAGGGGTGGGCGTATGACGGGCGCGACGGCACGCCATACGGTCGCCTCGATCGCGGTGACGGCCGCGCTGGCGTGCGCCACCGCCTGCACCTCCGCCGACGGGCCGACCGACTCCACCGGCGCCACCGACCGGTCGGAGCAGTCGCTGCGTTCCGTCGAGCGGGCCACCGGACGTGCGGGTTCGGCAAGGGTCGAGTCCACGACCGTCATGGGCCGCGAGCTGTCCCTGGCCGCCGACGGAGCCCTCGGCTGGCGCGACGGCCTCACCGGCACCCTGACGATCACGTACACCGGCGGCACGACCGCCGAGACCATGCGCCGGCTCGGCACCACCGCCATGGAGGCCCGGTACCTGCCCGACGCCTACTACGCCCGGATGGGCGACGCGTTCGCCGACCGCGTGGGCGGCAGACACTGGATCAAGTACGTCTACGCCGACCTGGAGAGCCTCGGCGACGGCGCGGGCGCCGGTTTCGCGGACCAGATGCGCAAGACCACGCCCCACGAGGCGGTGAAGCGGCTGCTCGCCTCCGACGACGTACGCAAGGTCGGGGAGGAGACGACCCGCGGCCGACGCACCACGCACTGGACCGGCACGATCGGCGGCGCCACCGCGCAGACCGTCGACATCTGGGTCGACGACCGGGACCTGCTGGTCAAGAAGGTCGAGCGGGGGCGGACGGAGACCGGGGAGCTGAGCCAGACCGCGTACTACAGCGACTACGGCGTCGCCGTCTCCGCCGAGCGTCCTCCGGCCGCCGACACCGCGGACTTCAAGGAACTCCTGAAGGCGCAGGAGGGCGGCTGGGAGGGCAGCTGATCCACAGAATTCACAAGACCGTTCGAACCGACTTGGGTACGCTCGCGTCCTGCTGTGTAAAGGCTGTTTCTTTCTGTGTTCCGTGGGGGGACTCCATGAAGACTTCCGTGCGCATGCCCGTGGGTGCCGGGCTGGCCGCGCTGCTGCTCGCCGCCGGCGCGGTGGGCTGCTCCAAGGGTGACGGGGCCGAGGAGTCCCCGAAGATGACGCCGGCGGCGGCCGTCGCCAAGGCGGCGAAGAACACGGAGGAGATCGATTCCCTCCGCTACCGCATGACCGGACGGGCCCCGGAGGAGGGCCGGGTCAAGGCCGAGGCCGAGATGCAGATCAAGCCCACGCTCGCGATGAGCATGAAGATGACGGCACTCGACCAGGGCGCCGACGCCAAGGCGGAGATCCGGCTCGTCGACAAGGCCATGTACATCGGCGGCGGCGCCGAGGCGGCCAAGGAGATGGACGGCAAGAGCTGGATCAAGTTCGACCTGGCCGCGCTGGGTGCCGACAAGGAGCTGAACCAGCTCGGCGGCGCCTCCCAGGCCGACAAGAACCCGGCGACCGAGTCCACCTTCCTCACCGGCGCCAAGGACGTGGAGAAGGCCGGCACCGAGACCGTCGACGGTGTGAAGACCACCCACTACAAGGGCACGGTCACCCTCGCCGACCTGGAGAAGTCCATCGGGGACGAGGACAAGGACACCCGGGAGAAGCGCCAGAAGAGCATCGAGCAGTACGAGAAGATGGGCGTCGACAAGCTCACGATGGACATGTGGATCGACGGCGACGACCGCACCAAGCAGTTCCGCATGCGCGGCGACGCCGACAAGGGCCCGCTGGACATGACCGTCACCTTCCTCGGCTTCAACGAGCCCGTGAAGGTCACCGCCCCGCCCGCCAAGGACACCGTCGACCTGGCCGAGATGATGCAGGAGTCCCAGCAGGGCTGAGTCGCCGTACGGGCGGATTTGCTTGACACTGCCCCGTTCACGTACGCTTCCCCAGAAGCCAAAGACCGCTGGTCGTTGCCGTGTGTTCGAAAGAGGACACGGTGGCCGAAGGATCCGCTGAACTGCGGACGACCCGCGCAGGTGACTGTGGATGAGCTCCCGGAAGTCCCCGCCCCGTGCGGATGACGAACGGTCGAGCCACGCCCCGTGCGCCTGCGCCGGGGCGTTTCGTTTTCCCCAGTCCTCCTTCGGGTCCGCGCGGTCCGAATCACCCGGAAGGAGGCCGAGGCTCTATGGCGACGCCCGAAAAGGCTGCCGCGGTTGCCGAGCTGACGGACAAGTTCCGCAGCTCCAACGCCGCTGTGCTGACCGAGTACCGCGGTCTCACCGTGGCGCAGCTCAAGACGCTGCGCCGGTCGCTCGGTGAGAACGCCCAGTACGCCGTGGTGAAGAACACGCTGACCAAGATTGCGGCCAACGAGGCCGGGATCACGCTCGACGACCAGCTCTTCGCTGGTCCGACGGCCGTCGCCTTCGTCACCGGTGACCCGGTGGAGTCGGCGAAGGGTCTGCGCGACTTCGCCAAGGACAACCCGAATCTCGTCATCAAGGGCGGTGTCCTTGACGGCAAGGCGCTGTCCGCCGACGAGATCAAGAAGCTTGCGGACCTCGAGTCCCGCGAGGTTCTGCTCTCCAAGCTGGCGGGTGCCTTCAAGGGCAAGCAGTCCCAGACTGCGCAGCTCTTCCAGGCGCTTCCCTCGAAGCTCGTCCGCACCGTGGACGCGCTCCGTGCCAAGCAGGACGAGCAGGGCGGTGCCGAGTAATTCGGCTCGCTTTCCGATCCTCGCCGCATAACCGCATGAGGTGAGGGTCGACGCGGGCCCGACGTACGCCCGCCTCACCCCGTACATCCGGCACCTGCCGAATTAGTGGAAGGACCGCCATCATGGCGAAGCTCAGCCAGGACGACCTGCTCGCCCAGTTCGAGGAGATGACCCTCATCGAGCTCTCCGAGTTCGTGAAGGCCTTCGAGGAGAAGTTCGACGTCACCGCCGCCGCCGCGGTCGCCGTGGCCGGCCCCGCCGCCCCGGGCGCCCCGGTCGAGGCCGAGGCCGAGCAGGACGAGTTCGACGTCATCCTCACCGGTGCCGGCGACAAGAAGATCCAGGTCATCAAGGTCGTGCGCGAGCTGACCTCCCTGGGTCTGAAGGAGGCCAAGGACCTCGTGGACGGCGCCCCGAAGCCCGTCCTCGAGAAGGTCGCCAAGGACGCCGCCGAGAAGGCCGCCGAGTCCCTCAAGGGCGCCGGCGCCTCGGTCGAGGTCAAGTAAGACCGCGAAGGCTCCACGGATCCGTCAGGATCTGTAACGCCACAGCACCGAAGAGCGATCATCCATCCGGGTGGTCGCTCTTCGGCGTATCCGGGGGACCGGCGGCGGCTGCCTTGCACGCGCGACGGCGAAGAGTATGGTGATCTTCGTCGTGCCGTCGCCGGGGCCCTGAGAGCCCCAGGCGGCAGGCGGTTCGGGCAAGGGGGGCCTTGACGAACCGCACGCAGCGCGCGATTCTCAGGACGCGTCGTCACACGGATCCGAATCCGAGGCATGGATCCACGGCGAAGAGGGCAGTATCACGGTGCGTTGAGGGCGAGGCCTTGCCGCAGGTGGTGAGAACAACGAGGAGCGAACACGGTCATCGAGACCCGCACTGGACATCAGTGTGCCATGTGGCTACACTGACCCTTTGCGCTGCCTGTTAGTTGCCCCCTGCCCGTCACCAGGGGTCTGCCCTCGCCCGAGCACCGACGACCAGAGCATGCCTGACCTGGCTTTACAGCCACATCAGGCGCCCCCTGTCTTCGTGCACGGAAGAGGGGCCGGTACGCGCGTAGTGAGTCCGAGCCCTCGGAAGGACCCCCTCTTGGCCGCCTCGCGCAATGCCTCGACCGCGAATACGAACAACGCTGCCAGCACCGCCCCGCTGCGCATCTCCTTTGCAAAGATCAAGGAGCCCCTCGAGGTTCCGAACCTTCTCGCGCTGCAAACCGAGAGCTTCGACTGGCTGCTCGGCAACGACGCGTGGAAGGCTCGCGTCGAGTCGGCTCTGGAGTCCGGTCAGGACGTCCCCACCAAGTCCGGTCTGGAAGAGATCTTCGAGGAGATCTCGCCGATCGAGGACTTCTCCGGGTCGATGTCGCTGACGTTCCGCGACCACCGTTTCGAGCCCCCCAAGAACAGCATCGACGAGTGCAAGGACCGCGACTTCACGTACGCGGCCCCGCTCTTCGTCACCGCCGAGTTCACCAACAACGAGACCGGCGAGATCAAGTCCCAGACGGTCTTCATGGGCGACTTCCCGCTCATGACCAACAAGGGCACCTTCGTCATCAACGGCACCGAGCGTGTCGTGGTGTCGCAGCTGGTCCGTTCGCCGGGTGTCTACTTCGACTCCTCCATCGACAAGACGTCCGACAAGGACATCTTCTCCGCCAAGATCATCCCGTCCCGGGGGGCCTGGCTGGAGATGGAGATCGACAAGCGCGACATGGTCGGTGTGCGCATCGACCGCAAGCGCAAGCAGTCCGTGACCGTCCTCCTCAAGGCCCTCGGTTGGACCACCGAGCAGATCCTCGAGGAGTTCGGCGAGTACGAGTCCATGCGCGCCACTCTGGAGAAGGACCACACCCAGGGCCAGGACGACGCGCTGCTCGACATCTACCGCAAGCTGCGTCCGGGCGAGCCCCCCACGCGTGAGGCCGCGCAGACGCTTCTGGAGAACCTGTACTTCAACCCGAAGCGCTACGACCTCGCCAAGGTCGGCCGCTACAAGGTCAACAAGAAGCTCGGCGCGGACGAGCCGCTGGACGCCGGCGTGCTCACCACCGACGACGTCATCGCCACCATCAAGTACCTGGTGAAGCTGCACGCCGGTGAGACCGAGACGGTCGGCGAGTCGGGCCGGGAGATCGTCGTCGAGACCGACGACATCGACCACTTCGGCAACCGCCGCATCCGCAACGTCGGCGAGCTGATCCAGAACCAGGTCCGTACGGGTCTCGCCCGTATGGAGCGCGTCGTGCGCGAGCGCATGACCACCCAGGACGTCGAGGCGATCACGCCGCAGACCCTGATCAACATCCGGCCGGTCGTCGCCTCCATCAAGGAGTTCTTCGGCACCAGCCAGCTGTCCCAGTTCATGGACCAGAACAACCCGCTGTCGGGGCTGACGCACAAGCGTCGTCTGAACGCCCTCGGCCCGGGTGGTCTCTCCCGTGAGCGGGCCGGCTTCGAGGTCCGCGACGTTCACCCGTCGCACTACGGCCGCATGTGCCCGATCGAGACGCCCGAAGGCCCGAACATCGGTCTGATCGGCTCGCTCGCCTCGTACGGCCGGATCAACCCGTTCGGTTTCATCGAGACGCCTTACCGCAAGGTCGTCGACGGCCAGGTCACGGACGACGTGGACTACCTGACCGCCGACGAGGAGGACCGCTTCGTCATCGCGCAGGCCAACGCCACGCTCAACGACGACATGCGCTTCTCCGAGGCCCGCGTCCTGGTCCGCCGCCGTGGCGGAGAGGTCGACTACGTCCCCGGTGACGACGTCGACTACATGGACGTCTCGCCGCGCCAGATGGTGTCGGTCGCGACCGCCATGATCCCGTTCCTCGAGCACGACGACGCCAACCGTGCCCTC
Source organism: Streptomyces sp. NPDC056296 (assembly GCF_042268605.1). Lineage (NCBI taxonomy): Bacteria > Bacillati > Actinomycetota > Actinomycetes > Kitasatosporales > Streptomycetaceae > Streptomyces > Streptomyces sp. NPDC056296. The sequence continues at coordinate 205,595 of NZ_JBHJRX010000001.1, read as the reverse complement.
ATGGGCGCGAACATGATGCGTCAGGCGGTGCCGCTCATCAAGAGCGAGTCCCCGCTGGTCGGCACCGGCATGGAGTACCGCTCCGCCGCCGACGCCGGCGACGTGGTCAAGTCGGAGAAGGCGGGTGTGGTCCAGGAGGTCTCCGCGGACTACATCACCACCACCAACGACGACGGCACGTACATCACGTACCGCCTGGCCAAGTTCTCCCGGTCCAACCAGGGAACCTCGGTCAACCAGAAGGTCATCGTCGCCGAGGGCGACCGGATCATCGAGGGCCAGGTCCTGGCCGACGGTCCGGCCACCGAGAACGGCGAGATGGCGCTCGGCAAGAACCTGCTGGTCGCGTTCATGCCGTGGGAGGGTCACAACTACGAGGACGCGATCATCCTGTCGCAGCGCCTCGTGCAGGACGACGTCCTCTCCTCGATCCACATCGAGGAGCACGAGGTCGACGCCCGTGACACCAAGCTCGGCCCCGAGGAGATCACCCGGGACATCCCGAACGTCTCCGAGGAGGTCCTCGCCGACCTCGACGAGCGCGGCATCATCCGCATCGGTGCCGAGGTCGTCGCCGGCGACATCCTCGTCGGCAAGGTCACGCCCAAGGGTGAGACCGAGCTGACGCCGGAAGAGCGCCTGCTCCGCGCGATCTTCGGTGAGAAGGCCCGTGAGGTCCGTGACACCTCGCTGAAGGTGCCGCACGGCGAGATCGGCAAGGTCATCGGCGTCCGCGTCTTCGACCGCGAAGAGGGCGACGAGCTTCCCCCCGGTGTGAACCAGCTGGTGCGCGTCTACGTCGCGCAGAAGCGCAAGATCACCGACGGTGACAAGCTCGCCGGCCGTCACGGCAACAAGGGCGTCATCTCCAAGATCAACCCGATCGAGGACATGCCGTTCCTGGAGGACGGCACCCCGGTCGACATCATCCTCAACCCGCTGGGTGTCCCGTCCCGAATGAACCCGGGACAGGTCCTGGAGATCCACCTCGGCTGGCTCGCCAGCCGCGGCTGGGACGTCTCCGGCCTCGCGGAGGAGTGGGCCGAGCGCCTCCAGGCCATCGGCGCCGACAAGGTCGAGCCCGGCACCAACGTCGCCACCCCCGTCTTCGACGGTGCGCGTGAGGACGAGCTGGCCGGTCTGCTCCAGCACACCATCCCGAACCGCGACGGCGAGCGCATGGTGCTCCCGTCCGGCAAGGCGAGGCTGTTCGACGGCCGCTCCGGCGAGCCGTTCCCGGAGCCGATCTCCGTCGGCTTCATGTACATCCTCAAGCTCCACCACCTGGTCGACGACAAGCTGCACGCCCGGTCGACCGGTCCGTACTCGATGATCACCCAGCAGCCGCTGGGTGGTAAGGCCCAGTTCGGTGGCCAGCGCTTCGGTGAGATGGAGGTGTGGGCGCTGGAGGCTTACGGCGCCGCGTACGCCCTCCAGGAGCTGCTGACCATCAAGTCCGACGACGTGACCGGCCGCGTGAAGGTCTACGAGGCCATCGTCAAGGGCGAGAACATCCCAGAGCCCGGCATCCCCGAGTCCTTCAAGGTGCTCATCAAGGAGATGCAGTCCCTGTGCCTCAACGTGGAGGTGCTGTCCTCGGACGGCATGTCCATCGAGATGCGTGACACCGACGAGGACGTCTTCCGCGCTGCGGAGGAGCTCGGCATCGACCTGTCCCGGCGCGAGCCGAGCAGCGTCGAAGAGGTCTGACGGGAGTCCGGTCCGGAGGTTCAGCGACGAAGATCCCTGAGCCTCCGGCCGGCCCCAGGACCCCCGTTTCAGACCCCAAGACTTACAACCCTGAGAGGGATTGACGCATAGTGCTCGACGTCAACTTCTTCGACGAGCTCCGGATCGGTCTGGCCACCGCTGACGACATCCGTCAGTGGAGCCACGGCGAGGTCAAGAAGCCCGAGACGATCAACTACCGCACGCTCAAGCCCGAGAAGGACGGACTCTTCTGCGAGAAGATCTTCGGTCCGACCCGGGACTGGGAGTGCTACTGCGGCAAGTACAAGCGCGTCCGCTTCAAGGGCATCATCTGTGAGCGCTGTGGCGTCGAGGTCACGCGCGCCAAGGTGCGCCGTGAGCGGATGGGCCACATCGAGCTCGCCGCCCCCGTCACCCACATCTGGTACTTCAAGGGCGTCCCGTCGCGCCTGGGCTACCTGCTGGACCTGGCGCCGAAGGACCTCGAGAAGGTCATCTACTTCGCGGCGTACATGATCACGTACGTCGACGAGGAGCGCCGCACCCGCGACCTGCCCTCGCTGGAGGCCCACGTCTCCGTCGAGCGCCAGCAGGTCGAGCAGCGCCGCGACTCGGACCTGGAGGCCCGGGCCAAGAAGCTCGAGACCGACCTGGCCGAGCTGGAGGCCGAGGGTGCCAAGGCCGACGTGCGCCGCAAGGTGCGCGAGGGTGCCGAGCGTGAGATGAAGCAGCTGCGCGACCGTGCGCAGCGCGAGATCGACCGCCTCGACGAGGTGTGGAACCGGTTCAAGAACCTCAAGGTCCAGGACCTGGAGGGCGACGAGCTGCTCTACCGCGAGCTGCGCGACCGCTTCGGCACCTACTTCGACGGCTCCATGGGTGCCGCTGCCCTGCAGAAGCGCCTGGAGTCCTTCGACCTCGACGAGGAGGCCGAGCGCCTCCGCGAGATCATCCGTACCGGCAAGGGCCAGAAGAAGACCCGTGCGCTCAAGCGCCTCAAGGTCGTCTCCGCGTTCCTGCAGACCAGCAACAGCCCCAAGGGCATGGTGCTCGACTGCGTGCCGGTCATTCCGCCGGACCTGCGTCCGATGGTGCAGCTGGACGGTGGCCGCTTCGCGACCTCCGACCTGAACGACCTGTACCGCCGCGTGATCAACCGCAACAACCGCCTGAAGCGCCTTCTCGACCTCGGTGCGCCCGAGATCATCGTGAACAACGAGAAGCGCATGCTCCAGGAGGCCGTGGACGCCCTCTTCGACAACGGTCGTCGTGGTCGCCCGGTCACCGGTCCGGGTAACCGCCCGCTGAAGTCCCTGAGCGACATGCTCAAGGGCAAGCAGGGCCGTTTCCGTCAGAACCTGCTCGGTAAGCGAGTCGACTACTCGGCGCGTTCCGTCATCGTCGTCGGCCCGCAGCTGAAGCTGCACCAGTGCGGTCTGCCCAAGGCCATGGCGCTGGAGCTCTTCAAGCCGTTCGTGATGAAGCGCCTGGTCGACCTGAACCACGCGCAGAACATCAAGAGCGCCAAGCGCATGGTCGAGCGCGGCCGCACGGTCGTGTACGACGTCCTTGAAGAGGTCATCGCGGAGCACCCGGTTCTGCTGAACCGTGCGCCCACGCTGCACCGCCTCGGCATCCAGGCCTTCGAGCCGCAGCTGGTCGAGGGCAAGGCCATCCAGATCCACCCGCTCGTCTGCACCGCGTTCAACGCGGACTTCGACGGTGACCAGATGGCCGTGCACCTGCCGCTGTCCGCGGAGGCGCAGGCCGAGGCCCGCATCCTGATGCTGTCCTCGAACAACATCCTGAAGCCGGCCGACGGCCGTCCGGTGACGATGCCGACCCAGGACATGGTCCTCGGTCTGTTCTTCCTCACCACCGACGGCGAGGGCCGCGACCTCAAGGGTGAGGGCCGTGCCTTCGGTTCCGCCGCCGAGGCGATCATGGCGTTCGACGCGGGCGACCTGTCCCTCCAGTCGAAGGTCGACATCCGCTTCCCGGTGGGCACCATCCCGCCCCGCGGCTGGGAGCCCCCGGCCCGCGAGGAGGGTGAGCCGGAGTGGCAGCAGGGTGACACCTTCACCCTGAAGACCACGCTGGGCCGCGCGCTCTTCAACGAGCTGCTGCCCGAGGACTACCCCTTCGTCGACTACGAGGTCGGCAAGAAGCAGCTCTCCGAGATCGTCAACGACCTCGCCGAGCGGTACCCGAAGGTCATCGTGGCGGCGACGCTCGACAACCTGAAGGCGGCCGGCTTCTTCTGGGCGACCCGTTCCGGCGTCACCGTGGCCATCTCCGACGTCGTCGTTCCCGAGGCGAAGAAGGAGATTGTCAAGGGCTACGAGGCGCAGGACGAGAAGGTCCAGAAGCAGTACGAGCGCGGTCTGATCACCAAGGACGAGCGCACGCAGGAGCTCATCGCGATCTGGACCAAGGCGACCAACGAGGTCGCCGAGGCGATGAACGACAACTTCCCGAAGACCAACCCGATCTTCATGATGGTGAACTCGGGCGCACGAGGCAACATGATGCAGATGCGTCAGATCGCCGGTATGCGTGGTCTGGTGTCGAACGCGAAGAACGAGACGATCCCGCGTCCCATCAAGGCCTCCTTCCGTGAGGGCCTGTCCGTGCTGGAGTACTTCATCTCCACGCACGGTGCCCGTAAGGGTCTGGCGGACACCGCTCTGCGTACCGCCGACTCGGGTTACCTCACGCGTCGTCTGGTCGACGTCTCCCAGGACGTCATCATTCGCGAGGAGGACTGCGGCACCGAGCGCGGCCTCAAGCTGCCGATCGCCTCGCGCGACGCGGACGGGACGCTGCGCAAGACCGAGGACGTCGAGACCAGCGTCTACGCCCGCATGCTCGCCGAGGACGTCGTCATCGACGGCAAGGTGATCGCGCCGGCCAACGTCGACCTCGGTGACGTCCTGATCGACGCCCTGGTCGCCCACGGCGTCGAGGAGGTCAAGACCCGTTCGATCCTGACCTGCGAGTCCCAGGTCGGCACCTGCGCCATGTGCTACGGCCGCTCGCTGGCCACCGGCAAGCTGGTCGACATCGGTGAGGCGGTCGGCATCATCGCCGCCCAGTCCATCGGTGAGCCCGGTACCCAGCTGACGATGCGTACCTTCCACACCGGTGGTGTGGCCGGTGACGACATCACCCAGGGTCTGCCGCGTGTCGTCGAGCTCTTCGAGGCCCGTACCCCGAAGGGTGTCGCCCCGATCTCCGAGGCCTCCGGCCGCGTGCGGATCGAGGAGACCGAGAAGACCAAGAAGCTCGTCGTCACCCCGGACGACGGCAGCGACGAGACGGCGTTCCCGATCTCGAAGCGTGCCCGTCTCCTGGTCGGCGAGGGCGATCACGTCGAGGTGGGCCAGAAGCTCACCGTGGGTGCCACCAACCCGCACGACGTGCTGCGCATCCTGGGTCAGCGTGCCGTCCAGGTCCACCTGGTCGGCGAGGTCCAGAAGGTCTACAACTCGCAGGGCGTGTCGATCCACGACAAGCACATCGAGATCATCATCCGGCAGATGCTGCGCCGCGTGACGATCATCGAGTCCGGCGACGCCGAGCTGCTGCCCGGCGAGCTGGTCGAGCGTACGAAGTTCGAGACCGAGAACCGTCGTGTGGTCCAGGAGGGCGGTCACCCGGCCTCCGGTCGTCCGCAGCTGATGGGTATCACCAAGGCCTCGCTGGCGACGGAGTCCTGGCTGTCGGCCGCCTCCTTCCAGGAGACGACCCGAGTCCTGACGGATGCGGCGATCAACGCCAAGTCCGACAGCCTCATCGGCCTCAAGGAGAACGTCATCATCGGTAAGCTCATCCCGGCCGGTACGGGTCTGTCCCGCTACCGCAACATCCGGGTCGAGCCGACCGAGGAGGCCAAGGCCGCGATGTACTCGGCCGTCGGCTACGACGACATCGACTACTCGCCGTTCGGCACGGGCTCCGGCCAGGCCGTTCCGCTGGAGGACTACGACTACGGTCCGTACAACCAGTAAGCGAGCTGTCGCTTGATCGCATGAAGGGCGGTCACCCCCACGGGGTGGCCGCCCTTCGGCGTGTGTGCGGGGAGGGCTATGGCACGCCCAGCTCGAAGATGACGTAGTGGGCGTACCAGCCGGAGGCGAGCGCGGCGGTGGAGAAGAAGACCACCAGGCTCGGGAGCTTCAGGCGGCTGAGGGCCGCGGCGGGGGCGAGGAGCAGGGGGAAGGCGGGCAGCAGGTAGCGCATCGTGTTGCCGAACATCTGCTGGGTGCCGAGGACCGTGATGATGGTCGCCAGGGTGTACGCGACGAGCACCAGCGGGGGCTTCTTGCGCAGCATCAGGGCGATGAGGAAGGGCAGCGCCTGGACCAGCTGGAGGGAGAGCAGGTCCGGGGTGGAGAAGGCGAAGTGGTAGTCGCCCTTGCCCACCGCGAGGTTGCGCAGCACGTCCAGGGTGTAGGCGCCGTAGTCGAAGAAGTGCGCCCAGCCCTCGCGCTGGAGCGTGAAGTACGCCGTGGCCTCGCCGGTGCGGTAGCCGACCCAGGCGATGTAGGAGAGCAGGCCCAGGGGCGCCACGATCATGGCGTAGACCGGGCCGCGTACCCCGTGCTCGCGCCGGCCGGCCGGACGGGCGAGCGTCACCAGCGCGGCGAGTCCCACGGCGCCTATGAGCACGGCGGACGTGGGGCGGTTCAGGCCCGCGGTGAAGGCGAGCAGCCCGGCCGTCACCCAGCGGCCGGTCATCACGGCGTAGCAGGCCCAGACGGCGATGGCGACGAACAGGGACTCGGAGTACACCGCCCACTCGACGCCCGCACCCGGGGCCACGGCCCACAGCCCCGCGGCGACGGTGCCCGCGCGGGCTCCGGCGACGAGGCGGACCACGGCGAAGATGCCCGCCGCCGCGACGAACGACGAGACGACGGAGACGAGGATGCCGGAGCCGTACAGGCCGAGGCCCGTGGTCTCCGAGACCATGCGGATCAGCGCCGGGTAGAGCGGGAAGAAGGCGACGGAGTTCTGCTGGACGGTGAACAGGCCGTCGCCGCCGAGCCGCACCAGGGAGGGGCTGTAGCCGTGCTCGGCGACCTGGAGGTACCACCAGCCGTCCCAGGTGGCCAGGACGTCCCACCAGTGGGCGCCGCCGCCGAAGCGCGGGTTCTTCCCCTTGTAGTCGCCGGCGTACTCCAGCAGGGAGGCGAAGACCGCGAGGCCGACGAGCTTCGTGACGCCGTAGAGGACGAGCGCGGGCAGGTAGGGGCGGGCGCCGTCGGGCAACGTCGGACGCCATGTACGCCGGGTAAGCCAGGTCCGCCAGGAGCGTTCCAGGCGGTCGTCGGGCTGCCCGTCCGGTGCGCCGCGCGATCCGTCGGTCACCGTGTCGTCGGCAGCCGTGTCCATGGCTGTCATCCCCCTCAGTCCACCCTCAACCGTCAATTGCTGCCATAAGATCGCACAAGAGTCGCACATCTGTGCTCGATGTTCGGGGGAGGGGAGGGGAGGCGCGGTGCCCGAGGGACGGGACGAGGAACTGCACGAACCGATCGTGCTGTCGGTCGTCATTCCGATGTACAACGAGGAAGAGGTCCTGCCCGCGCTGGTCAGCAGGCTGCGGCCGGTCCTGACGGAGCTGGGCGTCCCCCACGAGGTCGTGGCGGTGGACGACGGCAGCGGCGACCGTACGGCGGAACTGCTCGCCGCCTTCCGGCTGGGCTGGCCGGAACTGCGCGTGGTCGCGCTGCGGCGCAACTCCGGCCACCAGGCCGCCCTCACCGCCGGCCTGGACCGGGCGTCCGGGGCCTACGTGGTGAGCCTGGACGCCGACCTCCAGGACCCGCCGGAGAAGATCCCCGACATGCTGGCGCTGGCCCGCGCGGAGGGGCTCGACATCGTGTACGGCGTCCGTGCCGACCGCAGCAGCGACACCGGGTTCAAGCGCTGGAGCGCGGGCCTCTACTACCGCCTCATGCGGCGCCTGGCGGGCCCGTCGGTCCCCGCGCAGGCCGGCGACTTCCGGCTGCTCAGCCGGGCCGCGGTGGATGCCCTGAAGGCCCTGCCGGACCAGCAGCGGGTCTACCGGCTCCTCGTGCCCTGGCTGGGCTTCCCGAGCGGGCGGGTGACGTACGAGCGCGCTCCGCGCACCGCGGGCCGCACCAAGTATCCGCTGGGCCGGATGATCCGCCTCGCGGTCGACAGCGTCACCGGCTTCTCCGCGGCCCCGCTGCGGCTGGCCACCTGGCTGGGCGCCGGCGCCTTCGTGGTCTGCCTGGCGCTGCTCGTCTACACCCTCACCGCCTTCGCACTGGGCCGCACGGTGCCGGGCTGGACGTCGCTCTTCACCGGCATCGTCTTCATCGGCGCGGTGCAACTGATCTGCGTGGGCCTGCTCGGCGAGTACGTCGGCCGCATATACACGGCCGTGCAGAACCGTCCGACGTACTTCGTCCGCGACGACACGGCGGCATCGGCGGCACCGGCTGCACCGGCGGCACCGGCTGCACCGGCTGCACCGGCTGCACCGGCTGCACCGGTGTCACCGACTGCATCGGCCGCACCGCCTGCATCGGCGGCACGGGCCGCACCGGCCCGGGGCACCGCCCCCGCCCCGGACGCCGTCCCGGACGGGCTTTCGGACCGACGGGCCGAGCCCGCCGCCGACGCCGCCACGGATCGGCCGCAGCGTTCCGCCGAGCCCGCCGCCGCCGACGGTCACGGCGACCCGGACGGCCTCGCGTCCGACGCGAGCGGTGCGTCCTGCGTGTCCGAGGCGTCCGGCGCGTCCGCGTGTGGTTCCGTCGGCCCGCCGGAACCACGGGCGGCCGCCGCGCCCGCCCCCGGCGGGGCGCGCGTTCCGGTCCCGCGGGCCTGAGGCGCCTGGGCCTGCGGGCCCGACGCGCTGGGGCCCACGGGCCTGAGACGCCGGGGCCCGCGGGCCTGACGCGCCGGGACGGCGGTGAGTCACCGCGTAGGTGCTCCCAGGGGCGTGGAGGCGCCGTGTGCGGGTCGGGAGGAAACGGGGCGAGCCGGGTGCCGCTGCCGGTCCCGCGCATTTGTTTTGACCGCAGCGAATGCGATAGGTACGCTCAGACCTTGTGCCTGGGGTGTGCCCTGGCCCTCGTGCGTGCCTTCAACCGCAGTGAGGGTCGTGACCGGCCACCGCAATCCGCGCTTTCCTCCGCCTCGCGGCAGGGGTTCGCGGCTTCGACACACCCGACCGCGTGGGTCGGAGACGTTCCAGGTTAGCTTCACCATTCGGCACACAGAAACCGGAGAAGTAGTGCCTACGATCCAGCAGCTGGTCCGGAAGGGCCGGCAGGACAAGGTCGAGAAGAACAAGACGCCCGCACTCGAGGGTTCGCCCCAGCGTCGTGGCGTCTGCACGCGTGTGTTCACGACCACCCCGAAGAAGCCGAACTCGGCCCTGCGTAAGGTCGCGCGTGTGCGTCTGACCAGCGGGATCGAGGTCACCGCTTACATTCCGGGTGAGGGGCACAACCTGCAGGAGCACTCCATCGTGCTCGTGCGCGGCGGCCGTGTGAAGGACCTGCCGGGTGTTCGCTACAAGATCATCCGCGGTTCGCTTGACACCCAGGGTGTGAAGAACCGCAAGCAGGCCCGCAGCCGCTACGGCGCCAAGAAGGAGAAGTAAGAATGCCTCGTAAGGGCCCCGCCCCGAAGCGCCCGGTCATCATCGACCCGGTCTACGGTTCTCCTCTGGTGACCTCCCTGATCAACAAGGTGCTGCTGAACGGCAAGCGCTCCACCGCCGAGCGCATCGTCTACGGCGCCATGGAGGGTCTGCGCGAGAAGACCGGTAACGACCCGGTCATCACGCTGAAGCGCGCTCTCGAGAACATCAAGCCGACCCTCGAGGTCAAGTCCCGCCGTGTCGGTGGTGCGACGTACCAGGTGCCGATCGAGGTCAAGCCCGGTCGGGCCAACACCCTCGCGCTGCGCTGGCTGGTCGGTTACTCCCGCGCCCGTCGCGAGAAGACCATGACCGAGCGTCTGCTCAACGAGCTCCTCGACGCCTCCAACGGCCTCGGTGCCGCTGTGAAGAAGCGCGAGGACACGCACAAGATGGCCGAGTCCAACAAGGCCTTCGCGCACTACCGCTGGTAGTCGCTACCCACATCGAGACCGAGAGAAGACTGAAGCCTTATGGCTACCACTTCACTTGACCTGGCCAAGGTCCGCAACATCGGGATCATGGCCCACATCGACGCGGGCAAGACGACCACCACCGAGCGGATCCTGTTCTACACCGGCGTTTCGTACAAGATCGGTGAGGTCCACGACGGCGCCGCCACGATGGACTGGATGGAGCAGGAGCAGGAGCGTGGCATCACGATCACGTCTGCTGCGACCACCTGTCACTGGCCGCTCGAGGACAACGACTACACGATCAACATCATCGACACCCCGGGGCACGTCGACTTCACCGTTGAGGTGGAGCGCTCCCTGCGTGTGCTCGACGGTGCCGTGACCGTGTTCGACGGTGTCGCCGGTGTCGAGCCGCAGTCCGAGACGGTGTGGCGTCAGGCCGACCGTTACGGCGTGCCGCGTATCTGCTTCGTGAACAAGCTGGACCGTACCGGCGCCGAGTTCCACCGCTGCGTGGAGATGATCTCGGACCGTCTGGGCGCCCAGCCGCTCGTCATGCAGCTCCCGATCGGTGCCGAGGCCGACTTCAAGGGCGTCGTGGACCTGGTCCGCATGAAGGCGCTCGTGTGGTCCGCCGAGGCCGCCAAGGGCGAGATGTACGACACCGTCGACATCCCGGCCACGCACACCGAGGCCGCCGAGGAGTGGCGCGGCAAGCTGGTCGAGGGCGTGGCGGAGAACGACGAAGAGATCATGGAGCTGTTCCTGGAGGGCCAGGAGCCCACCGAGGAGCAGCTGTACGCCGCGATCCGTCGCATCACCATCGCCTCCGGCAAGTCCGAGGACACCACGGTCACCCCGGTGTTCTGCGGCACCGCGTTCAAGAACAAGGGCGTCCAGCCCCTGCTCGACGCGGTCGTGCGCTACCTGCCGACCCCGCTCGACGTCGAGGCCATCGAGGGCCACGACGTCAAGGACCCCGAGGTCGTCGTCAAGCGCAAGCCGTCCGAGGACGAGCCGCTCGCCGCGCTCGCCTTCAAGATCATGAGCGACCCGCACCTCGGCAAGCTCACCTTCGTCCGGGTCTACTCGGGCCGCCTGGTGTCCGGCACTGCCGTGCTGAACCCCGTCAAGGGCAAGAAGGAGCGCATCGGCAAGATCTACCGCATGCACGCCAACAAGCGTGAGGAGATCGAGTCGGTGGGCGCCGGTGACATCGTCGCCGTCATGGGCCTGAAGCAGACCACCACCGGTGAGACGCTGTCCGACGACAAGAACCCGGTGATCCTGGAGTCCATGGACTTCCCGGCGCCGGTCATCCAGGTCGCCATCGAGCCCAAGTCGAAGGGCGACCAGGAGAAGCTCGGCGTCGCGATCCAGCGCCTGGCCGAGGAGGACCCCTCCTTCCAGGTTCACTCCGACGAGGAGACCGGCCAGACCATCATCGGTGGTATGGGCGAGCTGCACCTCGAGGTGCTGGTCGACCGTATGCGCCGTGAGTTCAAGGTCGAGGCCAACGTCGGCAAGCCGCAGGTCGCGTACCGTGAGACGATCCGCAAGACCGTCGAGCGCGTGGACTACACCCACAAGAAGCAGACCGGTGGTACCGGTCAGTTCGCCAAGGTGCAGATCGCGATCGAGCCGATCGTGGACGGCGACGCCTCGTACGAGTTCGTGAACAAGGTCACCGGTGGCCGTATCCCGCGGGAGTACATCCCGTCGGTGGACGCCGGTGCGCAGGAGGCCATGCAGTTCGGCATCCTGGCCGGCTACGAGATGACGGGCGTCCGCGTCACGCTCATCGACGGTGGCTACCACGAGGTCGACTCCTCCGAGCTCGCCTTCAAGATCGCCGGTTCGCAGGCGTTCAAGGAAGCCGCGCGCAAGGCTTCGCCCGTGCTCCTGGAGCCGATGATGGCCGTCGAGGTCACCACGCCCGAGGACTACATGGGTGAGGTCATCGGCGACATCAACTCCCGCCGTGGCCAGATCCAGGCCATGGAGGAGCGGATGGGTGCCCGCGTCGTGAAGGGCCTCGTGCCCCTCTCGGAGATGTTCGGCTATGTCGGCGACCTCCGCAGCAAGACGTCGGGTCGCGCAAGCTACTCGATGCAGTTCGACTCCTACGCCGAGGTTCCCCGGAACGTCGCCGAGGAGATCATCGCGAAGGCCAAGGGCGAGTAACGGACTACTCCGTTTAACGGACCCCGTTCTCACGCTTTAGGCTTGACCCCGGAGCCTGCATGGGGCATTCCGTCGTGAACCCGGCGGAATGCCCCCGGCACCCGGGCTTTCCAGCAAAGATCACCTGGCGCCGATGAGTAAGGCGTACAGAACCACTCCACAGGAGGACCCCAGTGGCGAAGGCGAAGTTCGAGCGGACTAAGCCGCACGTCAACATCGGCACCATCGGTCACATCGACCACGGTAAGACGACCCTCACGGCCGCCATTACCAAGGTGCTGCACGACGCGTACCCCGAGCTGAACGAGGCCTCGGCCTTCGACCAGATCGACAAGGCTCCCGAGGAGCGCCAGCGCGGTATCACGATCTCGATCGCGCACGTCGAGTACCAGACCGAGACGCGTCACTACGCCCACGTCGACTGCCCCGGTCACGCGGACTACATCAAGAACATGATCACGGGTGCGGCGCAGATGGACGGCGCCATCCTCGTGGTCGCGGCCACCGACGGCCCGATGCCGCAGACCAAGGAGCACGTGCTCCTGGCCCGCCAGGTCGGCGTTCCGTACATCGTCGTCGCCCTGAACAAGGCCGACATGGTGGACGACGAGGAGATCCTGGAGCTCGTCGAGCTCGAGGTGCGTGAGCTCCTCTCCGAGTACGAGTTCCCGGGCGACGACCTGCCGGTCGTCAAGGTCTCCGCTCTGAAGGCCCTCGAGGGCGACAAGGAGTGGGGCAACTCGGTCCTCGAGCTCATGAAGGCCGTGGACGAGGCCATCCCGGAGCCCGAGCGCGACGTCGACAAGCCGTTCCTGATGCCGATCGAGGACGTCTTCACGATCACCGGTCGTGGCACCGTCGTCACCGGCCGCATCGAGCGTGGTGTCCTCAAGGTCAACGAGACCGTCGACATCATCGGCATCAAGACCGAGAAGACCACCACCACGGTCACCGGCATCGAGATGTTCCGCAAGCTGCTCGACGAGGGCCAGGCCGGTGAGAACGTCGGTCTGCTCCTCCGTGGCATCAAGCGCGAGGACGTCGAGCGCGGCCAGGTCATCATCAAGCCCGGTTCGGTCACGCCGCACACCGAGTTCGAGGCCCAGGCCTACATCCTGTCGAAGGACGAGGGTGGCCGTCACACCCCCTTCTTCAACAACTACCGTCCGCAGTTCTACTTCCGTACGACGGACGTGACCGGCGTCGTGACCCTCCCCGAGGGCACCGAGATGGTCATGCCGGGTGACAACACCGAGATGAAGGTGGAGCTCATCCAGCCCGTCGCCATGGAAGAGGGCCTGAAGTTCGCCATCCGCGAGGGTGGCCGGACCGTGGGCGCCGGCCAGGTCACCAAGATCAACAAGTAAGCTCCGCTTGCTTGTCGGTCGACTGACCTGACATGGGCTGATGCCTGAACAAAGGGGCCCGTACGACTTCGGTCGTACGGGCCCCTTTGCCATGCCTCTCTGCCATGCCTCTCTGTCATTGGCGCCGTAGAGCAAGGCCGGCGGGGGCGACCGACGCGATCAGCGCGAGTACCGCGCAGGCGCCCACCGTCGTACCGATGGCCGCCCACGGGAGTTCGAGCGCGGGGCGCACCGAGAGCAGGCCCAGCGCCGCCCACATCCCGGCCAGGTTGAGGCCGGCGACGAGCAGCCCCAGGAGCGCGCCGACCGCGACGACCATCAGCGACTCGGCACCCACCAGCCGCAGTACCTGCCCGTGGGTGGCCCCGGCCAGTCGCAGTACCGCCAGGTCACGGACCCGGTCGGAGGTGGCCATCACCATCGTGCTGACCAGGGAGATGCCGGTGTAGAGCAGGGCGATGCCGAGTACGAGCAGCAGCCCGAGCCGGGTCGGACGGTTGGTCTCCGGGTACGTCGCCGCGACCCACTCGTCCGTCCCGTACACCTGCCCGCCGGCCGACCGCACCGCATCGCGCAGCCCCGCGGCCACGGCCCCGGCGTCGGCGCCGTCGGCGAGAGCGACGTCCACCCGGTCCACGGGGGCGTCGGGGGCGTTGGCGGGAGTGACGTAGACGCCGTTGTCGCCGGTGCCGGTGTGCATCACCGCGGCGATGCGCAGCGTCTTCTCCGTGCCGTCCCCGAGCCACACCCGCACGCTCTGCCCCACGGAGTGCCGCTCCCACTCCTCGTTGACGATGATCGAACCGTCGTCGAGGTCGGCGACCGTCCCCGCGGCGAGCGGCAGCCGTGCGGTGGCGGCGAAGGCCTCGGGACCGCCGACGGCGCGGGCCTCGGACCTGATGAGCGCGACGCCCTCCTCCAGGACGTACACCGCGCCGGCCGAGGTCGGCGACACCTCGGCCGTGCCGGGCACGGCGCGCAGCCGCTCCACGGCCCGCGCGTCGAAGCCCGTGCCGCCGCCCGGCGCGGTGATCACGAAGTCGGCGGTGGTGCGTTCGCGTGTCTCGGTGGCCTTCGCCGCGTTGAGCGTCGCGGTGGCGCCGAGCAGCGAGCCCGCGAGCGCGACCGTGACCAGCACGGGTGCCGCGACGGCCGCGGTACGGCGCACGCCGGTGGCCGCGTTCTCCCGCACCAGCATGCCCGCCGCGCCGGGCAGCCGGGCCGGTAGCCAGGCCAGCAGCCGGGTCACCGGACGCACCACGAGCGGTGCGAGCAGTGCGGCTGCGGTGATCAGCAGCATCGGCCGGCTGATGTAGGTCTTGCGGTGCAGGAGGTCGCCGGGGTCGTGGGCCAGGGCCGTGCCGAGCGTCACCAGGGCGGTCAGCAGCAGCCCGAGGCCGAACAGCCACCGGCCCCAGGTCATCGCCCCGGCGTCCACCGAGGCCTCGCGCAGCGCTTCGACGGGGCCGGTCCGCCCGGCCCGCCAGGACGCCGCGACCACTCCGCACAGGGCGACGAGGAGCCCGGTCCAGAAGGCCATGTGGTACGGCCAGGTGTGGTCGCCGATGGTGAACCAGGCCGGCGCCAGTCCGCCGTCGACCACCCACTCGGCGAGCAGCGGCGCACCGTACGCGCCGAGTACGCAGCCCGCGGCCGCGGCGAGTACGCCGACCAGAAGCGCCTCACCGAACACCAGGCGGCGGATCTGCCCCGGCGTCGCACCGGCCGTGCGCAGCAGCCCGAACTCCCGCCGCCGCTGGGCGACCGCGAAGGCGAAGGTGGACGCCACGACGAACACCGAGACGAACGCGGTGACACCGCCGGCCGTGCCGAACAGGGCGTTCATCGCGGTCAGCGCCTCGCTGTCCTGGTCGGGGTCGGCGTCCGCGTACCGCCGGTCGTCCCCGGTGAGCACCCGCACACCGGCACTGCCGCGCACCACGTCGCGTACCGCCGCCGCGTCCGCGTCCACCACGAGCTGGAGGCTGACGGGGGAGATACGGGCGGCACGCGTGTCGGTGAAGAACACGGCGTCCTCGAACCCGCGGTCGGGCACGGTGCCCACGACGCGCACGGTGCCCCGGTCCGTCCGCAGGCGTTCGCCCGGCGCGGCCCAGCCGCCGGTGACGACGACCTCGTCGGCCGTACGCGGCGCGCGGCCCGCGTCGATGTCGTACGGGGCGAAGGCGGCGGTGGACCAGGGGTGGCCGACCAGGCCGTCGGGCCCGCCGTGGGCCCGTACGGGGAAGGACCGGTCCTCGACGACCGTGCCGAGCCGCGCCAGCCTCGCCACGGTCGGGGCGGGCACGGCACGCGGCTGCGCGAGCTTCTCCGTACGGTCGCCGATCGGCGTCGGCACCCGCAGGGTGTCCTGCCCCCGGACCACGACGGGCGCGGCGGCGAACCGCTCCGGCGAGCGGTCGGGCGCGTCCGGCGAGGAGGCCAGGGCCAGCCCCATGACGGCGAGCAGGGCGACACCCAGCGACAACGCGACGAAGCTGCCGACGAAGGTGGCCCAGCGGGTGCGGAGGGTGTGGAGGGTGAGGGTCAGCACGGGGTGGTCTCCGGCCGGTGGGTGCGGGTGTGGGTGTGGGCGGGGCGGGGTGAGGGCGTGGGTGGGGTGCTGGTCAGCACTGGGTGGCCTCCGGCCCGTCGGCGTGGGCGGGTGCGGAGGGTGTGGGTGGGAGTGCTGGTCAGCACGGGGTGGTCTCCAGGCGGGTCATGCGGGTGGCGATGGTGTCGGCGCCCGCGCCGGTCAGTTCGCCGTCCGACCGGCCGTCGACGAGGAAGACCACGCGGTCGGCGTAGGAGGCGGCCACCGGGTCGTGCGTGACCATGACGACCGTCTGGCCCTCGCGATCGACCATGCCGCGCAGCAACGCCAGCACCTCACGGCCGGTCCGCGAGTCCAGCGCGCCGGTCGGCTCGTCACCGAACAGCACCTCGGGGCGCGTGATCAGCGCGCGGGCCAGGGCGACGCGCTGCTGCTGGCCGCCGGACATCTCCGTGGGCCGGTGCCGGGCCCGGTCGCCGAGGCCGACCTGGGCGAGCACCTCGCGCACCCGTGCCCGGGAGGGGCGGCGGCCGGCCAGGCGCAGGGGGAGCGCCACGTTCTGCTCGGCGGTCAGCGACGGCAGCAGGTTGAACGCCTGGAACACGAACCCGATGCGCTCACGGCGCAGCAGGGTCAGCCTTCTCTGGCTCAGTCCGGTCAGCTCGGTGCCGCCGACGACGACCGATCCCGACGTGGGCCGGTCCAGGCCGGCGGCGCACTGCAGGAGGGTCGACTTTCCCGAGCCGGACGGGCCCATCACGGCGGTGAAAGTGCCCCTGGGGAAGGTGAGGGAGACCTCGTCGAGGGCCGTCACGGCGCTGTCGCCCGACCCGTACCGTCTGCTGACGCGGCTCAACCGGATCGCGTCGGTCGCGTCGGTCGCGTCGATGGCGTCGATGGCGTCGATGGCGTCGTTGTTCATCTGTCCCCACTCGTCGGTTCTCGGGCTTCTCCGTCGGTGAGTCCACGAAACCGTCCGCGCCCACCCCGGCGCAGTGCGGCAGGGGCGAGTCCTCGGGTAGGGCAGGCCATACCCCCCGGCAGGCCGTTGCGGCAGCGCCGGGTGCGTCTCGTGGCCCCGGACGGCGCAGCAGTTCTGTCACAACTCCCCCACGGGGCTGCACTCCTCCTCCACCCGAGGCCACCATTGATCGTCGAAAGCCCCAGCCCTGTGCCGTCCCGCCCCCCCGGAAGTGAGTCCGTGAGTACTGTTCCGCCTCCCGACCGTTCCGACGACGAGTCGGCCTCCCCCCTGTCCGACGAGCAACTGGAGGCGTTCCTGCGGGAGGCCGCCGAGGGTGGGGGCACCGCCACGCCCAAGGAGCCCTCCGCGCGGGCGCGGATGGTGGCCCGGCGGTTGCGGGAGGAGGACGAGGCGGCGCGGCGCGCCGGTGCCGGCGGCGGTCGTGGTGGCCGAGGGCCGGGCGGCAAGCGAAAGGCTCAGGGCCCGCCGCCCCCGCCGGGATGGCGCACGGGCCCCGTGGGGCAGGAGGGGAACGGCGGTTCCCGTCGGCGCCGGGTGGGCGCCGTCATCGGCGTGCTGGTCGTGGCGGCGCTCGCGGTCGTCGCCGTGCGCCCCTCGCTGGTGCTGCCCGGCGACGACGGCGGCACCGAGCAACCGCCGTTGGCGGCCGAGAACGCGCGGCCTACCGGTGCTCCCGGGGACCCCGCCGAGTCCGGGCGGGCCACGCGCGAGCACCCCTTCCGCGGCTCACCGGCAGAGCGGTGGGCCGAGGGCGCCGACGCCATCGAGATACCGGAGGCGAAGGCGCTCTCCGGCATGAGCGAGAAGGACGTGGCGTTCGCGCTGCGCCGTACCAAGGAGCTACTGGTCGCCGCCAACCTCGACCCCGGCGTACTGCGCGGCGAGCGGCCGGACAAGGCGCTGGCCGTCCTCGACCCGAAGCAGCCGGAGCTGCTGCCCAAGCTGCGCCGGTCGCTGCGCGCGCCGGACGAGGAGTACGACCCGCTCAAGCTCTTCACCCGCTTCGACCCGGACGAGACCCGCCTGGTCGGCGACGTGGTTAAGGTCAGGGGCCGCATGACGCTTGCCGCGGGGAAGCCGGGCGTGGTGAAGGTCAACGCGGACTACACCTTCGTCTACCCGCTGGTACGGGCGGACGGGGACGACGGCGAGGTGGCGCGCACGATCGTGCGGCGCGTGCTCACCCTGACGCTGAACGACCCCGAGAGGTGGGACGTGACCGAGGGCAAGCTGCTGGTGGAGAAGTACTTCTCCGAGCACGGGAACACCGCCTGCGGCATCAACGACGGCTATCTGCACCCTGCGTTCAGCGGTGACGCGGCCGGCGGCGACCCCGCCACCGGGCCCCGGACGGACCCGTACGACCGCAGCAAGCCCCTCACGGGGGCCGAGTCGGAGGAGTGCGGCAGGGTCACCCGCACGTGACGGCGACGGCGACGGCGACGGTGACCGTGACCGGGCCCGGGCGCTCTCCCACTGCGCACCCGGGCCCGTCCCGTAGTCCCCGTGGGACGCCCCCCGCGGGCCGTCCCGGGGGCCGTCCCCCGTGGGTTCCTCAGCCGCTCAGCCGCTCAGCCGCTCAGATCCGCTGCCACAGCGCCGGAACGTTCGACGGCTCCCAGCCCTGCTGGGCCTGGTGGCCCTGGAGGCAGCGGTAGGTGGCGCCGCCGTACGTCACGGTGTCGCCCGGCTGGTAGACGGTGCCGGCCGCCCAGGTACCGCCCTCACCCGGCGGCGGCTCCTCGGGGCCGCCGTCGTCGGTGGTCTTCAGGGTGAGGCCGTAGTTCTGGAGCAGCGGGTTGATCGGCTGGTGGAACGTCGTACCGCCGCTGCGGCAGTCGCCCGAGCCGCCCGAGGTGACGCCCTGCGCCTGGCTGCCCGAGATGTACGAGCCACCCGAGTCGCCGGGCTCGGCGCACACCGTGGTGCGGGTGACGCCGCTGATGGTGCCCTCGGGGTAGGTCACGCTGGTGTTGTGCTGCTGGATGGTGCCGCAGTGCCAGCCGGTGGTGGAACCGGAGCGGCACACGGACGCGCCGACCGGCGCCTGGGTGGAACCGGTGACCTGCACGTTCTGACCGCCGGCGCCGTTGACGTACGGAGTCGCGGTCCATTGGGAGTTGGTCGCCACCCACGCCATGTCACGGCCGGGGAAGATCGACCCCTGGAAGGTGCCCTGGGCCACCCGGTTGGCGCCGCTCGTGCTCGCCCCGGCCCGCCCGCAGTGACCGGCGGTGGCGAAGCCCTGCTGCGTCCCCTTGGTCACCGGGAACCCGATCGAGCAGCGTCCGCTGTTGTTGATGTAGTACGCCTCGCCGCCCCGCAGATCGTAGAAGGGGCGGGGCTTCTCGGCCGACTTCTCGACCCGGGCGAGCCCGGCGCCGACACCGGCCGCGTCGAGGAGGGCGCGGGCCGCGGACGGCCGTACCGCCTGCACGGTGACCGTGTTCGTGCGCACGTCGACGTACCGGACGGCCGCGTCGGTGGCGTCCCCGTCCAGCCCCGCGGCCGCCCGGTCGAGGCGGGACTTGGCCGCGTCGAGGTCGCCGAGTGAGTGCCGTACGACCTTCGCCACGGCGCCCTCGGCCTCGATCGCCGCGACGTGGTCCGCGTCCGTCGTCGCCACGGTCAGCGTGCCGGACTCGGCGCCCCGCACCCACGCGCCCGCGAAGTCGCCGCCGAGCGCGGCGCGGAGCCGGCCCGCCGTGGCGCCCGCGTCGGCCTCGTTGACGAGTCGGCGTTGGGCCTGCTCCCCGTCGAGGCCGAGGTCGCGCTGCATGGCCCGGAGCAGGCCGGGCGGAGCGGCGTCCACACGCAGGCTCTCGGCGGCGGTGGGGGCGCCGGGTGCGGGGTCGGAGGGTGCCGTCCCGGCGCTCGCGGAGCCGCTGAGCCCGGCCACGAGCAGGGCGGCCGTCGCGGCGACGGCGGCACCCATGGCTCTGGTGTGTCGGTGTCGGTGGGGCATGGGGGATCTCCTCGGTCTCGGTGGGGAGGTGCCGAAACCGTAGGGAGGGACGACCGGCGGCCATAAGACGTCGGTCGGCCCTCTCCCCGGCGTTATGGAAGGCGTGCGAGGGAAGCGAGGAGGGTGACGAGGAGGGTGATGGGGCGATCAGGGCACGCGGTGCGCCGCCATCCACTCCGTGTAGCTGTCACTGCTCGCCGCCACCCCCGCGTGCGCCATGCGCGCCTGCGCGAGCACGGTCGCGGCGGTGTCCTGCCGTTGCGTCACCGCGTGCCAGCCGAGCAGGTGCCGCCAGGCCAGCGGCGTGCCGGTGAGCGGCCGGGTGACGATGCCGGGCGTGGTCGGGAACGTCGCCCGGCACAGTCCGACCGCCCGCCCCACCTGCACCAGATGCACCGTGGACGCGGTGTCGGTCTCGTACATGCGGCGCGGGGTGAACCCGGCGCGGGCGCACGACGCGGAGAAGCAGTCGCCGAAGCAGCCGTCGCCGGGTACGCAGGCCCACTCCTCGCCCGCCAGCTCGGTCAGGTCCACCTCGGCCTGGTGGGCGAGCCGATGACCGACCGGCATCATCACGAATACCGGGTCGACGGCGACCTCCCGCCAGACCAGCCCCTCGGCACCGGGCGGGGCGGCGGAGCCGCAGGTCCCGGCGAGCGCGAAGTCCAGCCGCCCCTCGGCGAGTTGCTCGGCCAGCTCCCGCTCCGACCACGAGGTGCAGGTCGTCATCCGGGCCTCGGGCGCCACATCGGCCAGCCGGTCGACCAGCGCGCCCAGCAGCGGGCCGTGCGTTCCGCCCAGCCGAAGCCGCTCGGCGGTATGCGGCGCCCGCGCGAACCGGGCCGCCTCCTGCTGCAACTCGGTCACCGCGGGCAGCACGATCCGGCTGCGCTCCAGCACCAGTTCGCCCAGCGCGGTGGCGCGCACGCCGTGCCGACCGCGCACGAACAGCGCGCCGCCCAGGGCCCGTTCGATCCGCTTGAGCTGTGCGCTCAGCGCGGGCTGCGCCAGCCCGAGAGCCGTCGCCGCCCTGGTGAGGCTCCCGGCGTCGGCGATGGCCCGTACCGTCTTGAGATGCCGCAACTCCAGCTCCATAAGGGGAGCTTGCGACGAGGGAGGGGCGGGGGCAAGAGGTTGGTCCGGACCTGTGACGGGGAGGCCCCCTGTCAGGGGCCAGCTCAAGCGCGTACTGCGTTCATCGCCTCGTCGCGCGGCTCTGGGCGGGCCCCTGCATCTACGGCAGGCGACCCGGGGTGACGGCGGCGAGTGCGGTCCTCAGAGCGTCCGGGTCTACTCGGAACCGCCAGGCGGGCTCACTCCTCTTCGAAGATCTCTTCGGCCTTCGGCGCGGTGACGGCACGGGCGAGCCAGTGGCGCAGGACCTCGGGGTCGTCGCAGTCGGTGACGCGCCTGCGGACGTCGTCGGAGACGGCGAGGCCCCGCTGCTCCAGGACGAGGAGGATGTCCTCGGCGCGGCCTTGGGCGCGGCCTTCGTCGCGGATCTCTTCGGAGATGTAGGACTTGTAGAACGAGAGGTCCACGGCCACCAGTTTCCTCCAGAGATATTGGGCCGGGCGGTTTCCCAGGCCTTGAGCGGTGAATTCGACGAGGGGGTCGGCCACGCCTTCGGGAACGTCCCGCAGCGCGGTGGACAGGGCTTTCAGTATGGCACCGATGTCCGGGTTCGCCGCGTGCGTGATGGCCGCCAAGGCGGTCAGAGCAAGGTCGGTACGTGCCTCGTCGGGGTCGGTGATCACCGGCATGTTGTGGGGTCCGGCGACGATCGGCCGTACGGTCAGAGAGGGCCAGGAACAGAACCCGATGGGCTCCGGCCGGGTCGCCCACTCGGCCGTGGCGCGGTCCTGGCAGACCACGAGCAGCAGCGGCGGCAGTCGGTACTTGCTGCGCAAATACGCGAGGTAGTAGCCCCAGCTGGCCGGTTTCTCCGGGTCTTTCTTCTTCTGCGCCTCGACCGCGAGGAGAAAGGGTCCGTGTCCCTCTGTGTCGATCTTCAACAGGGTGTCGATCCGACGGTCGACAGGCCTTGTCTCAGTCACGTCGTTGGGTAGCACGGTGACCGCGGTGGCCTGGGGAAACGGGATGCTGAGTGCTTCGGAGACCCGGGAGAAGAGCCCCGGGTAGTCCTGGAAGATGCGGTGCATCGCCTCGTGGGACGAGCTGACCATGTGGGTTCTTTCCGGGTTCAGGGATGGATGGCGGCTGGTGTTCGGCAGTCGCGGCAGCGGGCTTCGGTCTCGGGGGCGCGGAAGCCGCGGTCGCAGCCGTCGCAGTTCCGGACCGGGTGTCGGAGCGGTGGGGCAGCCGTCGGGGCGCGGAACGGGGCCGGGGGCGGCAGCCGGTCGGTGAGGCGGTGGGCCAGGAGGGCGGCCGGGCGGCGGAGCGGCTCGTCCGGCAGATCGGTGGTCAGGGCTTGGCGTACGGCGATGGAGCCGATGTCCCGTTCCAGCCAGGTGGCGACGCCGGGTGCCAGGTGCGCGGTCTCGGCGGCGGAGAGCAGCAGCCGGGAGTCGTGTCGCCGCAGGCTGGTGAGGAGGTCGGTGGCCGCCCGGAGGAGCGAGGGGGCCTTGCCGCTGGGCTGCGGTACGGCGGGGAGGGCCTTGCGGGCGCGAGCGCGGGTGCGGGCGCCGTGCGGCGGCCGGGGCTGGGGCTGGGACTGGGGCGTTTGCTCCACTGCCGGTCGGGGCTGCCGGGCCGGCTGGTCGGAACACCCGGTGTCGGCTGCCTCACGCCGGTGCGTCGGCTGGTTGCAGGAGACCGTGCGGGTGACGATGCGGCCGGTGGGCGTGCGTACGAGTTCGCGGCGCAGGTAGCCGTAGGTTTCCAGCTCGCGCAGGGCGGAGGCGATCCGGGTCGGGCCCTCGGGGAAGCGGGTGGTGAGGGACTTGATGTCGATGCTCGCGCCCGTGGGCAGCGACTGGATGTGGCAGGCGAGGCCGATCGCGAGGAGCGACAGCTCCTTGTGCTGGGCCAGGTGGTTGCCGATCACCACGAAGCGGGTGGTGTGGCGGGTGTTCTCGTGGATGACGCCGCCGCTGCCGTGGTGATGCGTACGGGGCGGATCGGCTGCAGGGGCTGACTGGGCGCGCGAGGGCGCGCTAGGGTTTTGGGTACCCATCGGGAAGCTCGTTTCTTCCTTGGTGGTAGGCCCTCGCACTGGGATTGCAGTCCTGGCGGGGGCCGATGTCTTTCCTCGGTTGTTTGCGCTGAGCGTAGGGGAGTTGGGGGCTCGGAAATCCAGCTGAGCCGGTGATGTTCACCCGCCCGAGTGATTACGTGCCTCGGGCGGAAAGGTGGGGCTTGGCCGGGTTCTTTCTCTCCGGGTTCTTTCCTTGGTAGGGCGCCGACGGCACCGAAACCTCAGAAGGTGGGTTCCGGTGGTGTGCAGCACAGTTCCGCCCACACCGTCTTGCGCGGAAAGCGGCCCTCGGCCACTCCCCAACGGCCCGCCAACGCCTCGACGAGCAGCAGGCCACGGCCGGATTCCGCGTCGGGGGCGGGCGTCCGGACGTCGGGCAGCCGCTCGCCCCGGGTGTCGGTGACCTCGATGCGGAGGGTGTCGCCGACGACGTAGAGCATGAGCCGGAAATCGCGGCCGGGGACGCGTCCGTGGGCCGCCGCGTTGCTCGCCAGCTCGGCGATGAGCTGGCGTGCCGGGTCCAGGGGCAGGCCCCAGGTGCGGAGCTGCTCGGTCGCGAGCAGGCGGGCGAGGCGGGCGCCGCGTGGCGTGGGGGAGAGCTGCACGCTGAAGTTGCGGACACGGGTCGGGAGTTCGGCGGATTTCTGGTTCACGTCACTCAGCGTGGCGGTGCGTGCGTACGGTGAGAAGTGACTCAGCGGGTACGTACGGTGACTGTCCGGTTGTTGTCCGGTGGTGTCGGTGCTGTCGGGAGGGGCCTGCGGGTAGGGCGCTGGGGCAAAGCTGCCAGCACGACGAAGGGGCGCGGGATGACGGTCGAGACGGAAGAGCCGGGGTGGGAGGTGGACCCCGACGACGAGTGGGGCGTCGCGGTCATCACCACGGTGGGACGGCAGTTGAAACTCCGCCGCGAGGCGGTGGGGATGCGGGCTGCCGACTTCGGAGTGGCTGTCGGGTACGGGGAGGACCTCGTCTACAAGGTCGAGGGTGGCAAGCGGATTCCCCGGCAGGAGTATCTGGACAGGGCTGACGAGGTGCTGGACGCGGCCGGGCTGATCTCGGCGGCCTGGGAGGACGTGAAGAAGGTCCGGTACCCGAAGAAGGTTCGGGAGCTGGGGAAGCTGGAGGCGAAGGCGGTTGAGATCGGTGTGTACGAATGCAACATCATCGCAGGGTTGTTGCAGACGCCGGAGCACGCGCGGGTCTTGATCGAGGCGGCGCAGCCGCCCTACTCACCCGACGATGTCGAACGCATGGTGGCCGCGCGGCTGGCCCGGCAATCGGTGTACGAGCGCGACCCGGCTCCATCGATGCACTTTGTGCTGGAAGAGGCGCCCCTGCGTCGGCAGATCGGGGGCACAATGGAGTGGCGACGACAGCTCGAACGTCTGTTGGAGGTTGGGCTGTTGGCCAGTGTCACGCTGCAAGTCATGCCGACCAACGTTGACGCCCATCCAGGGCTTGACGGCAGGATCGAGTTGCTGAAGTTCCCGGACGGTACAGCGGTGGGGCGCGCCGACGGCTTGTTCAACGGACGTCCCATCTCTGAACCGAGGCAACTCCGCATCCTGGAGCTGCAGTATGGAACCATCCGGGCGCAAGCACTCCCCCCTCGGGAGTCGCTGGCCTTCATCGAGCAACTGCTGGGAGAGACATGATCCGCGAGGCCGAACTGGTCTGGTTCAAGAGCAGCTACAGCGGCGGTACCAACGGCGAGTCCTGCATCGAGATCGCGACGACCCCCGGCACCATCCACGTCCGCGACTCCAAGCACGTACAAGACGGCCCCCGCCTCGCCCTCACCCCGACCGCGTGGACGAACTTCCTCCCGTACGCCTCGGAGAGCTGACGACCTCCTGCGTCCCGACCACCGCCAGCAGATCCAGCAACCCCGCGCTCTCCGTCCCCACGGCCGGCGTGAACCAGAGCAACCGCTGCCGCCCGTCCTCGCTGAAGAGGTTGAGGCAGTTGACCTCGATGACGCCGATCGTGGGATGGACGATCCGCTTCCGGTCATCCCGCCGGAAGGCCACGTCATGGTCGGCCCACAGCGCGGCGAACTCTGGCGACACGTCGAGCAGCGTACGGATCATGGACCCGGCCTCCGGGTCCTTGGCGTCCCGCCGCGCCGCCGCGGCCCGCAGGTCGGCGACGAAGGCGCGGGACTGGCCCTCGTGGTCGGTCTCGGGATGCAGGCGCCGGGTGTCGGGCTCGGTGAACCACCGGTGCACGAAGCTGGCGCGCGGCCCCCGTAGCCCGGACTGGTCCCCGACCAGCGCCACCGCCAGCGGATTCTGTACAAGGGTGACGTGCAGGTCGGTGATGACCTGTGCCGGGGTCGAGGCCAGGCGCCCGAGTAGGTCGAGCATGCCGGGGTGCACGTGCGAGGCGGCCCCGCCCTGCACGGGCACGGGCCGGTCCGCGAGCCGGTACAGATAGTCCCGTTCGTCGGCGGACAGCCGCAGTGCCCTCGCCAGCGCGGCGATCATCTGCTCGGACGGCTGGGACCCGGCACCGCGCTCCAGCTCGTTGTAGTAGTCCACCGACGCCCCGGCGAGCTGGGCGACCTCCTCGCGCCGCAGCCCCGGCACCCGGCGCCGGGGCCCGGCCGGGAGCCCGACGTCGGCCGGGCGGATGCGTTCCCGCCGCGACCGCAGGAAGGCCCCCAGCTCGGCGTACTTCACAGCGCTCATGCCCTCCATTCTGCGCCGGACCAGGCCGGTGACCCATGGGATGACATCCCCTGGCTGGGCAGGCGGAGGCGGCGCATCGTGGACGCATGACCACGAACGCGAACGCGAACACGAACCGGACCACAGCGGCGGACACCCGCGTCGCCGTCGTCACCGGCGGATCACGCGGCATCGGCCGCGCGGTCTCCGAGAAGCTCGCCGAGGACGGCCTGGCCGTCGTCGTGAACTACGCCCGCGACGAGGCCTCAGCCAAGGAGACGGTGGCGGCGATCACCGAGGCCGGCGGACGGGCGGTCGCCGTACAGGCGGACGTGGCGGAGGAGACGGAGATCGCCGCGCTGTTCGACCGCGCGGAGGCGGAGTACGGCGGGATCGACGTGGTGGTGAACTCGGCCGGCCGCATGGCCCTGTCACCCATCGCCGACCTGGACCTGGCCGCACTGGACGCCATGCACCGCACCAACATCCGCGGCACCTTCGTGGTCGCCCGGGAGGCGGCCCGGCGGCTGCGGGCGGGAGGAAGCTTCGTAGGCTTCTCGACCTCCGTGGTCGGCACGCAGTTCCCGACCTACGGGGCGTACGCGGCGAGCAAGGGCGCCGTGGAGGCGATGACCCTGATCCTGGCGCGTGAACTGCGCGGACGGGACATCACCGTGAACACGGTCGCGCCCGGCCCCACGGCCACGGACCTGTTCCTGACCGGCAAGACCCCCGAGCAGATCGACCAGCTGGCGAAAACCCCGCCCCTGGAGCGATTGGGCACCCCCGAGGACATCGCCGCCGTGGTCGCCTTCCTCGGCAGCCCCGCCGGTCACTGGGTGAACGGCCAGATCCTGCGCGCCAACGGAGGGATGATCTGACATGCCCTTCGCCCACTTCAAGGTCCCCGAGGGCACCCTCACCCCGGAGGACAAGCAGAAGATCATCAAACGCACCACCGACCTCTACGCGGAGATCTACGGCGACCGGGCCCGCCCGACCACCGTCGTGCTCGTCGACGAAGTCGCCGACGGCGGGTGGGGCGTCGCCGGGAGCGTCCTCACGGCTGCGATGCTGAACGCCGACGCGTGACGCGTGACTGGGCAGCCCGAGCCGTCCAGGTGACCTTCGTCTCATACGTCACGAAAACCCCCGATATACGGAAGCGCGGTCTCACATAGTGGTCGCGCCCGGCACCTGGTGCTGGCCAGGACGTTTACATGCGCGTAACACTGAAGTGTCCCGCGCGCGGCAACGGCGCCGAGCGCCCACCACCGGACCGACCGGACGACACGACGAAGTCCGCACCCCTCGTCCTCTCCCGGTCTCCGGTGTCAGCCGTGCCAGAAAGGGCCCACGTGACGACGCGAAGCGAGACCAGGACCGCGCTCGACCACCTGCTCAGCGAGATCGAACACCGCAACCCGGCCCAGCCCGAGTTCCACCAGGCCGCCCACGAGGTCCTGGAGACGCTCGCGCCGGTGCTCGCGGCCCGCCCCGAGTACGCCGAGCCGGGGCTGGTCGAGCGACTGGTCGAACCGGAGCGGCAGGTGATCTTCCGGGTGCCGTGGCAGGACGACAAGGGGCGGGTCCACGTCAACCGCGGCTTCCGCGTCGAGTTCAACAGCGCGCTGGGCCCGTACAAGGGCGGCCTGCGCTTCCACCCGTCCGTCAACCTGGGCGTCATCAAGTTCCTGGGCTTCGAGCAGATCTTCAAGAACGCGCTGACCGGCCTCGGCATCGGCGGCGGCAAGGGCGGCAGCGACTTCGACCCGCACGGGCGGAGCGACGCGGAGGTCATGCGCTTCTGCCAGTCGTTCATGACGGAGCTGTACCGGCACATCGGCGAGCACACGGACGTCCCGGCCGGGGACATCGGCGTCGGCGGCCGGGAGATCGGCTACCTCTTCGGCCAGTACCGCCGGATCACCAACCGCTGGGAGGCCGGCGTACTCACCGGCAAGGGCGCGGGCTGGGGCGGCTCGCTGATCCGCCCG
This sequence comes from Streptomyces sp. NPDC056296, assembly GCF_042268605.1. Taxonomy (NCBI): domain Bacteria; kingdom Bacillati; phylum Actinomycetota; class Actinomycetes; order Kitasatosporales; family Streptomycetaceae; genus Streptomyces; species Streptomyces sp. NPDC056296. Next base: position 177,904 of record NZ_JBHJRX010000001.1, on the reverse strand, counting down.
GAGGCGACGGGCTACGGCAACGTCCTCTTCGCGGCGGCGATGCTGCGCGAGCGCGGCGAGGACCTGGAGGGCCAGACGGCGGTCGTGTCGGGCTCGGGCAACGTGGCGATCTACACCATCGAGAAGCTCACCGCCCTCGGCGCGAACCCCGTCACCTGCTCGGACTCCTCCGGCTACGTCGTCGACGAGAAGGGCATCGACCTCGACCTGCTCAAGCAGATCAAGGAGGTCGAGCGCGGCCGGGTCGACACGTACGCCGAGCGCCGCGGCTCCTCGGCCCGCTTCGTCCCCGGCGGCAGCGTGTGGGACGTCCCGGCCGACCTGGCCCTCCCGTCGGCCACCCAGAACGAGCTGGACGAGAACGCCGCCGCCACCCTCATCCGCAACGGCGTCAAGGCGGTCTCCGAGGGCGCGAACATGCCGACGACCCCCGAGGCCGTCCACCTCCTCCAGCGCTCCGGCGTCGCCTTCGGCCCCGGCAAGGCGGCCAACGCGGGCGGCGTCGCGGTCAGCGCCCTGGAGATGGCGCAGAACCACGCCCGTACGTCGTGGACGTCGGCACGGGTCGAGGAAGAGCTGACCGACATCATGAACAACATCCACACCACCTGCCACGAAACCGCCGAGCGCTACGACGCCCCCGGCGACTACGTCACCGGCGCGAACATCGCGGGCTTCGAGCGCGTGGCGGACGCGATGCTGGCGCAGGGTGTCATCTGACGAATCCGGCGTCTCGGTCTCCTCCAACTCGATCACTCGATCAATGGGACGATGTCGGAAAACCTGATCGAGTGACGAACGGGGAGACCGGGAACCACATGGCCCGTTACACGGAGGCACTGACCGTCGAGCGCGGCGGATTCCGCATCAAGGTGCCGGAATCGTGGTGGGAGTTCGACGTACGCCCGGAGTCACGGGACGACTCGATCCGCCGCATGGTCGACGACCGCGTCCGCCGGCACCCGGAGTTGGAGCCCTCCCGCTCCGCCTACGTCACCTTCCTCCAGAAGGCGGCGTCGGACGCGTGGAAGTCCGGCGCGATGTACTGCGGTTGCATGGCGGAGAGCTTCGGCGGCGACACCCCGATCACCGGCTCGGTGACGGTGTCGCTGGTCGGCGGCCGCACGTCGTCCGGCGACCCGCTCCCCACCGACCCGGCAGCCATCGCCGGCCAACTCGCCGTCAAGGAGGCGAAGAAGCCCGGCGACTCCTGGCGCAAGGTGACGACGGTCGACATCCCCGACGTGGGCCCCGCGGCCCGCACCCAGGGCATCGAGGACATCCCGGTCCCCGGCGACGCCCTGAACCGCACCGTCCGTGCCGTCCTGATGCAGACGTACATCCCGGTCCCCGGCCAGGAGGGCAAGGTCGCCCTGGTGGCGGGCAGCAGCCAGGTCCTCGACCTCGCGGACTCCTTCTTCGACATCTTCGACGCGATCACGTCGACGTTCCGGTTCGTGGGCTGAGCTTCTGACCGCCCCGGCCGAAGGCATGGACCACGTCTGGCTTCTGGCACCCACACCCGACCAGGCCATGGAGCGCCTCACCAGGCAGATCCGCTGACCGTCTCGGCACGCCAGTGGTCGAACCGGTGCCTCACCGCTCCGTCTCGGGGCCGGACGCCTCCGCCGTCTCGGGACCGGACACCTTCACCAGGCGGGACAGCAGCTTGGCGTAGACCGTCGTCGCCGCCGCGACCACGGTCGCGATGCTCGACAGGGCCAGGATGCCGAGCAGTGCCGGCCACTGGCGTAGTTCGCTGTCGCAGAAGTAGCCGTCCCGCTGAAGCGGGGCGATCAGCGGGCCCTCGCAGCGCGGCACACCGTCGTAGGACTCGGGGCCGTACGAGGAGAGCATCAGGAAGGCGAACCACATCCACAGCCCGACCGCCACCAGGATCCACCCGACCGACCACTTGTCCGCACGGCCGGCGTCCCGAAGCGCCCGCGACTCCTGCCCCTCGCCGGCCTTCACCCCACCCGAGTCGGCTGCCGTCATGTCGTCCCCCAATTGTTCGACGGTCCTCTGCCGAAAGACCCTAACGTGGTGATCGGACAGTCCCCTTGCGGTGTGGTGCGGTCCGCGACTGTTCGAAGTAGGGGAGGCGAAGCCGGTATGGCAGCCGGGTGGGATTGGGGGAGCGGCGAGGGCCTGTTGGGTCTGGACAACCCCGAGGAATGGGACGGCGCGCTCGAGCGCGGTGAGGACCACCTCGGAACGGCAGCGATCGGGTTGGCCTTCAACTGCTCGCTGGAGGAGGCGTCGCCGCGAATCGTCCGGGCGATGCGGCTGCCGGATGCCGCCCAGCGTGGATTCGCGTTCACCGCGGCGGGCACCGCGGCTCGGCTCAACGGAGAGTTGACGCCGGAGCTGTACGCCGCGTTGCGGGCGGAAGGCCCCGGCGGCAAGAGCATCGCCGTGAACGCAGTCGACGACACTCTCGACTACGTGCCGTTCCGGCAGCTGCCGCTGTGGCTCAAGTGGTGGAAGCTCGTGTCAAAGGTGCAGGACAAACTGGAGACCTGGCGGCTGGAGGCCACCTACGCGGTCAGTGACGTGTGGAAGGCCTTGCGCCGACGGCCCTGACGGGTAAGTGAAAATGACTGATCTCAAACTCACGGGAACCTCGGAACCTTGGGTATTTTGCATCCCCAAAGGAGAAGGTGCGGGCGCGAACTGTGCGCAGCTATCGGAGCTGGAGTCGCAGGGAGGTCGCGTCTACCGTTTCGACTCCCGCGACCTGGTGACCGAGCAGGGAATTCATCGCTCATTCGCAGCAGCCTTACAGTTCCCGAAGTATTACGGAAGAAACTGGGACGCACTGGTGGACTGTCTGGACGATCTGTGCGGCGATGTCACGGGCAGGGCAGGTGTCGCGGTCGTCGTTCATGATGCGGATCGACTCCTGGACGTCGAACACTTCCCCCTATTCGTGTCGGTCCTCTGCCAGGGCGCGGCTCGTGCGAACTCATCGGTCGACACTGATGGTTGTCTCTTGGACCGGCCCGCCATCTCTGAGCATTTTGTTTTCGAGTTCTGCGACTTCGATGCTGAAGCGATCGCACTCCGAGTGAGCCGGCCCGACCTGACCGTCACCACGGGCGGTGGCTTCGTCGCGGCGTCCCTAAACCCCCAGGAATGGCAGTGAATCATCGGACTGGAACCTGCCATCGAAACTCCGCGGCACGCGAAAAGGTCGGTGCACGCGATGTGGCATGAGGTAATCCACGAGTTTCCTTCGGTCGAACTCCGAGCAGCTGCGACGCCTCGCGACCTGGAACGGATACAGACGACACTCGAACTGGCCTTGCCGGCCGAACTCCGCTCGCTCCTGCTCGAGAGTGACGGGTTGCTGGATGAGTACGGTACCGAAGTGGTCTGGTCTGCGGAACGGATTCTCGGCGACAATGTGACTTTCCGCAGCGACGAACGGTACCGGTCGCTGTACATGCCCTTCGACTGTCTCGTTTTCTTCGGGGACAATGGCGGCGGAGACCAGTTCGCCTTCGTCTGTCGCCCTCCTCGCAATGAAGTGTTCGTGTGGGACCACGAAACGGACAGTCGGAATCTCGTATCGCCGACACTGGAAGCCTATGTGTGCAGTGCCCTGGGAAGTGACGGAGAGGACTGGTACCGGTAACCCGGATGTCCACGGGATCGCCATTTCGGCAGCCGGCCACCACAGCGGCTGGTACGACGACGACCTGCTGTACGCCGTTGTGACCCGGAAGCCGTACGTATGGGAACGGTTCCCGAGCCTGGCCCGCGAGCTGAGGGCGGCTGTCCAGTCACTGGTCGGCCTCTCGCGCCAGGTACGAAACGAGGTCGACGCTTTCCTCTCCTTGCTCCCCGAGGAGTCATGACGGCTCCGTCGACCGAGCGGTGACGATGGCCGGATGTCCCAGATAAGCGCTGAGCTTTCCCACCTCGCTGATCTCGACGAACTAAGTGGCTCAGCGGCGGCGTCCGTACTCGCAGCGGCGGGGTGGTCGCGTGAGCGGCGAAACCCGACGAAGTCCTGGGCCACCACATGGCGCCGTGGTGACGCGCATGCGTGGATTCAGGGCGATGGACCGGTCGCCGTGGAGTTCACCCTGTGGTTCCGCGAGGTCGAGGAGGAGGCCCGAGCAGACCTGGACACCTTCATGGACGGCCTCTACGCCGCCGCCGAAGCGGAACTCACGGAGGTCGTTGCGGACCTCTCGTCCGGAGACTTCGGCGAGCGACTGCAAGCGACGGGTGACAACGTCGCGGACGTGGATGACTTCATCCAGTACCGGGCATGGAGAGTCGCGGGCAGGGAGCTCGTGGCAGGCGTCAGGCAGAGCGACACCGACACCCCCGTGATGATCGCGGTTGTCCTCCGCGAGCCCGCGGTGAGGGCCGAGCCGACGCCCGGGCGGCTCACCTTTCCGTCGAACGAACGAGCGCTGTAAACACCTGGACCCGGACCTGGCCTTCGTGCTGGACGACGGACAGGGCCGGGACCTGGACGCGGTCGGTCGGGTGAACGAGATCCGGGCCAGTGACTGGGTGGAGTCCTATGCCTATGACTCACTGGGTAACCAGACGCGGGCGGTCTGGCACGAACAGCAACCCGGTCGAGAGGCACGGGGCGACCGTACGCTCGGCGGCAATCGCCTGACCCAGGCCGGCTCCGTGCGATACGAGTACGACGTGGCCGGTCGCATCGTGACACGGCGTAAGGCGCGCCTTTCCCGAAAGCCTGACCTCTGGCGGTACGAGTGGGACGGGGAAGACCGTCTCGTGGCCGTGACCACGCCGGATGGGACTGTGTGGCGCTACCGCTACGACCCGTTCGGCCGTCGCATCGCCAAGCACCGCATGGCCGCCGACGGCGTGTCCGTTACGGAAGAAGTTCTGTTCACCTGGGACGGTGCCACCCTCGCGGAGCAGACGACCACAGCGCCGGACCTGCCGCACCCGGTCACATTGACGTGGAACCACGAGGGTCTCAGCCCGGTGGCTCAAACCGAGTGCCTTCTCGACCGGGCTACTCAGGAAGAGATCGACTCCCGATTCTTCGCCATCGTCACCGATCTCGTCGGAACGCCCACCGAACTTGTCGATGAAACGGGAGGCATCGCCTGGAGAGCTCGTCGAACCCTATGGGGAGTCACTACCTGGAAAACATCCAGTACGGCTTTCACGCCTCTACGGTTCGCTGGGCAGTATCACGACCCCGAAAGTGGCCTGCACTACAACTATCATCGATATTACGACCCCGAAACTGCCAGATTCGCATCCTCGGATCCTTTGGGCTTGGATCCCGCGCCGAACCCGTACGGGTATGTGAACAATCCATTTCGCCAGATCGACCCGTTCGGACTTTCTCCATACACGGTTCTGTATCATGGCTCCATGGATTGGCAAGGGAGTCAATTCGCTTTGGATTTGTCGGCGTCGGGAAGGCGGCCAGGGACGCCCGAGGCCGGGGTCTACCTGACCGACGACTTCACCAGAGCCGCAACAGGTTACGGACGAGGCGGACACATGGTGCGCGTTCAGGTTCCCGAAGAGTTCGCACAATCAATTCGGCAAATGGGCGGACCCGCCGGCAATCAGCCCGAGTTCTTCGTCAATACGCCCGAAGGGCTCGACATTGTAAATAACGGGATCACTGACATTCTTCCCACGCAGGAGGCGACGCTGCGCCACTTTGCCGGGCTCTTCTGATCACTAGTGAGGTATTGATGGACCAGTACGCCCCAGTCTCGGAAACGAGTATCGGATACGACGTATTCTCTCCACTGTGGGGGGTTTTGGAACTGGCTGCCGTGGCGTCTTCGAGGATGGAATCCCTGCGGCATGTGTCTCTCGCCCAGTTCGTTGCGGATAATCGCGAAGAGCTGGACGACCTGCTCGGAGCTGTCCGACGGGTCGGGAGGTTCTCCGATGAAACCATGGTGATTTTCGAAGAGCAGGGAGGGTGGAACGTCGAGCGGCAGGTCACCGTCGAGTACTTGATGATGTACTCCGGTTGCATTGAAAGCTACCCGCCTGACATCGGTGACCCGACAGTGTTGCGGCACATGGTTCAGGCGGGCAGCGATCTTCAACTCGCCACATTCATGCACGCGCTCGTGAGTGCTGCTGCTGTGAGAGGCCCTGGCGTGGAATCGGCTTCGGCGCTCATCGCCTCTGCGGTGCGCAAAGCGAGTTCGTTGCTGGGCATCAGGGACGAGCGGGCCTCCGCAGACGTTTTCCGGATGTGGCGGGTCAAGTTCCTTCCGGACATCCTGCGTCCCGACGCCCCGGTGCGAGAGGGCTTCAAAAGCGCCGTCAGGCAATACGAGCGTGCCTTGGAGGGCCTGGTCGGTCCCAGTCGCGGTAGTGAGTCAGCGGCCAGGTGATCACACTGCGTCGGCTTGGGAGGCGATCAACGAGGTGTGCCGTCGACCGGTCGGTGTCCTCCGCCCCGACGAGCCGGCCCGCCTGATCACTCAGGCCGTCGGGCTGCCGCCTGGAGCCGAGGTGAAAACGCCGCGACGTGTACCCCTCGGTGACGTGGGGTACAGTCATCCGCTTCGATTCGCCAGCCTCCCACCCCGTATGGCAGACTAACGGGGTTGCTCGGTCGAGTGCCGATGCTGCGCGCCTCCCGCCGGGGGGACCGGAAGCGAGTCCCACAGTACTCGTCGCTCCACGCATTACATCGAGAGGTGTAGGGGCGGACGTACGGGAATCTTCCGGGAAGCGTCAGCGGGGTGCAGGCCAGGCACCCGGTGGGCCTCTCGCCCCCGGTCTGCGGTTCCGGAAGGGCCCGCGACTCCCACTGCAGGGAAGTCCCGAAAAGGGACATCCATGTCAGCGAGAGCGCGACACGCCCGACCGCGTGGGTCGGAGGGGGAGCGAAAGAAAAGGGACCACCGGGTCCAGAGCGTTACGAGAGACAGGACTGCTGAGTAGCCATGGCGGGACAGAAGATCCGCATCCGGCTCAAGGCCTACGACCACGAGGTCATCGACTCTTCGGCGAAGAAGATCGTCGAGACGGTGACTCGCACTGGTGCGTCGGTCGCGGGCCCGGTGCCGCTGCCCACTGAGAAGAACGTGTACTGCGTCATCAAGTCGCCGCACAAGTACAAGGACTCGCGCGAGCACTTCGAGATGCGCACGCACAAGCGCCTGATCGACATCCTCGACCCGACCCCCAAGACCGTTGACTCTCTGATGCGACTCGACCTCCCGGCCGGTGTCGACATCGAGATCAAGCTCTGAGGGCCGGTGATCTGAAGATGAACAAGCAGATCAAGGGCATCCTGGGCGAGAAGCTCGGCATGACGCAGGTGTGGGACGAGAACAACCGTGTTGTTCCGGTCACCGTCGTCAAGGCCGGCCCCAACGTCGTCACCCAGGTCCGTACGAACGACGTCGACGGCTACGAGTCGGTCCAGATCGCCTTCGGCGAGATCGACCCGCGCAAGGTGAACAAGCCCCTCAAGGGCCACTTCGCCAAGGCCGACGTCACCCCCCGTCGTCACCTCGTCGAGATCCGTACCGCTGGTGCCAGCGAGTACACCCTCGGCCAGGAGATCACCGCTGAGGCCTTCGAGTCCGGCGTGAAGGTCGACGTCACCGCGAAGAGCAAGGGCAAGGGCTTCGCCGGCGTCATGAAGCGCCACAACTTCAAGGGTGGCAAGGCGTCGCACGGTGCCCACCGTGTGCACCGCATGCCCGGATCCATCGGTGGCTGTGCCACCCCCGGCCGTGTCTTCAAGGGCATGCGCATGGCGGGTCGCATGGGCAACGAGCGGGTCACCACCCAGAACCTGACCGTTCACGCCGTTGACGCGGAGAAGGGCCTGCTCCTCATCAAGGGCGCGGTTCCTGGTCCGAACGGCGGCCTCGTCCTGGTCCGCACTGCGGCCAAGGGGGCCTGAGGTAACCGATGAGCACTGTTGACATCCTTTCGCCTGCCGGCGAGAAGACCGGAAGCGTCGAGCTCCCCGCGGAGATCTTCGGCGTGGAGAAGATCAGCATCCCGCTGATCCACCAGGTCGTCGTCGCGCAGAACGCCGCTGCCCGCCAGGGCACGCACAAGACCAAGCGTCGCGGCGAGGTCCGTGGTGGCGGCAAGAAGCCGTACCGCCAGAAGGGCACCGGCCGCGCCCGCCAGGGTTCGACCCGTGCGCCGCAGTTCGCCGGCGGTGGCGTCGTCCACGGCCCGCAGCCGCGTGACTACTCGCAGCGGACCCCGAAGAAGATGAAGGCCGCGGCCCTGCGCCACGCCCTCACCGACCGGGCCCGCCACAACCGCATCCACGTCGTCTCCGGCGTCATCGAGGGCGACAGCCCGTCGACGAAGGCCGCCCGGACGCTGTTCGGCAAGATCTCGGAGCGCAAGAACCTGCTCCTGGTCGTCGACCGCGCCGACGAGGCCGCGTGGCTGTCTGCCCGCAACCTGCCCCAGATCCACATCCTGGAGCCGGGCCAGCTGAACACGTACGACGTTCTCGTCTCGGACGACGTGGTCTTCACCCAGGCCGCTTTCGAGTCCTTCGTGTCTGGCCCCAACAAGGCCGCTGACACCGAAGGGAGCGAAGCCTGATGGCTACGCGTCACCCGAGCATCGCCTCCAAGGCGGCCAAGGCCGCCAAGGCAGCGCGCGTCGCCAAGGCGCGTCGCCACGAGGCCGAGGGCAAGAACACCGTCGTCACGCCGGTCAGCAAGTCGTTCACGGACCCCCGTGACGTGCTGCTGAAGCCGGTCGTCTCCGAGAAGAGCTACGCGCTCCTCGACGAGAACAAGTACACGTTCGTCGTCGCCCCGGGTTCCAACAAGACCCAGATCAAGGAAGCCGTCCAGGCGGTCTTCTCGGTCAAGGTCACCGGGGTCAACACGATCAACCGCCAGGGCAAGCGCAAGCGGACCCGCACCGGCTTCGGCAAGCGTGCCGACAGCAAGCGCGCGATCGTGACCCTTGCCGAGGGCGACCGTATCGACATCTTCGGCGGTCCGACCTCCTGACGGAGGTCCGGATCGTCCGGAATCGGACGAGGACTGAGAAATGGGAATCCGCAAGTACAAGCCGACTACGCCGGGCCGTCGTGGCTCCAGCGTCGCCGACTTCGTCGAGGTCACGCGGTCCACGCCGGAGAAGTCGTTGGTCCGCCCCCTGCACAGCAAGGGTGGCCGTAACAACTCCGGTCGTGTGACCGTTCGCCACCAGGGCGGTGGCCACAAGCGCGCCTTCCGCGTGATCGACTTCCGTCGGCACGACAAGGACGGCGTGCCGGCGAAGGTCGCGCACATCGAGTACGACCCCAACCGCACCGCGCGCATCGCGCTGCTGCACTACGCCGACGGCGAGAAGCGCTACATCCTCGCCCCGCGCAACCTGCAGCAGGGTGACCGCGTCGAGAACGGTCCCGGGGCCGACATCAAGCCGGGCAACAACCTGGCGCTCCGCAACATCCCGGTCGGTACCACGATCCACGCGATCGAGCTCCGTCCCGGTGGCGGCGCCAAGTTCGCCCGCTCCGCCGGTGCCTCCGTGCAGCTGCTCGCGAAGGAGGGCTCGATGGCCCACCTGCGCATGCCGTCCGGAGAGATCCGCCTGGTCGACCAGCGCTGCCGCGCCACGGTCGGCGAGGTCGGCAACGCCGAGCAGAGCAACATCAACTGGGGCAAGGCGGGCCGTAAGCGGTGGCTGGGCGTTCGCCCGACCGTGCGTGGTGTGGTCATGAACCCGGTGGACCACCCGCACGGTGGTGGCGAAGGCCGTACCTCGGGTGGTCGCCACCCGGTGTCCCCCTGGGGCAAGAAGGAAGGCCGTACTCGTTCGCCCAAGAAGGCGTCGAACAAGTACATCGTCCGCCGCCGCAAGACGAACAAGAAGCGCTAAGGACGGGTTGAGATGCCTCGTAGCTTGAAGAAGGGACCCTTCGTCGACGACCACCTGATCAAGAAGGTGGACACGCAGAACGAAGCCGGTTCCAAGAACGTCATCAAGACCTGGTCCCGTCGCTCGATGATCGTCCCGGCGATGCTCGGCCACACGATCGCGGTGCACAACGGCAAGACCCACATCCCGGTGTTTGTCACCGAGTCCATGGTCGGCCACAAGCTCGGCGAGTTCTCGCCGACGCGCACCTTCCGGGGTCACGTCAAGGACGACCGGAAGTCGAAGCGCCGCTAGCAGCGGGGTGGAATGACCATGACAGACACTGGAAGGACAACCATGGAAGCCAGGGCCCAGGCGCGGTACATCCGCGTCACGCCCATGAAGGCCCGCCGCGTGGTGGACCTTATCCGTGGCATGGATGCCACGGAGGCTCAGGCGGTCCTGCGTTTCGCCCCGCAGGCCGCGAGCGTGCCGGTCGGCAAGGTGCTGGACAGCGCCATCGCCAACGCCGCGCACAACTACGACCACACCGACGCCGACAGCCTCGTCATTTCCGAGGCCTACGTCGACGAGGGCCCGACCCTGAAGCGGTTCCGGCCGCGCGCCCAGGGCCGCGCCTACCGGATCCGCAAGCGGACCAGCCACATCACCGTGGTCGTCAGCAGCAAGGAAGGAACCCGGTAATGGGCCAGAAGGTAAACCCGCACGGGTTCCGGCTCGGTGTCACGACCGACTTCAAGTCGCGTTGGTACGCCGACAAGCTGTACAAGGACTACGTCAAGGAAGACGTCGCCATCCGTCGGATGATGACGTCCGGCATGGAGCGCGCCGGCATCTCGAAGGTGGAGATCGAGCGCACCCGTGACCGCGTGCGGGTGGACATCCACACCGCTCGCCCGGGCATCGTCATCGGCCGCCGCGGCGCCGAGGCCGACCGCATCCGCGGTGACCTGGAGAAGCTGACCGGCAAGCAGGTCCAGCTGAACATCCTCGAGGTCAAGAGCCCGGAGACGGACGCTCAGCTGGTGGCCCAGGCCGTCGCCGAGCAGCTCTCCTCCCGCGTCTCCTTCCGTCGTGCCATGCGCAAGAGCATGCAGGGCACGATGAAGGCCGGCGCCAAGGGCATCAAGATCCAGTGCGGTGGCCGCCTCGGTGGCGCCGAGATGTCCCGCTCGGAGTTCTACCGCGAGGGCCGTGTGCCCCTGCACACGCTCCGCGCGAACGTGGACTACGGCTTCTTCGAGGCCAAGACGACCTTCGGCCGCATCGGTGTGAAGGTCTGGATCTACAAGGGCGACGTCAAGAACATCGCCGAGGTCCGCGCCGAGAACGCCGCTGCCCGCGCCGGCAACCGCCCGGCCCGTGGTGGCAACGACCGCCCGGCCCGTGGTGGCCGCGGTGGCGAGCGTGGCGGTCGCGGTCGCAAGCCGCAGCAGCAGTCGGCTCCGGCCGCCGAGGCCCCCAAGGCCGAGGCGCCCGCCGCTGCCGCTCCGGCTGAGGCACCGACCTCTTCTACTGGCGGAACGGAGGCCTGACCGAAATGCTGATCCCCCGTAGGGTCAAGCACCGCAAGCAGCACCACCCGAAGCGCCGTGGTCAGGCCAAGGGCGGTACGACGGTTGCGTTCGGCGAGTACGGCATCCAGGCCCTCACGCCGGCGTACGTGACCAACCGCCAGATCGAGGCGGCCCGTATCGCGATGACCCGCCACATCAAGCGTGGCGGCAAGGTCTGGATCAACATCTACCCGGACCGCCCGCTCACGAAGAAGCCGGCCGAGACCCGCATGGGTTCCGGTAAGGGTTCCCCCGAGTGGTGGATCGCGAACGTGCACCCGGGTCGGGTCATGTTCGAGCTGTCCTACCCCAACGAGAAGATCGCCCGTGAGGCGCTGACTCGTGCGGCCCACAAGCTGCCGATGAAGTGCCGGATCGTCAAGCGCGAGGCAGGTGAAGCGTGATGTCGGCCGGTACCAAGGCGTCCGAGCTGCGCGAACTGGGTGACGAGGAGCTTCTCGCGAAGCTCCGCGAAGCCAAGGAAGAGCTGTTCAACCTCCGCTTCCAGGCGGCGACGGGTCAGCTCGAGAACCACGGTCGGCTCAAGGCCGTCCGCAAGGACATCGCGCGGATCTACACCCTGATGCGTGAGCGCGAGCTGGGCATCGAGACGGTGGAGAGCGCCTGATGAGCGAGAGCAACGTGACTGAAGAGACGAAGGCCGGCCGCGGCTTCCGCAAGACCCGTCAGGGTCTGGTCGTCAGCGACAAGATGGACAAGACCGTCGTCGTCGCCGTCGAGGACCGCGTGACCCACGCGCTGTACGGCAAGGTCATCCGCCGTACCAACAAGCTCAAGGCTCACGACGAGCAGAACGCCGCGGGCGTCGGCGACCGTGTCCTCCTCATGGAGACCCGGCCGCTGTCCGCGACGAAGCGCTGGCGCGTCGTCGAGGTCCTCGAGAAGGCCAAGTAAACCTCCTGCGGGGCAAACCCACGCAGGTCAGTTCCGCCAGGCTCGGCAGGGGCCCTCGTATTGAGGCCCCTGCCGGGAACCGGCAGACAATCAGGAGATAGACGTGATCCAGCAGGAGTCGCGGCTGCGTGTCGCCGACAACACGGGTGCGAAGGAAATTCTCACCATCCGTGTGCTCGGTGGCTCGGGCCGCCGCTACGCGGGTATCGGTGACGTCATCGTCGCCACCGTCAAGGACGCGATCCCCGGTGGCAACGTGAAGAAGGGTGACGTCGTCAAGGCGGTCATCGTTCGCACCGTCAAGGAGCGCCGCCGTCCCGACGGCTCGTACATCCGCTTCGACGAGAACGCCGCCGTCATTCTGAAGAACGACGGCGACCCTCGCGGCACCCGTATCTTCGGCCCGGTGGGCCGTGAGCTGCGCGAGAAGAAGTTCATGAAGATCATCTCCCTCGCGCCGGAGGTGCTGTGAGCATGAAGATCAAGAAGGGCGACCTGGTCCAGGTCATCACCGGTAAGGACAAGGGCAAGCAGGGCAAGGTCATCGCGGCCTTCCCCCGTGAGGACCGCGTCCTGGTCGAGGGTGTCAACCGGGTCAAGAAGCACACCAAGGCCGGGCCGACCGCTCGCGGTTCGCAGGCCGGCGGCATCGTGACCACCGAGGCCCCGATCCACGTCTCCAACGTCCAGCTGGTCGTGGAGAAGGACGGCAACAAGGTCGTCACGCGCGTCGGTTACCGCTTCGACGACGAGGGCAACAAGGTTCGCGTTGCCAAGCGGACGGGTGAGGACATCTGATGGCTACCACCACCACTCCGCGTCTGAAGACGAAGTACCGCGAGGAGATCGCGGGCAAGCTGCGTGAGGAGTTCTCGTACGAGAACGTCATGCAGATCCCCGGCCTCGTCAAGATCGTGGTCAACATGGGTGTGGGCGACGCCGCCCGCGACTCCAAGCTGATCGAGGGTGCCATCAAGGACCTCACCACGATCACCGGTCAGAAGCCGGCCGTCACCAAGGCCCGTAAGTCCATCGCGCAGTTCAAGCTGCGTGAGGGCCAGCCGATCGGTGCCCACGTCACGCTCCGTGGCGACCGCATGTGGGAGTTCCTGGACCGCACCCTGTCGCTCGCGCTGCCGCGCATCCGCGACTTCCGTGGTCTGTCCCCCAAGCAGTTCGACGGCCGTGGCAACTACACCTTCGGTCTCACCGAGCAGGTCATGTTCCACGAGATCGACCAGGACAAGATCGACCGCACCCGGGGTATGGACATCACCGTGGTGACCACGGCGACCAACGACGCTGAGGGCCGCGCGCTCCTTCGTCACCTCGGCTTCCCCTTCAAGGAGGCGTGAGCGAGATGGCGAAGAAGGCTCTGATTGCCAAGGCTGCTCGCAAGCCCAAGTTCGGTGTACGTGGCTACACGCGCTGCCAGCGCTGCGGCCGCCCGCACTCCGTCTACCGCAAGTTCGGCCTGTGCCGCGTGTGCCTTCGTGAGATGGCTCACCGTGGCGAGCTGCCGGGCGTGACCAAGAGCTCCTGGTAATCCGGTAATTCCGGGTTATTCAGACTCTCGGTAAGCAACCGGGTCGGCAGAGGCCCGGCTCCGCATGCCTTAGGCTTGTGGAGTTGGGCGTCTGCCACCCGTACGCCCGCAGGCAGTGCCTGCAAACATTTGCTTACTACGCCGTAGGTCCACCGCGCCGCACCCGTCCCGTCTCGGATCGGGGAGAGGGATGGCGCATCAGGAAACCACGGCGAGAGAGGCCGAAGGCCAATTCATGACCATGACTGATCCGATCGCAGACATGCTTACGCGTCTGCGGAACGCGAACTCGGCGTACCACGACTCCGTGACGATGCCGGCGTCCAAGATCAAGTCTCACATCGCGGAGATCCTCCAGCAGGAGGGCTTCATCACGGGCTGGAAGACCGAGGACGCCGAGGTCGGCAAGAACCTCGTCCTCGAGCTGAAGTTCGGCCCGAACCGTGAGCGCTCCATCGCGGGCATCAAGCGGATCTCCAAGCCCGGTCTCCGGGTGTACGCGAAGTCCACCAACCTGCCCAAGGTGCTGGGTGGCCTCGGCGTGGCGATCATCTCCACGTCGCACGGGCTCCTCACCGACAAGCAGGCCGGCAAGAAGGGCGTAGGCGGAGAAGTTCTCGCCTACGTCTGGTAGCGGAAGGGAACGGAGGAAACAGCTATGTCGCGCATCGGCAAGCTCCCCATCGCGGTTCCCGCCGGCGTGGACGTCACCATCGACGGCCGTACGGTCTCGGTCAAGGGCCCGAAGGGCTCGCTGACTCACACCGTCGTGGCGCCGATCGACATCGCCAAGGGTGAGGACGGCGTTCTGAACGTCACCCGCCCCAACGACGAGCGTCAGAGCAAGGCCCTGCACGGCCTGTCCCGCACGCTGGTGGCGAACATGATCACCGGCGTGACCCAGGGTTACGTGAAGAAGCTCGAGATCAGCGGTGTCGGTTACCGCGTGCTCGCCAAGGGTTCGAACCTGGAGTTCTCCCTCGGCTACAGCCACCCGATCCTGGTCGAGGCCCCCGAGGGCATCACCTTCAAGGTGGAGAACCCGACCCACTTCTCGGTCGAGGGCATCGACAAGCAGAAGGTCGGCGAGGTTGCGGCCAACATCCGCAAGCTGCGCAAGCCCGACCCGTACAAGGCCAAGGGCGTCAAGTACGAGGGCGAAGTCATCCGCCGCAAGGTCGGAAAGGCGGGTAAGTAAGCCATGGCATACGGACAGAAGATCCTCAAGGGCGACGCATACAAGCGCGCCGCGATCAAGCGCCGTCACATCCGGATTCGCAAGAATCTCTCGGGTACGGCGGAGCGTCCCCGTCTGGTCGTTACCCGCTCGAACCGCCACATCGTGGCCCAGGTGATCGACGACCTCAAGGGTCACACCCTTGCGTCGGCGTCCACCCTGGACACCTCGATCCGTGGCGGCGAGGCCGACAAGTCCGCTCAGGCCAAGCAGGTCGGCGCCCTGGTCGCCGAGCGCGCCAAGGCCGCGGGTGTCGAGGCCGTGGTCTTCGACCGCGGTGGCAACCAGTACGCCGGGCGCATCGCCGCCCTGGCGGACGCCGCCCGCGAAGCCGGTCTGAAGTTCTGACCCGGTTCCGTATCGCTAGCGGAAACAGAGAGAGGTAATTCCAATGGCTGGACCCCAGCGCCGCGGTGGCGGTGCCGGTGGCGGCGAGCGGCGGGACCGGAAGGGCCGTGACGGCGGCGCAGCTGCCGCCGAGAAGACCGCTTACGTTGAGCGCGTCGTCGCGATCAACCGCGTCGCCAAGGTTGTGAAGGGTGGTCGTCGCTTCAGCTTCACCGCGCTGGTCGTGGTGGGCGACGGTGACGGCACCGTGGGTGTCGGTTACGGCAAGGCCAAGGAGGTGCCGGCCGCCATCGCCAAGGGTGTTGAGGAGGCCAAGAAGCACTTCTTCAAGGTCCCCCGTATCCAGGGCACCATCCCGCACCCCATCCAGGGTGAGAAGGCTGCCGGCGTCGTGCTGCTCAAGCCCGCGTCCCCGGGTACCGGTGTTATCGCCGGTGGTCCGGTGCGTGCCGTGCTCGAGTGCGCCGGTATTCACGATGTGCTGTCGAAGTCTCTCGGCTCCGACAACCAGATCAACATCGTGCACGCGACCGTGGAGGCCCTCAAGGGCCTGCAGCGTCCCGAGGAGATCGCGGCCCGCCGTGGTCTGCCGCTCGAGGACGTCGCCCCCGCGGCTCTTCTCCGTGCACGTGCCGGGGCGGGTGCGTAATCATGGCGCAGCTCAAGATTACGCAGGTCAAGTCCTACATCGGCAGCAAGCAGAACCACCGTGACACCCTGCGTTCCCTTGGTCTCAAGGGGATCAACACGCAGGTCGTCAAGGAGGACCGCCCCGAGTTCCGCGGCATGGTGCACACCGTCCGCCACCTCGTGTCGGTCGAGGAGGTCGACTGATCATGGGTGAGCAGAACCCGCTCAAGATCCACAACCTCCGTCCCGCCCCGGGCGCCAAGACCGCCAAGACCCGTGTGGGTCGTGGTGAGGCGTCGAAGGGTAAGACGGCCGGTCGTGGTACCAAGGGTACGAAGGCCCGTTACCAGGTTCCGGAGCGCTTCGAGGGTGGCCAGATGCCCCTCCACATGCGTCTTCCGAAGCTGAAGGGCTTCAAGAACCCGTTCAAGACCGAGTTCCAGGTCGTGAACCTCGACAAGCTGGCCGCGCTCTACCCCGAGGGTGGCGAGGTCACCGTCGAGGGTCTGGTGGCCAAGGGTGCCGTTCGCAAGAACAGCCTCGTCAAGGTCCTCGGCCAGGGCGAGATCTCCGTGGCGCTGCAGGTGACGGTCGACGCCGTCTCCGGCTCCGCCAAGGAGAAGATCACCGCCGCCGGCGGTACCGTCACCGAGCTCGTCTGAACCCTTCAGGCGTCTCGATGACTTGAGCGATCCCAACCGGGGATGCCCCACAAAAGGGGTATCCCCGGTTGGTCGTTCCAAGGGAAGTGCTCCCGCCGGTAAGGTGGCCTGCGCTGCCCTCTTTCACGGGTGCGTCACATGGGGCACCCTGGGCGGCAGTTGACCGTTACTTACTTATGTCGTCAGTCGAATCCTCAAGACCGTCACCCTTGACGCAGTAGCGCGGGGGTCGCAGGAGGCACCGTGCTCACCGCGTTCGCCCGGGCGTTCAAGACGCCCGACCTGCGCAAGAAGCTGCTCTTCACGCTCGGCATCATCGTGGTGTACCGGCTCGGTACCCACATCCCCATCCCAGGCGTCGACTACAAGAACGTCCAGGAGTGTGTGGACCAGGCGTCCGGCAACCAGGGCATCTTCGGTCTGGTGAACATGTTCAGCGGCGGCGCCCTGCTGCAGATCACGGTCTTCGCGCTCGGCATCATGCCGTACATCACGGCGAGCATCATTCTGCAGCTGCTGACCGTGGTCATCCCGCGCCTGGAAGCCCTGAAGAAGGAGGGCCAGGCGGGTACGGCGAAGATCACGCAGTACACCCGCTACCTGACCATCGCGCTCGCCATCCTCCAGGGCACCGGCCTGGTGGCCACCGCGCGCAGCGGCGCCCTCTTCTCCGGCTGCACCGTCGCCGGTCAGATCGTGCCCGACCAGGCCATCTTCACCACCATCGTCATGGTGATCACCATGACCGCCGGTACGGCCACCGTCATGTGGCTCGGCGAGCTGATCACCGACCGCGGCGTCGGCAACGGCATGTCGATCCTGATGTTCATCTCGATCGCCGCGACCTTCCCCTCCGCTCTGTGGGCCATCAAGCAGGAGGGCACCCTGGCGGGCGGCTGGATCGAGTTCGGCATCGTCATGCTCGTCGGCTTCGTCATGGTCGGCCTGGTCGTCTTCGTCGAGCAGGCCCAGCGCCGCATCCCGGTGCAGTACGCGAAGCGCATGATCGGCCGCCGCTCCTACGGCGGTACGTCCACGTACATCCCGCTCAAGGTGAACCAGGCGGGCATCATCCCCGTCATCTTCGCCTCGTCGCTGCTCTACATTCCGGCTCTGATCGTCCAGTTCTCCGGCTCGCAGGCGGGCTGGGCCGTTTGGATCCAGAAGAACCTGGCCGACCCCGAGGCCGCGTCGCACGTCGCTCTGTACTTCCTCCTGATCGTGTTCTTCGCCTTCTTCTACGTGGCGATCTCGTTCAACCCCGAGGAAGTCGCGGACAACATGAAGAAGTATGGTGGGTTCATCCCGGGCATCCGGGCTGGCCGACCGACCGCTGAGTACCTGAGCTACGTACTCAACCGGATCACCTGGCCGGGTTCGCTGTATCTGGGCCTGATCTCTCTCGTACCGACAATGGCGTTGGCCGGTTTCGGGGCAAACCAGAACTTCCCGTTCGGCGGGACCAGCATCCTCATCATCGTGGGTGTGGGTCTTGAGACGGTGAAGCAGATCGAGAGCCAGCTCCAGCAGCGCAATTACGAAGGGTTCCTCCGCTGATGCGAATCGTCCTCGTCGGGCCGCCGGGTGCCGGTAAGGGAACGCAGGCCACCCGCCTTGCCGAGACGCTGCACATTCCGCACATCTCCACGGGTGACCTGTTCCGCGCGAACATCAGCCAGCAGACCGACCTGGGCAAGCTCGCCAAGTCGTACATCGACGCCGGCAACCTCGTACCGGACGAGGTGACCATCGCCATGGCGAAGGACCGCATGGAGCAGCCCGACGCCGAGGGCGGTTTCCTGCTGGACGGCTTCCCGCGCAACGTCTCCCAGGCCGAGGCGCTGGACGAGCTCCTCGAGACCGAGGACATGAAGCTCGACGCGGTGCTGGACCTGGAGGCCCCGGAGGACGAGGTCGTCAAGCGGATCGCCGGCCGGCGCGTCTGCCGCAACGACTCGGCGCACGTCTTCCACGTGACGTACTCGCCGCCGAAGAAGGAAGGCGTCTGCGACGTCTGCGGCGGCGAGCTGTACCAGCGGGGCGACGACTCCGAGGAGACGGTCCGCAAGCGGCTCGAGGTCTACCACACGCAGACCGAGCCGATCATCGACTACTACAAGGCGCAGGGCCTGGTCGTCACCATCGCGGCGACGGGACCGGTGGCCGAGGTCACCGGCCGTGCGCTGGAGGCGCTCAAGCGCGACCAGTAGTTCTCACAGTCAGGCTGCAGCCGCGGTCCCTCGCTCAGGGGCCGCGGCTGTGCTGTGGGGTGGGGCCGATCCCTGCCCCGTATCGTTGGAAGCGTTCCCCTTGCTCTCCGGTCCAGAAAGGCCGCAGTCCCCATGGTGCAGATCAAGAGCCCCGAGCAGATCGCCAAGATGCGTGAGGCGGGGCTGGTCGTCGCCGCCATCCACGCGGCCACGCGCGAGGCCGCCGTGCCCGGCGCCACGACCAAGGACCTGGACCAGGTCGCCCGCAAGGTGCTCACGGAGTACAACGCCAAGCCGAACTTCCTCGGCTACGGCGGCTTCCCGGCGACCATCTGCACCTCCGTGAACGAGGTCGTCGTCCACGGCATCCCGTCCGACGACGTCGTCCTCAAGGACGGGGACGTCATCTCCATCGACTGCGGCGCGATCATCGACGGCTGGCACGGCGACGCCGCGTACACGGCCTTCGTCGGCTCCGGCCACTCCCCGGAGCTGGTCGAGCTCTCCCGGGTGACCGAGGAGTCGATGTGGGCGGGCATCGCGGCCATGAAGCAGGGCAACCGACTCGTCGACGTCTCCCGGGCCATCGAGACGTACATCCGCCGCCAGCCCAAGCCCGGTGGCGGCAAGTACGGGATCATCGAGGACTACGGCGGTCACGGCATCGGCACCGAGATGCACATGGACCCGCACCTGCTGAACTACGTCGACCGCCGACGCGGCAAGGGCCCGAAGCTGGTCCCCGGCTTCTGCCTGGCCATCGAGCCGATGGTGTCCCTCGGCACCCCGCGCACGGAGGTCCTGGAGGACGACTGGACCGTCATCACGACGGACGGCACCTGGTCCTCCCACTGGGAGCACTCGGTGGCCCTCACGGAACAGGGCCCACTGGTCCTGACGTCCCCTGACGGCGGCAAGGCGAAGCTGGCGGAGCTGGGCGTGACGGCGGCGCCGGATCCGCTGTCCTGATCCGGGCCCGCGCCACGGCTGCCGGTCGGAGGCCGGCGCAGCCCTTCGAAGCTTGTGAGGCGCCCCGGCGCCGAGCCCGCGAGAAGGGCGTGGAGGAGGGGACGGAGGCAAGGCGAAGCTGGCGGAGCTGGGCGTGACGGCGGCGCCGGATCCGCTGTCCTGATCCGGGTCCGCGCTACGGCTGCCGGGGCGGTTTCCGTCGCATAACGATCACCCCGGTGGGGCAGGCTACCTCGTTTCGCCTTTCCGGGTGTGCTGACGTAGACTGACTCGTCGGCTCTCGTGCACCCGCATGCCTGCATGCACTCGTACGGTGTAGGGGAGTCGATCAAGGTAGTCGATTCGAAGGGCGAAGCGTGGCCAAGAAGCAAGGTGCCATCGAGATCGAGGGCACTGTCGTCGAGTCTCTTCCGAACGCCATGTTCAGGGTCGAGCTCCAGAACGGCCACCAGGTCCTGGCACACATCAGCGGCAAGATGCGCATGCACTACATCCGCATCCTCCCTGACGACCGGGTCGTGGTGGAGCTGTCTCCGTACGACCTGACGCGTGGCCGGATCGTCTACCGGTACAAGTAGATCTTGCCCACGTCCCGCGTGTGTTCCGCGCGGGGCCGCCGGCAACTGACCCGGAGAACCTCACACCCATGAAGGTCAAGCCGAGCGTCAAGAAGATCTGCGACAAGTGCAGGGTGATCCGCCGTCACGGTCGGGTCATGGTCATCTGCGACAACCCGCGCCACAAGCAGCGCCAGGGCTGACGCACGACCGTTCCCTCCGCGATTCGCAAGACTTCGCGCGACGCGAGCTGAATTGTTCATACGCAGAACCCGGACGCCCAGGCGTCCGACACCCCCGGTTCGGAGGCCGGGGACCCGTGCCGTACCTAATCTTCGACTGTGGCCGTGCCACAGCGTGAAGAGGCCGGCGGCCGGAGACCGGTTCTGTGGAAGACCTCCGAAGATCAACTGGAGCCATTGAATGGCACGCGTTTCCGGTGTTGACATCCCGCGCGAAAAGCGCGTCGAGATCGCCCTCACCTACGTGTTCGGCATCGGCCGGACTCTCTCGCAGCAGACGCTGGCTGCCACCGAGGTGGACCCGAACACCCGTGTTCGTGACCTCACCGAGGAGCAGCTCGTCGCGATCCGCGAGTACGTCGACAACAACATCAAGACCGAGGGTGACCTCCGTCGCGAGGTCCAGGCCGACATCCGCCGCAAGGTCGAGATCGGCACCTACCAGGGTCTCCGCCACCGTCGCGGTCTGCCCGTCCGCGGTCAGCGCACCAGCACCAACGCGCGTACCCGCAAGGGCCCGCGTCGCGCCATCGCCGGCAAGAAGAAGCCGGGCAAGAAGTAGTCCGCAGCGGACTCGCCGTCCAGCGGTCTTCGCTGTAGGACCGACCACCTCCCGTAGGAGAACGACATGCCCCCCAAGGGACGTCAGGGCGCTGCCAAGAAGGTGCGCCGCAAGGAAAAGAAGAACGTCGCTCACGGCCACGCGCACATCAAGAGCACGTTCAACAACACGATCGTGTCCATCACGGACCCGACCGGCAACGTGATCTCGTGGGCCTCCGCCGGCCACGTGGGCTTCAAGGGCTCGCGCAAGTCCACCCCCTTCGCCGCGCAGATGGCCGCCGAGTCGGCCGCCCGTCGCGCGCAGGAGCACGGCATGCGCAAGGTCGACGTCTTCGTCAAGGGCCCGGGTTCCGGTCGTGAGACCGCCATCCGTTCGCTCCAGGCGACCGGCCTCGAGGTCGGCTCGATCCAGGACGTCACCCCGACGCCGCACAACGGCTGCCGTCCGCCGAAGCGTCGTCGCGTCTGATCCGTCGCGTCCTGCCGGACGCGTCTGATCTCGCTTCACCAGGGTTTTCCGGGCGGTACGGCTCTTTCGGGTCGTATCGCCCGTACCCTTGCAGTACTAGTCGGGCGTCAAATAGCGGGCGCCCCTGACTGAAGGATCACCACATGCTGATCGCTCAGCGTCCCTCGTTGACCGAAGAGGTCGTCGACGAGTTCCGCTCCCGGTTCGTCATCGAGCCGCTGGAGCCGGGCTTCGGTTACACCCTCGGCAACTCCCTGCGCCGTACGCTCCTCTCCTCGATCCCGGGTGCGGCGGTCACGTCCATCCGTATCGACGGTGTCCTGCACGAGTTCACCACCGTGCCGGGCGTCAAGGAGGACGTCACCGACCTCATCCTCAACATCAAGCAGCTGGTCGTCTCCTCCGAGCACGACGAGCCCGTTGTGATGTACCTGCGCAAGCAGGGTCCGGGTCTGGTCACCGCCGCCGACATCGCGCCCCCGGCCGGTGTCGAGGTGCACAACCCCGACCTCGTCCTCGCCACGCTCAACGGCAAGGGCAAGCTGGAGATGGAGCTGACCGTCGAGCGCGGTCGCGGCTACGTCTCCGCCGTGCAGAACAAGCAGGTCGGTCAGGAGATCGGGCGCATCCCGGTCGACTCGATCTACTCGCCGGTTCTCAAGGTCACGTACAAGGTCGAGGCCACGCGTGTCGAGCAGCGCACCGACTTCGACAAGCTGATCGTCGACGTCGAGACCAAGCAGGCCATGCGTCCGCGCGACGCCATGGCGTCGGCCGGTAAGACCCTGGTCGAGCTGTTCGGTCTCGCCCGCGAGCTGAACATCGACGCCGAGGGCATCGACATGGGTCCGTCCCCGACGGACGCGGCGCTCGCCGCCGATCTGGCGCTGCCGATCGAGGAGCTGGAGCTCACCGTTCGGTCGTACAACTGCCTCAAGCGTGAGGGCATCCACTCCGTGGGTGAGCTCGTCGCGCGTTCCGAGGCGGACCTGCTGGACATCCGCAACTTCGGTGCGAAGTCCATTGACGAGGTCAAGGCCAAGCTCGCGGGTATGGGGCTTGCGCTGAAGGACTCGCCTCCCGGGTTCGACCCGACCGCGGCGGCGGACGCGTTCGGCGCGGACGACGACGCGGATGCGGGCTTCGTCGAGACCGAGCAGTACTGAGCTCGGGTTCGACGGTTCGATTCTTGCTGCCGGCCGGTTGTGGCTGGTCGCGCAGTTCCCCGCGCCCCTTTGGGGCGCGGGGTCTCCGACAGGCGGCCGCCTGCTCGGATACTGACTTCGGTACCTGATACGGCCGGGGCAGACACTTAGGAGAAACACCATGCCGAAGCCCAGCAAGGGTGCCCGTATGGGCGGCAGTGCCGCGCACGAGAAGCTGCTCCTCGCGAACCTCGCGAAGTCGCTGTTCGAGCACGGCCGCATCACCACCACCGAGGCGAAGGCGCGCAAGCTGCGTCCGTACGCCGAGCGTCTGGTCACCAAGGCGAAGAAGGGCGACCTTCACAACCGCCGTCAGGTGCTCCAGGTGATCACGGACAAGAGCATCGTGCACACGCTCTTCACCGAGATCGGCCCGCGCTACGAGAACCGTCCCGGTGGCTACACCCGGATCACCAAGATCGGTAACCGCCGTGGCGACAACGCGCCCATGGCCGTCATCGAGCTGGTCGAGGCGCTGACCGTGGCGCAGGAGGCGACCGGCGAGGCCGAGGCGGCGACGAAGCGCTCCGCCAAGGACGCCGAGGCTGCTCCGGCTGCCGAGGAGACCAAGGTCGACACGGCCAAGGCCGACGACGAGGCTGCGGCCGAGGAGTCGAAGGACGCGTAAGCGTTCTGCCGGGGGCTGTGTGATTGCGGCTGCGGCTTCGTCGTGGCTTGTCGCGCAGTTCCCCGCGCCCCTTACGGGCGTTCGCGGGTCCGTTCCTTTCGAGGGGCGGGCCCGCTTTCGTTTTGCTGAGAGGATCTCTGGGTGAGTGACGAAGTGGAGCCCGGGTTCGTGCGGGTGCGGCTGGATCTGTCGTACGACGGGAGCGAGTTCTCCGGGTGGGCCAAGCAGGCCGGTGGGCGGCGGACCGTGCAGGGGGAGATCGAGGACGCGCTGCGGACGGTCACGCGGTCCCGTGAGACGTACGAGCTGACCGTGGCCGGGCGGACCGACGCCGGGGTGCACGCCCGGGGCCAGGTCGCCCATGTCGACCTGCCGCGTGAGGTCTGGGCCGAGCACAACGCGAAGCTGCTCAAGCGGCTCGCCGGCCGGCTGTCCACGGACGTACGGGTGTGGGCCCTGCGCGAGGCGCCCGCCGGCTTCAACGCGCGGTTCTCCGCGATCTGGCGGCGCTACGCCTACCGGGTCACCGACAACCCCGGCGGCGTCGACCCGCTGCTGCGCGGCCATGTCCTGTGGCACGACTGGCCCCTCGACGTGGACGCCATGAACGAGGCCGCCGGCGGACTGCTGGGCGAGCACGACTTCGCCGCCTACTGCAAGAAGCGGGAGGGGGCCACGACCATCCGGACGCTCCAGGAGCTGAGCCTGGTGCGCGGTGCGGACGACGGGATCATCACCGCCACCGTGCGGGCCGACGCCTTCTGTCACAACATGGTGCGCTCCCTGATCGGGGCGCTGCTGTTCGTCGGCGACGGGCACCGGGGGGCCGACTGGCCGGGGAAGGTGCTCGCGGCCGGCGTACGGGACTCCGCCGTGCACGTCGTACGGCCGCACGGGCTGACGTTGGAGGAGGTCGGCTACCCGGCCGACGAGCTGCTGGCGGCCCGGAACAAGGAGGCGCGGAACAGGCGGTCCCTGCCGGCGGCCGGCTGCTGCTGAGCGGGCGGGCGTCCGCGGGCGCCGGTCAGTCGCCCGCCCAGGTGCTGAGCAGTCCGGCCAAGGTGTCCGCGGCCTCGTCGGCGTCCCTGCCGTCGCCCCGGGCGTCGGGTGCCAGCTCCAGGTGGACGAAGGTCGCGTGCTGCCGCTGGGCCGCGCGGCCCTGGACGTTGGTCGTGCCCTCCAGTGGACAGCGCGCCGACCAGCCACGGCAGACCCGCAGCCCCTCCGACTCCATCCGGTCGGCCAGGGCGGAGACCTCGCCGGGGGCGCTCTCCGCGGCGCCGGTGGACAGGACGGCGTCGTAGCGGTCCGTGGTCGACTCGGCGAAGCCGTGCAGCTGGATGCCGGGCACACCGCGCTCCTGCAGCTCCAGGACGATGCCGTGGAAGGCGCTGTCCTCGCGGTGGGCGACGTCGGCGGCGTCCCCGCGCCCGGCCCGGCGGTGGGCGCCGGCCAGCACCAGCGCGCCGCCCGGGGTGTCCTCCAGCAGCCGCACGCCCAGCTCCTCGGTGTCCCGGTCGGAGACGGGGTGCGGCACCTGCGCGCTCCAGCGGACGCGGGAGTCGGCGTTCAGGTAGAGCCGGCCCCACCGGGCGCTCTCGCCCGAGCCGGTGGCGGCGACCTCGTCGTAGCGCCGGCCGGACTCGGTGTCGGTGAGCCGGGTGACGCCGAGACCGACCGGGGCGAGCAGCCGCTCGGCCTCGCGCGCGTCGCCCTCCAGCAGACTGCCGACGCCTCGGGCCAGCTGGGCGCGCTGCGCCTCGCCGGGCGGCGAGTAGGGGTCGTCGGGGTCCAGATCCTTCGTGTACGACAGGACGCGGCTGCGCAGGTCGACCAGCTCACGCGCCTTCGGCTCCGAGGCCTCCGTGGAGGAGTCGGAGGACGCCTGACACCCGGTCAGCACCAGGAAGACACCTATCAGACCGAAAACGAACACAAAGCGAGACTGTCTTGTAATGGTAAAGACAGGGTGAGTTGTGAGGCCCATGTGAACATGTTTCGGTGACATTCCGTAAGTCTCTCCGTATGGGTCGTGCCGTGGCGATCCTGGTGGTTACCGCCACTCTGGCCACCGCGTGCGCCTCCGGGTCCGTCGACGGGTCCGTGGAGCCGCAGGCGAAGCCCGGCGGACGCTCGTTCACCGTGGCCGCCGCGGGTGACGTACTGATCCACCCCGAGCTGGTGGAGCAGGCGGCCAAGGACGCCGAGGAGACCGGCGAGGGCGAGGCCGGACTGGACTTCGGTCCGCTGCTCGCCGGCGTGAAGCCGGTCATCGGCGAGGCGGACCTGGCGATCTGTCACATGGAGACACCCGTCGGGAAGCCCAAGGGTCCCTTCCAGGGGTACCCGGAGTTCCTGGTGCCGCCGCAGATCCTGACGGCTCTGAAGGACGTGGGGTACGACACCTGCTCCACGGCCTCCAATCACACCTTCGATCACGGCCTCAAGGCCGTACGGCGGACGCTGGACGCCATGGACGAGGTGGGCCTCGGGCACGCCGGGTCGGCGCGTACGTCCGAGGAAGCAGAGCAGATCAACGTCCGTGACGTCAACGCCGTCAAGGTCGCGCATCTCGCGTACTCCTGGGAGTCCTTCCTCAACCCCACGCCCGAGAAGCAGAGCTGGGCCTTCAACCGGAGCAGCACCGAGGAGATCAAGAAGGACGAGGGCCGGGCCCGGAAGGCGGGGGCCGAGGTGGTGATCCTCTCGGTCCACTGGGGTCTTGAGCACTACAACGAGCCGAGCGTGCCGCAGCTGGAGCTGGCCCGGCGGATCACCGAGGAGACCGGCATCGACCTGGTGATCGGACACCACGCCCACGTGGTCCAGCCGATCCAGAAGGTGAACGGCACCTGGATCGCCTACGGCCTCGGCAACCAGGTGGCCCGGCACTCGTCCCCGACCGGGTTGACCGAGGAGGGGGCCATCGGCTGGTTCGAGTTCCGGGAGACGACCGAGGGCGGCTGGGACGTCACCGCCCGCTACCGCACCACGCTGGTGGACATCCCGCCCGAGGTGGAGCCCGGTGAGGAACTGCCCGACGGCGCAGTCGAGGACCACCGGCTGGTGGACGTGCAGCACCAGCTCGACCACCCGGACGGCCTGTCCGAGGAGCGGCTCGCCCGCTACCGGTTGGCCGCCGACCGCACGCGCGGATTCCTCTACAACCGTGGCGCTCCCGGCGGCGACGGCCTGAAGTCGCTGTCCCTGGAGGAGTGAGCAGCGCCACACCGCGTTCCGCGTCGAGGACACAACCTTGACGGCATTTATCAGTCTTTGTAGTGACGGCGTCGCACGACCGCGGCAGCGGTGCGTCCAGCGCGCGCTGGGCATCCCCGTAGCAACCAAGGAAGAAGACCGGTGACATCGAGTCGTGCCGCGAACTCCGGGCGGAAAGGGCGGCGACGCAGCCGCAGGCGTGCGGACATGCCCCTCCTGGGCGGCATCCGTCCCCCGATCGCGGTGCTGTGTCTGCTGATCGTCGCCCTGGCGGCGCTCACGGCGAAGGTGCTCGGTCCCGGCGAGGACACCGTGGTGCCCAAGGCCGTGCTGTCCTCGCAGCAGCACTTCGCGGAGGACGGCGCGATCGCGCTGCGCGCCTCGATCGACGAGCGGGTCACGGACCTGGAGCGCACCGCCGCCGCGCTGAACGCCCAGAAGCCCGAGGAGCCGGAGCGCGTCCTGTCCGACCTGGGCCGGACCTACCAGAAGTGGACCGGCACCACAGTGATCGACCTGGAGAGCGGCAAGGTCCTCGCCGCGCGTGGCGAAAGGATTCCTCTCGCCTGGCTCGACAAGGACGTCCTCACCGGCGAGCACGCCCTCACGCCCCGCATGGTGCGGCTGGAGACCGGTGACGTCCGGCTGATGACGATGGCGCTCCTCGAAGCGAAGGACCGGCCGCAGCAGTTGCTGATCGCCTCCAACAGCCTGTCCGTACCCGCCATCAACCTGGGTCCGTTCCGCAGCATGGCGGTCGTCGCCCGGGACGGTGAGGTCCTCGCGACCGAGGGCTTCGAACAGTCCGAGGCCCTCAACTCCGACCAGGAGCGCAAGGAACTCGTCTTCCTCCAGAAGCAGATGTCCCACATCTCCGACCAGGCCGCCGAACGCACCGAGGAGCACCCCGTCACCGCACGGGAGCCCGGCTCCCGGGGTTACCCCGGCGTCAGCGGGACCCTGCTGGGCGACGACTACAACGGCCGGGTCACCACCGCCGGGTACGCCTCCCTCGCCTCCTCCGACCCGGAGGAGAAGGACAGCGTCGCCGCGGGCCTCGGGCTCACCGTGGTGGCGATGCTGCCCGTGGTCCAGCAGCAGGGTGCCGCCGAGACGGGCCGGGAACTGTACGGGCTGTTCGCGGCCGGGGCGCTGGTCGTGCTCGGGCTGCTGGCGGCGGCCGTGCTGTGGGCGGCCGTGCAGCGCCCGCTGCTGCGGCTGTTCCTGGAGTCCCGCCGGCTCGCCCGCGGCGATCTGACCCGGCCCGTCGCGGTGCCCCGCTGGGGCGAGGCCGCCCGGATCGGCGCCGCGCTGGAACGCCTGCGGACCCAGCTCCACGGCACCGGCGAAGGCCCCGACCAAGGCCCCGGCGCCAAGAGCGGCAAGGTCCGCCTCGGCATGCGCGTGCCGCTCGGGGTGACCGCCGTTCTGCTGCTGCTGTGGTGTGTGCCGGTCGGCCTGCTGCTGAACCGCACCGACGGCTCGGTCAGCGTGCCCGCCACCATCGTCAACGACCAGCGGGACCGCACCGACCTGATCGCCGACCGCGTCCGCCGGGCGCTCAACGAAGCCCAGGCGGACCTCGTCTCCACCTCCCGGCTGATCGACGCGGACGACCCCGACGCCGCCGAGACCCTGCTGTCGGACGCCCTGGAGGAGCACACCCGCTACCAGGCCCTGTACGTCGTGGACGCCGACGGCGAGGTCGTCGCCCGGGCCGGGGGAGACCCGCACGACTGGAGCGACGACGAGGACCTGCCGCCCGTCCGCGTCTCCGGCAAGGGAGACAGGAAGCCGGTGATCCAGGCCGCCGCCCCCGTGCCGGAGCACAAGGGCACCACCCTGGTCGGCGAGGTACGGGTGGAGTTCCTCAACTCGCTGCTGAAGCGGCCCGGCCTCGGCGAGGTCCGCGTGGTGAACGCCGACGCGCGGACCGTCGCCGGCAGCGACGGCTTCCTGGCCTTCGAGAAGCTGCCCGGCGACGCCCTGACCGACCTGGTCCGCGCGGGCAACGTACGGGTCGGCGCCGGCCCCGTCGAGAACGGCCTGCTCATCCGGGACGGCGGCGACGTCACCGTGGCCGCCGCGGCCCCCTTCTCCGGCGGCGGCATCGCCTCCGACCTCGGCTGGACCGTGGTCAGCAGCCAGGACGCCGACCACTTCGAGATCGCCGCCTACGAGCGCGAGGACCGCAGCGTGCTCGCCGGGATGCTCGGCCTCGCCGCGATCGTCGTCTGCCTGGGCTGGGTGTACCTGGTCGTCGCACGGCCACTGCGGGCCCTGGCCACCAGCGCCGAGAAGCTCGCCGACGGGGACCTCAAGACCGTGCACTACCCGCGCTACCAGGACGAGGTCGGGGCCGTCGTCCGCAGCCTCGAACTGCTCCGCCAGCAGTTGCAGGCCCGCCGACAGAACCAGGCCCGCCGGCCCGCCGAGCCCCGGCTCGGCGCCGGAGGAAGGTGATCCCGAGTGCTCTATCTGTACTTCGTCCTGCTGGCCGGCAGCCTGTTCCTGCTCGTCGCGGGCATCGTGGAGCAGCGCCGGCACTACGCGGCCCTGCACTCCATCCCCTCCCGCGTGCTCGTCAACGGCATCCGCGGCAAGTCCTCCATCACCCGGCTGTGCGCGGGCGCGCTGCGCGGCGGTGACCTGGTCACCGTGGCCAAGACGACCGGTACCGCCGCGCGCTTCATCCACCCCGACGCCACCGAGGAGCCGGTCTACCGCAAGTTCGGCATCGCCAACGTCGTCGAGCAGATCGGCATCGTCCGCCGCGCCGCCACCTACCGTCCCGACGCGCTGGTCATCGAGTGCATGGCGGTCATGCCGGCGCTCCAGGAGGTCAACCAGAGCAAGCTGATCCGCTCCACGATCGGCGTGCTGTGCAACGTCCGCGAGGACCACCTCGCCGAGATGGGCCCGACCCTGGACGACGTGGCGCGCTCGCTGTGCCGCTCGATGCCCGAGAACGGCATCTGCGTCACCGCCGAGAAGGAGCGTTTCCACATCCTCCAGGAGGAGGCGGACGCCCGTAACTGCCGGCTGGTCTACGCGGACCCGGAGATGGTCAGCGACGAGGAGCTGCGCGGGTTCAGCTGGTTCACCTTCAAGGAGAACGTCGCGATCGCCCTGGTCGTCGCCGAACTGGTCGGCGTGGAGCGGCAGGTCGCCCTCCAGGGCATGTACGACGCCCCGCCGGACCCGGGCGTGCTCTCCGTGGAGCGCTACGTGGCCCCCGAGGGCAAGCGCCTCGCCTTCGCCAACGTCTTCGCGGCCAACGACCCCGAGTCGACGCTGATGAACATCAACCAGCTGCTCGATCTCGGCGCGATCCGCCGCCCGCTCAACGTGGTGATCAACTGCCGTCCGGACCGCGTGGAGCGCAACGGGCAGATGGGCGAGATCATCCCCGACCTCCAGCCCGACAACGTCTTCGTGATCGGGCACCCGTCCAAGAGCGCCATCGACGCCATCCCCGCCCAGTGGCGCGAGAGGGCGGTGGACCTGGGCGGCGAGCGACGGTCGGCCGACGAGTTCATGCCGGCGCTGCTCGGCCGGATGTCCGACGGCTCCTCCCTGGTCGCCATCGGCAACATCCACGGCCAGGGCGAGGAACTCCTGGAGTACCTGGCCGAGCTCCCGGCGGACGACAGCGACGGCGACACCGGCGCGGCGGCGCCGAGCCTGGACCCGTTCGCCTCGTACCCGACGGCGTACGAGGAGCGCTACCAGGCCTCGCAGACCCAGGAGATCCCGGTGGTCCGCGTCCCGGCCCAGCCGACGGGCCCGTACGGGCAGCAGCACGGTCAGTACGAGCGGCAGCAGCGGTACGGACAGCAGGAGTACGAGCAGCCGGAGTACGGACAGCAGCCGGAGTACGGACAGCAGCAGTACGGGCAGTACGCCCCCGACCGGGAGCCCTGGCCGCCCCACGACGAAGCGCACGACGACCCCTACGGCGGGACCCCCCGCCCACCTGCCCGGAGACCCCGTTGACCACCGCCGCACTCACCCCCGAGATGGCCGCCCTCGGCATCGCCATAGGCCTGTTCTTCTCGCTGCTGTGCTACCTCACCACCAATCTGTCGCCCGGTGGCATGATCACGCCGGGCTGGATCGCGCTGACCCTCATCGAGGACCTCCAGCGCGCGGCCATGATGGTGGGCGTCACCGCGCTGACCTACGCGGGCACCAAGATCATGCAGCGGCTGGTGATCCTCTACGGCAAGCGGCTGTTCGCCGCGGTGGTGCTGCTGGGCGTACTGCTCCAGGCCACGGTGATGATCGTGCTCTCGATCGAGTTCCCGCTCCTGTACGGCAACCAGACCCTCGGCTTCATCGTGCCCGGCCTCGTCGCCTACCAGATGGTGCGCCAGCCCAAGGGCGCCACCTTGCTGGCCACCGGCACGGTCTCCCTCATGGCGTACATCGTCGTCGCCGCCGGACTGCTGCTCGGCGTTATGCCCACCGTCTGAGAACGAGCCTGCGAACGAGTCCGCGAACGAATCTGCCAACGAGGAGGAGCAAACCATGGCAGCGAAAGCCAAGAAGAAGTCACGTCCGGTCGTCTCGGGTCTCGTGGTGCTGGCACTCGTCGGCACCTCCGGCTACCTCACCCTGGAGCTGCGCAAGCAGGAGGAGACGGGAGTCACGGAGGTCAGGAACGTCGGCGTCCTGGACGGGTCCCGCGGCTCCGAAGGTGGTGCCACCTCGAAGGGCGAGGGCGAGGAGAGCTGGTCCCGGCTGGAGAACCCGGCGCGCTCCGTGCTGCGCGACGCGGACGGCCGGATCAGGGCCGTGCTCACCGACGGGGCGCGCACCGCCACCCTGACCGGACCGGCGCGCACCTTCGAGGAGCCCGCCTCGACCTCCTCCAAGGTCTCCACCACGGACTGGGTCCGGCTCATGCCCGAGGCCTGGGAGAAGGGCGCCGAGAAGAAGAAGTGGTTCAAGGAGTGGTACGCCGAGTACAAGGACAGCAAGGAGGACGACCTGTTCGCCTTCGCCTTCCAGTACGTGGCGGGCGCCCCGCAGAAGAAGGACGAGCAGGGCATCGTCTACGCCGGTGACGCGGACTTCGGCCCGCTGAACACCACCGGCGCCGACGGCGGCGACCTGCGCCTGGAGCAGTCCGACTTCTACGACTACCTCGGCGTCCAGTACCCGTTCCGCGACGGCTCGATCGGCACGCCGGAGGCCATGCGCGCCAAGGCGCTGGACTGCTCCGGCTTCATCCGCATGGTGCTCGGCTACCGCGCCCGCTACCCGCTGATGTCCTCCGACACCTCCGGCGACGGCCTGCCGCGCACCGCCAACGGCATGGCCCGCTCCAAGGAGGGCGTCGACGTGCTCCCGCTGGCCGGGGTGTCGCCGGACGACCGGCCGTCCGCCATCGACCAGCTCCAGCCCGGCGACCTCGTCTTCTTCAAGCTCGACACGCGCACCAAGGAGCGGCTGGACCACGTGGGCATGGTGCTCGGCTACGACACCGAGGGCCACCTGATCTTCGTCTCCAGCCGGGAGGAGGTCAACGGACCGACCATCGGCGACATGGGCGGCGTCTCCCGCCTGGACGGAAACGGCTACTACGCCAAGACGCTGCGCAGCGCCAAGCGGCTCTGACGGCGAGGGCCCCGGCGGCGAGGGCCCCGACAGCGAGGGCCCCGACGGCGAGGGCCCCGCCAGCGGGCGGGCGTCAGCCCTCCGCCGCCGCCGAAGCCTGGGCCTCGCCGCGCCTGCGGATCTGCCGGAAGGCGAACTCGGCCAGGTCGTCGCCGGCCCGGAACACCTCCGTGGACTTCTCCGTGACGTTCTTGCCGCCCGTGAAGCCGGCCACGGTGAAGTAGGCGTAGCGGCCGTAGGAGTTGGTGGTGGAGCGGCAGACGGCGCCGGTGCAGAAGGACTTCACGCCGCCGCCGGACAGGGAGCGCACAATGCTCTTCTTGTCGGCCTGCTTCTTGGCCTTGGCGGCCTGCGCCTCGGTGTCGAAGACGGCCACGCCGACCGTCACGGCGGTGTCGCCCTTGGTGTAGGTGACGCGGAGCAGCCGGGTGCAGTCATTGGCGTCGAGGACCTTGGGCAGGGTGCCCTGGGCGGCGGAGCCGCAGGTGCGGGTGTCGGCCGTCGGGCCCTTCTTGTAGACCGTGTCACCCATGGTCAGCTGGGTGCCGGGGAAGAGCAGGTCGGGGCTGAGCGGGGCCTTGTCCTTCTTGGCGCTGGAGACGAAGTCCTTCGGGTCCAGCGGCGGCGGGGCGCTGGTCGGGGCGAAGGACGGCTCGGTCGCCGTCGAGCTGGGTATGTCCGCCGTCGCGGGGAGCTGCGAGGAGGGGCCGTCGGACGCCTGGCCGGAGCCGTTCGCCGAGACCACGGCCACGGCGACGGCACTGGCTATCGCCACGGTGGCCAGCGCGCCGCCACCGATGAAGAGCAGCCGGCGCCGCTTGGCGCGGGCCTCGGAGGCCTCGGCCAGGGCGGCCCAGTCCGGGGCGGCGCCCCCGTCGCCACCGTTCCAGGGCTGCTGCTGCTGCGGCTGCTGTTGCGATTGCGGTGTCCAGGGATCCCACTGCGACTGAGGTCCCCCCTGCCCAAAGCTCATGGGCCGCATCTTAGACGGGCGAAGTGGCGTGCTGGTGCGCCTCCGAAGGCCGCGCAGCGCCTAGCGTTCCGGTCATGCGGACGGGCAAAAGCGACATCTCCGGGTGGTTGGTGCGACCGGCGGGCGGGCCTGCGTGGGCGGTCCTGGTGGTGGTGCTGACGGCGTCCGCCGTGCACGCGGGGCGGGTGACCTCGGACGGCGGGATGGACAACGCGATCGTCGTGCGGGCCGCCCGCACCTGGCTGGCCGGCGGCTCCCCGTACGACGATCCGCACTTCCTCTACTTCCCGAGCGCGGTGCTCGCCGCCGCCCCGCAGGCACTGCTGCCCCCGGAGGTGCTGCGGGTGCTGGTGCCGTGCGTGGTGACGGCCCTGCTGGCGCTGGGCTGGGCCTGTGCGCTGCGGCTGCACCGCGTGCCGCTCGGCAGCCGGCTGGCGGTCCTCGGGCTGACCGGGCTCGCGGTGGGCTTCGCGCCCTTCGGGCACCTGGTGCGCCTCGGCAACTGGACCGTGACGGCGGCGGTGGCCCTGCCGCTGGCCCTGCTGCTGGCGGGGCGGGGGCGGTGGACGGCGGCGGGCGTGGTCATCGGTGCCGCCGTGGCGCTCAAGCCGCTGCTCGCGCCCGTCCTCCTGCTCTTCCTGTTCGCCGGGCGGTGGCGGGCGCTGGTGGCGGCCGTCCTGGTGCCCGCGCTGGCCTGCGGGGCGGCGGCGCTGCTGATGCCCGACCCGGCGGGCTTCTTCACCCGCACCCTGCCGTTCCTGCTGCACGGCGACGACGGGTTCGTACGGCTCTACGAGGCGTCCCCGGCGGCCGTACTGCCCCGGCTGGGGGTGCCGGGGGCGCTCGCCCAGGGGCTCGCGGTGGTGGCGGCCGGTGCCGGGGTGCTGTGCGCGTACGTCCGCTGGCGGCGCGCCGACCCCGGGCCGCTGCGGCTCGCGGAGACCGGCGCGGGCCTGATGCTCTCGGCGTTCCTCGTCTCCCGGCCCTCCTACGACCACTACCTCCTGGTCGCCCTGCCACTGCTGCTCGCCGGGCTGCCGTACGCCGGGTCGGTGGCCCGCGGGGCCTGGTTCTGGGTCGCCCTGGTGCCCCAGGTGCCGGGGCTGACCTGGCCCTGGCTGGAGTCGGAGCGGCGGCGGGCCTTCAAGGACGCGGTCACGCTGTGTGTGCTGGCGGTGACGATCGCGCGACGGTCCCGGCCCGGCGCGGTGGCCGCCGACGATCACGCGCGCGCGAGGCCGGAGCCGGAGCCCGCGCCGGCCCCGGCGACTCCGTTTTGACCGGGCTATGGGACCCCGGGTACTCTGCACAGTCGTATGTGTATTGGCTTGCTCATTCTCACGTGAGGGGCCCTTACACCGGTCCACCGGGACCGATGACCAGCGACCTGCACGCGGTATGCGTCACCGCGGTGCGGTCAGGGCTGTCGTGATCGTCTTCGGTGACCATGTCAGGACCACTCACTGAAGAAGCGAAGGCTACGAACCGTGCGTACGTACAGCCCCAAGCCCGGCGATGTGACGCGCCAGTGGCACGTCATCGACGCTCAGGACGTCGTCCTGGGTCGTCTGGCCACCACTGCGGCCTCCATCCTGCGCGGCAAGCACAAGCCGATCTACGCGCCCCACGTCGACACCGGTGACTTCGTCATCATCATCAACGCCGACAAGGTGCACCTCTCCGGCAACAAGCGGACCCAGAAGATGGCGTACCGCCACTCCGGCTACCCGGGCGGTCTGCGCTCGGTGCGCTACGACGAGCTGCTGGACAAGAACCCCGAGAAGGCCGTCGAGAAGGCCATCAAGGGCATGCTCCCCAAGAACTCCCTGGGCCGTCAGATGCTCTCGAAGCTGAAGGTCTACAAGGGTGACCAGCACCCGCACGGCGCGCAGCAGCCGCAGCCGTTCGAGATCACCCAGGTCGCGCAGTAGTTCCGGCCACCCTTTAAGACTGAAGAGAATCTGAGGAGCATCGTGGCCGAGACCACTCCCGAGACCACTCCCGAGCAGCCGCTCGAAGAGCTCGACATCGACAGCTACACCACCGAGTCCGAGGTGCCCGTCGAGGGCGAGTACACCTCGGAGTCGATGGCCTCCGCGTTCGGCGAGCCGCAGCCGGCCGCCGGCCTGGGCCGTCGCAAGAACGCCATCGCCCGTGTCCGGATCGTCCCGGGCACCGGCAAGTGGAAGGTCAACGGGCGCACGCTCGAGGACTACTTCCCGAACAAGGTGCACCAGCAGGAAGTCAACGAGCCCTTCAAGGTGCTCGAACTGGACAACCGCTACGACGTCATCGCCCGAATCTCCGGCGGCGGCGTCTCCGGTCAGGCCGGTGCGCTCCGTCTCGGTGTCGCCCGCGCCCTGAACGAGGCCGACGTGGACAACAACCGCGGCGCGCTCAAGAAGGCCGGTTACCTCAAGCGCGACGACCGTGCGGTCGAGCGCAAGAAGGCCGGTCTGAAGAAGGCCCGCAAGGCTCCGCAGTACAGCAAGCGCTGAGTCGCACCGGCTGTACTCCGAACGCCCCGGCGGCACGCCACTGTGCTGCCGGGGCGTTCGTTTATCCCCGTCGTTGGGCGTATAACGGCACAAGACGTTCAAGCGTTGAGAAGCTCAGAGGCTCAAATGCTTGTGTGATCGGATGGCGTGGGCCGCACCGGCCGGCCGCTTCCGGAATTGACGTTTCCTCAGGAGGACAAGTGGGACGACTCTTCGGCACGGACGGCGTGCGCGGTGTCGCCAACGCGGATCTGACGGCCGAGCTGGCGCTCGGTCTCTCCGTCGCCGCGGCGCACGTACTGGCGGAGGCGGGCACCTTCGCCGGGCACCGGGCGACCGCGGTGGTCGGACGGGACCCGCGCGCCTCCGGGGAGTTCCTGGAGGCCGCCGTGGTCGCGGGCCTGGCCAGCGCCGGTGTGGACGTGCTGCGGGTCGGCGTGCTGCCGACGCCCGCGGTGGCCCACCTGACCGGCGCGCTCGGCGCCGACCTCGGCGTGATGCTCTCCGCGAGCCACAACGCCATGCCCGACAACGGCATCAAGTTCTTCGCCCGCGGCGGCCAGAAGCTCGCCGACGAGCTGGAGGACCGCATCGAGTCCGTCTACGCCGAGCACCGCACCGGCGCCCCCTGGGACCGCCCGACCGGAGCCGGGGTCGGCCGCGTCCGCGACTACGACGAGGGGCTCGACCAGTACGTCGCCCACCTCGTCGGCGTCCTCCCGAACCGCCTCGACGGACTGAAGATCGTCCTCGACGAGGCGCACGGCGCGGCCCACCGCGTCTCGCCCGAGGCGTTCGCGCGGGCCGGCGCCGAGCTGGTCACCATCGGTGCGGTGCCGGACGGCCTCAACATCAACGACGGCTGCGGCTCCACCCACCTCGACCTGCTCAAGGCCGCCGTCGTCGAGCACGGCGCCGACCTGGGCATCGCCCACGACGGCGACGCCGACCGCTGCCTGGCCGTGGACCACACCGGCGCGGAGGTGGACGGCGACCAGATCCTCGCCGTGCTCGCGCTGGCGATGCGGGAACGCGACGCGCTGCGTTCCGACACCGTCGTGGCGACCGTCATGTCCAACCTGGGCTTCAAGCTCGCCATGGAGCGCGAGGGCATCCGGTTCGCGCAGACCGGGGTCGGCGACCGGTACGTCCTGGAGGAGATGAAGGAGCACGGCTACGCCCTCGGCGGCGAGCAGTCCGGCCACGTCATCATCCTCGACCACGCCACCACCGGCGACGGCACGCTGACCGGCCTGATGCTGGCGGCGCGGGTCGCGCAGACCGGCCGTACGCTCCGGGACCTCGCGTCCGTCATGGAGCGGCTGCCGCAGGTGCTGATCAATGTGCCGGACGTGGACAGGTCCCGGGTGACGAGCTCTGCCGAGCTGGCGACGGCGGTTTCCGAGGCCGAGCGGGAGCTGGGGAGTACCGGGCGGGTGCTGTTGCGTCCCTCCGGGACGGAGCCGCTTGTGCGGGTGATGGTGGAGGCGGCGGATATCGAGCAGGCGCGGGCTGTGGCCGGGCGGCTGGCGGATTCTGTTAAGTCGGCGCTGGGGTAGTTTCCGGGGCCGGGTTCGGGGTGGGGGTTCTGTGTCGTTGCGGGCTGCGGGTTTCGTTGTGGCTGGTCGCGCCCACGCGGCGGAGCCGCACATCGACAGAGCCCCGCGCCCCTAGGTGGGCTTGGT
Source organism: Streptomyces sp. NPDC056296 (assembly GCF_042268605.1). Classification (NCBI taxonomy): domain Bacteria; kingdom Bacillati; phylum Actinomycetota; class Actinomycetes; order Kitasatosporales; family Streptomycetaceae; genus Streptomyces; species Streptomyces sp. NPDC056296. The sequence goes on along the minus strand of NZ_JBHJRX010000001.1, from coordinate 140,302 downwards.
CATCCGGCGTCGTTGGGTCGCCCACAGGGCCTTCTGGGCCAGCAGCGTCAGGGTGCCGGCCAGGATGATGCCTCCCAGGTTCAGCAGGAGTTGCTCGGTGGAGCCGACCGTCTGGTCGGTGTCGCCGAAGCTGAGGGCGACGGCCGCGTTCGCGGCGGCCGGGACCGTGGTGACGGAGATGGCGACGCCGACCAGGGCGCCGGACTTGGCGGAGGTCAGCGAGAGCGTGCCCGCCACTCCGGCGAGGAGGGCCACCACGAACGAGAACCAGTCCGGGGCGTAGACGAAGCCGGTGTTGGGCCGTTCGGCGTCGAGCTTGCTCTCGCTGAAAAGGTCGAAGGCGTCCATCATCCAGCTGAACGCCACCGTCACCGCCATCGCCGCCGCGAACCCCACCAGCAGGGCGATCGCCGAGCGCAGCGCCAACCGAGGTGCGCGCTGCACGATCGCGGTGCAGATGCCGGCCAGCGGACCGAACTCCGGTCCGACGGCCATCGCGCCCACGATCAGGATCGCGTTGTCGAGCACCACACCGCAGGCCGCGATCATCGTGGCGAGGGTGATGAAGGCGACGTAGGTGATGGAGAGGGTCGACTCCTCGTGTGTCGCCTCCTCCAGCTGCTCCCACAGCACCGCGTCGGCGGGCTCGCCCGGCGCGTCCCGCTCCGCCTTGTCGGCGCGCTCGGACAACGACAGGTCGATGTTCTCGACGGTGATGGCGCCGCAGCTGTCGATGCCCAACGACCGGAGCCGGCTGATGAGTTCGTCGCCGGCCTCGCGCGCCACGTCGCACATGACGACGTCGCCCTCGGGATCGCGGGCGCAGCCCGGAATGACGACCAGGTGGGTGGTGCCGACCGTCCGGTCGATCAGATGGACCACCTCGTCGGTACGGTCCGCCGGGGTGATCAGGCGCAGATGCAGCATCCGGTATTTCTACCGGCTGGGACGGGCGCCGTCACAGTTTGCGCAGGCTCAGCCGCTGCACCTTGTGGTCGGGTCCCTTGCGCAGGATGAGGGTGGCCCGGCCGCGGGTGGGGGCCACGTTCTCCACCAGGTTGGGCTTGTTGATAGTGCGCCAGGTGGTGCGGGCGTAGTCGAGGGCCTCCTCCTCCGACACCTGGGTGTACTTGCGGAAGTACGAGGACGGGTTCTGGAAGGCGGTCTCGCGCAGCTTGCGGAAGCGGCTGAGGTACCAGTGCTCGATGTCCTCGGTGCGCGCGTCGACGTACACGCTGAAGTCGAAGTAGTCGGCGAGACCGACCCTGGTGCGGCCGTCCTTGCCGGGCAGTGCGGGCTGGAGCACGTTGAGGCCCTCGACGATCAGGATGTCGGGGCGGCGGACGACGAGCTTCTGGTCCGGGACGATGTCGTAGATGAGGTGTGAGTAGACCGGGGCGGTCACCTCGGCCTTGCCCGCCTTGATGTCGGCGACGAAGCGGGTGAGGGCCCGGCGGTCGTACGACTCGGGGAAGCCCTTGCGGGACATCAGGCCGCGGGCCTCCAGCTCCTTCGTGGGCAGCAGGAAGCCGTCGGTCGTGACCAGTTCGACGCGCGGGTGCTCGGGCCAGCGCGACAGCAGCGCCTGGAGCAGGCGGGCGACGGTGGACTTGCCGACCGCGACCGAGCCGGCGACCCCTATGACGAAGGGGGTGCCGGACTGCGAGCCCTGTTCACCGAGGAAGGTGTTCAGCGCGCCGCGCAGGCCGTCGGTGGCGCCGACGTAGAGGTTGAGGAGCCGGGACAGCGGCAGGTAGATGTCCCGCACCTCGTCGAGGTCGATGACGTCGCCGAGGCCGCGCAGCTTTTCGACCTCCTCGGCGGTGAGGGGCAGCGGCGTCTTGTCGCGCAGCGCGCTCCACTCGGGGCGGGTGAGGTCGACGTAGGGAGTCGCCTCCGGCCGCTGCCGGTGGGCGCTCCGGGGCATCGAGGAGACCGGAGAGATCACAGTCCATTGTTAACGGAGTTCGAACGGGGCGGCAGGTGGGGTGTGTCACTCCCGCCCGCCGCCGGACAGGCCCTAATGGCGGAAGATCACGTCGGCGTCACGGTCGGATACCGGGTGGCGCATCACTGATCATCTGTCAGTCGGCTGTGCATACAGTTCCTCGCACATACGTGCGGAACGTCCGCCGTCTGGAAGAGAGAGTCCAACGTGAGACTGACCGCCGTCCGCCGTACCGCCCTCGCGGCCTCCGCCGCCGCCCTGGCCCTCCTCGTCACCGCTTGCGGCGGCTCCTCCGACGACGACGGCAAGAAGTCCGGCGGCGACAAGGCGGAGGGTGGCACGACCGCCTCGGCGGACCCCGCGGCCGCCAAGGCGCTCACCGCCGCCGAGCTGGAGAAGGCCGCCCTGGCGCAGGCGGACGTCGACAACGGCAAGGTCACCAAGACGTCCGCGACGGACGACGTGACGAAGGACAAGGTGAAGGGCGGCGACGCGGCGTGCGAGCCGCTCGCCTTCGCCGAGACCGGCGTCCCGCTGGGCGAGCCGGCCGCGACCGCGAAGCGCACCTGGACGGAGGGGCCGAAGAAGCCGTCCGGCGACGAGACCACCGAGGAGGCCATCGGTGCCGCGTTCGACCTGGACAAGGCCCTGGTGACGCTGGCCAGCTACGACGACGGCGGCGCCGAGGCCGTCCTGAAGGACGTGAAGGAGGCCGCCGGCAAGTGCGCCGGGGGCTTCACCTTCACCGCGGTCGGTGAAACGGCGAAGATCGCCAAGGTGGCCGAGGACAAGGCGCCCGGCGGTGCCGACGAGGCCGTCGCGATGACGATGACGATGGTCGGCGACGAGGGCGACGAGTTCCCGGTCAAGGTGGTCGTCACCCGCAAGGGCTCCACCGTCGCCTCCTTCACCGTGCTGAACCTCGCCTCCGCCGGCACCGGCAAGGACTTCCCGTTCCCCGCGGAGATCAGCGACGCCCAGCTCGCCAAGCTCGGCTGAGCCCGGCGTCGGCGATCCGCCGATTCGCTCGTCCGCCGATCCGTTGATCCGCTTAAGTTCCCACCGGGGCGTTCGTACCCCGGTGGGAATTTCCGATTTCGGGCACGGGAAGGCCGGTTCGTGACCGGAACTGATCGTAGGCTGCCCGTCATGTGCGGAATCGTGGGATACGTGGGATCTCAGTCGGCGCTCGATGTCGTGATGGCCGGGCTGAAGCGGCTCGAATACCGGGGATACGACTCGGCGGGCGTCGCCGTGCTCGCGGACGGCGGCCTCGCCACCGCCAAGCGCGCCGGAAAGCTCGTCAACCTGGACAAGGAACTGTCCGAACGGCCACTGCCGACCGCCGTCACCGGCATCGGCCACACCCGCTGGGCCACACACGGCGGCCCGACCGACGCCAACGCCCACCCGCACCTCGACAACGCGGGCCGGGTGGCCGTGGTCCACAACGGCATCATCGAGAACTTCGCGCCGCTGCGGGCCGAGTTGGCGGAGCGCGGCCACGAACTGGCCTCCGAGACCGACACCGAGGTCGTCGCCCATCTGCTCGCCGAGGAGTTCTCCGGCTGCGCCGACCTCGCCGAGGCGATGCGGCTGGTGTGCCGGCGCCTTGAGGGCGCCTTCACGCTGGTCGCGGTACACGCGGACGCGCCGGACGTGGTCGTGGGCGCGCGCCGCAACTCGCCGCTCGTGGTGGGCGTGGGGGAGGGCGAGTCCTTCCTCGCCTCGGACGTCGCGGCCTTCATCGCGTACACCCGGGACGCCATCGAGCTGGGCCAGGACCAGGTCGTCGAGCTGCGCCGGGACGGTGTGACGGTCACGGGCTTCGACGGCGCCCCGGCCGACGTCCGCTCCTACCACGTCGACTGGGACGCCTCGGCAGCCGAGAAGGGCGGTTACGACTACTTCATGCTCAAGGAGATCGCCGAGCAGCCGAAGGCGGTCGCCGACACCCTGCTGGGCCGCATCGACGGCTCCGGCACGCTGAGCCTGGACGAGGTGCGCATCCCTCCGGGGGTGCTGCGCGAGGTCGACAAGGTCGTCGTCGTCGCGTGCGGTACGGCCTTCCACGCGGGGCTGATCGCCAAGTACGCCATCGAGCACTGGACGCGGGTCCCCTGCGAGGTGGAGCTGGCCAGTGAGTTCCGCTACCGCGATCCGATCCTCGACCAGCAGACCCTGGTCGTCGCGATCTCCCAGTCGGGCGAGACCATGGACACCCTCATGGCCCTGCGCCACGCCCGCGAGCAGGGCGCCAAGGTGCTCGCCATCTGCAACACCAACGGCTCCACCATCCCGCGCGAGTCCGACGCGGTGCTCTACACGCACGCCGGCCCCGAGGTCGCCGTCGCCTCCACCAAGGCCTTTCTCACCCAGCTGGTGGCCTGCTACCTGGTCGCCCTGTACCTCGGGCAGGTGCGCGGCACGAAGTACGGGGACGAGATCCGCGACGTCGTCCGCGACCTCGCACGGATCTCCGGCGCGGTCGAACAGGTCCTGGAGACGATGAAGCCCGTACGGGAACTGGCGCGCTCCCTCGCCCACAAGAACACGGTGCTGTTCCTGGGCCGGCACGTCGGCCACCCGGTCGCCCTCGAAGGCGCCCTCAAGCTCAAGGAGCTGGCGTACATGCACGCCGAGGGCTTCGCGGCGGGCGAGCTGAAGCACGGGCCGATCGCGCTGATCGAGGAGGACCTGCCGGTCGTCGTGGTCGTGCCGTCCCCGCGTGGGCGTTCCGTGCTCCACGACAAGATCGTGTCCAACATCCAGGAGATCCGGGCCCGCGGCGCCCGCACCATCGTCATCGCCGAGGAGGGTGACGAGGCGGTCGTCCCCTACGCCGACCATCTCGTCCGCATCCCGGCGACCCCGACGCTGCTCCAACCGCTGGTGGCGACGGTGCCGTTGCAGGTCTTCGCGTGCGAGCTGGCGACGGCCCGGGGCAACGAGGTGGATCAGCCGCGGAACCTGGCGAAGTCGGTGACGGTGGAGTGAGCGGGTTTCAGGGCGTCGAGGAAGGTGGCGAAGGTTCCGGCCGGGAAGGTGAGGGTGGCGTACGCCGTGTCCTTGGAGTCCCGTACGGCCACTCGGGCGAGGTCGTTCGCTATTTCCACGCAGGAATTGCCGTCACCGGCGCCGGAATAGGAGGACTTACGCCAGTTGTCGGGGGTGGTCACGACGTGGTCACACTTCCTTGGCCAGGCTGTGGATGAAGTCACGCGAACGCGCCGGGTCCAGCGACGCGGCTTCCAGTCTACGTAGAAGTGTTCGAAGAACGCTGAGCTGGGCGTCGGAATTGATGAAGACTGCGGTGTGAGGTGAGTCGTCGACGGCTGTGTCCAGCTTGGGGACGGCGCCACTCGCCACCATCATGGGCCGCCAGGACCCGCCGAAGCCCTCCAGGTCGAAGGGGATGACCCGCACGGTGGTGCGGTCCGCTGCGGAGCGTTCGAGGAGGTCGGCGAGTTGGGCGCGCAGCGTGGCGCGCTTTCCGACCCGGATGCGCAGCGCCGCCTCGTGGATGATCGCTTCATAGGGTGTGGGCTCGTCACCGTCGAGGACCACCTTGCGCTGCATTCGGTGCCGTACGCGCGACTCCAGATCTTCGTCGGGAAGTTCGGGGACCCTGTCGGTGTAGATGGCGCGGGCGTAGTCCTCAGTCTGCAGAGGGCCGGGGATGTACATGAACTGGACCTCCCGGAGAAACGTGGCGTGGTGCTCCAGTTCGGCGAGATCGAGAAACGGCGTGGGTAGCAGCCCTCTGTACTCCTCCCACCACCCGCGCGTCCGATCGGTCGCCATGGCGACCAAGGCGTTGATGAGCGCCTGGTCCGTGCAGGCGTAATTGCCGGCGAGGCGGCGCAGGCGTTTTTCGCTGACTCCGGCAAGGCCCATTTCGATTTGGCTGATCTGCGCGGAACTGACCCCCAGTAGTGCTGCTGCCTCGCGGGTCGCGAGCCCTGCGGAATCGCGGAGCCTGCGCAGTTCGATTGCCAGACGCATCTGACGTGCTGTTGGTTCGCGCCGCAACGCCATGTACCGCTCCCTCCAACGCGCCTGTGGGCGCGACTCGTTCGGGGACAGATTACGCGAGCCGCTTGCAAAACCTAATCGGCTAGACCTACCTTCGGTGATGCGACGCGCACTCTGCGCAGTGCCCGGGTGTCGGAAGTGCACCGCTTCGTCCTGCTGTGGCGAACGCGGCAGTGACACCGCCACCTGCCACCAACCCCCTGCATCTGACAGGAGTCCGCATGCCCGAAAACAACTCGTGGGAGTACTCCCTCTACATCCCGAACGACCCCCGCGCCGTCACCGTCTGCCGCCGCACCCTCCGCCTCATCCTCACGATGCACGGCCTGATCGGCATGGTCGACGTGGCGGAACTGCTCGCCACGGAGCTGGTGTCCAACGCCGTACGGCACACCAAGGGACCGGCCGCCCTGCGGGTGCGCTGGTCGGGGAACGGCGTGCTGCGGATCGGCGCCTGGGACGCGGACCCGACGCCGCCGGAGCCTCCGCTCTCCCTCGACCGGGGCCTGGACGCCGAGGAGGGGCGGGGTCTGGCCCTGGTGCGGGCCTGCGCCGACGTGTGGGGCTGGCAGCCGCTGGCCAGGGAGGGCAACCGGGGCAAGTACATCTGGTGCGAACTGGGCGCTGCGGCGCGGGCGGCGTGAACGTTTCCTCGCCGCTCGAAAGGGTGAACGCATCCCGGTCGCACGGAAATCCCGCCCTACTCCCGAAATAGGTTGCGCGCATGGTCACATCCACCCACGAGACCTCGCACCGGATCTTCCAGGATCATCCGGAGGTTCTCACGCCGATTTTCGAGGCGTTGGGCATGCCGCCGCCCGCCAAGGCGGAGATCGAGCTCATGACTCCCGACGCCACGGAGCTGAAACCGCTTGAGCGCCGTGTGGACACGGTGCTGAGGGTCGAGCCGTCCGACGGGGAGAGCTTCCTGCTCGCCGTCGAGGCTCAGACGCGGAAAGCCGCTGACAAGGGAACCAACTGGCCGTACTACGTGGCGTACTTGCGTGCGAAGTTCGACCTGCCGGTACTGCTTGTCGCGGTCTGCCGCAATCGGTCCACGGCGGCCTGGGCCGCCGGGCCCTTCGAGTGCCGGGTCGGGCCCTGGGTGTCCCAGGTCACGCGCCCCTTCGTATTGGGTCCGGACAGTGTTCCGGAAATCAGCGACGAAGCGGTGGTGGCGCGACAGCCGGCGCTGGCGACGTTCTCCGCCATTGTGCACAGCGAGAGTCAGGGCATCGACGCCATACTGAATCTGCTGGCCCGCGGAATGCGGTCGTTCGACAAACCCACAGCCAAGTACTGGTCGGAACTGCTGGAAGTGGGCCTGGAGGATACTCCGGCCCGAGAGACATGGAGGGAGCTGGAGAAGATGGTCATTTCATATTTCCCGGGCAGGGGAACGGTCTGGGAGGAGACGTACTACGAAGGCAGGGCCAAGGGAGAGGCCGACGGCAGGGCTGAAGGCAGGGCTGTAGGCAGGGCTGAAGGCAGGGCCGAGGGGGAGGCCGTGGGCAGGGCCGAAGGAAAGGCTCAGGGTGTCCTGCGGGTGCTCGAAGTCCGTGGCCTGACCGTTTCCGACGAGGCGCGCGCACGCATCACCGGCTGCATGGATCTCGCCCGCCTCGACGACTGGCTCGACCGCGCCGGAACGGTCGCTCGGGTCGAAGAACTCTTCGCGGGCATGCCGGACGAGCCGCAGGAGGAGCGCCGATCGGAGTGAGCCACCCGTCGGCCGAGTGCGCCACGGTGACCAGGCGGAAGCGTTCCAGGATTGCCGGTGTCGTGTCGTCCACCGTGAAGCCCGGGTCGTTCAGAGCCGCACGCATCTCCTCGCTGTGCCAGAACCGCTCATGCCCCGCCCGCCACTCGGCCACGCTCGCGTAACCCTCGCCCTCGTCCACCGCGTGGGCGAGGTCCACTTCGGCCAGCGGGACGACCCGCACCTCTGTCACCTCGATGACGGCGACCGGGCGGTCGTGGGAGTCGACGACCACTTCGCGGCTCCCAACTTCCGGCAGCGGCTCGTCCTCGTGCTCGTAGTCGACGACGAGCCCGGTCGTCGAGGTCTTCGAGCCCTCGAGGATCGCCGCGACGAGTTGGTCGCGCAGCGGGCCGGGAAACGCGAACTCTGCCCTGGGCAACGAGGCGAAATCCGTGGACAGTGACGCGGAGTCGGAGGGCATGCGAACACCGTAACGACCCGGCGCCCCACGAAACACCCCGCTCACCCCACCCCAGCCACATCCCGCCACGCCCCCGGAATCGCCTCGGCGACGTCGTGCGCCCCCACCGGCGCCCCCTCCGCCGCGAACCGCCCCGCCAGCCCGTGCACGTACGCCCCCGCACTCCCCGCGTCCCGCGCCGACAGCCCCGCCGCCAGCAGCGACCCCGCCAGGCCGGACAGCACGTCCCCGCTCCCCGCCGTGGCGAGCCACGACGTCCCCGTCGAGTTGACCCGCACCGGGCCACCCTCCGCCCCGGCCACCACTGTCGTCGACCCCTTCAACAGCACCGTCGCCCCGTACCGCTCCGCCAGCTCACCTGCCGAGGCCAGACGCGAACCCTCGACCTCCTCCCGGCTCACCCCGAGCAGCGCCGCCGCCTCCCCGGCATGCGGCGTCATCAGCGTCGGCGCCGTACGGTCCCGTACGGCACCCGCGTCGGCCAACCGCAGTCCGTCCGCGTCGATCAGCACCGGCACCTCCGCCGCCAGCACCTGAGCCACGGTCCCGGCGTCGTCACCGGCGCCCGGACCGACGACCCACGCCTGCACCCGCCCCGCCTGCTTCGGCCCCTGGTCGGACACGAGCGTCTCCGGGTAGCGGGCGATCACCGCGTCCCCGGCCGGACCGACGTACCGCACCGCCCCGGCCCCGCCCCGCAGCGCCCCGGCGACGGCGAGCACGGCCGCGCCCGGATAGCGGGCCGACCCGGCGGCGATGCCCACGACCCCTCGCCGGTACTTGTCGCTCTCCGCGCCCGGCACCGGCAGCAGCCGTGCCACGTCGGCGTGCTGCAACGCCTCCAGCCCGGCCGCGTCGTTCGGCAGCGGCAGCCCGATGTCCACCAGCCGCACCGCCCCCGCGTACTCGCGCGCCGGATCGACCAGCAGCCCCGGCTTGTGTGCCCCGAACGTCACCGTCAGGTCGGCCCGCACGGCCGTCCCCCGCACCTGCCCGGTGTCCGCGTCCACGCCGCTCGGCAGGTCGACGGCGACGACGGCGGCTCGCGACCGGGCGGCCGCGTCGGCGAGCGGCACCGCCTCCTCCCGCAGCCCGCCCTTGCCGCCGATCCCCACGATGCCGTCGACGACGAGATCGGCCCGCGCGATCAGCTCCCCGGCGGTCCGGGTCCCGGTGCCGGTCCCGGCCGGGGTTCCGGTCCTGCACTCCGCGACACGTCCACCCGCCCGCCGCAACGCCGCCAGCCCCCCGCCGTGCACGCGCTCCGGCGTGAGCAGCACCGCCGTCACGCCCGCCCCGCGCCGGGCGAGCCGTGCCCCGGCGTACAGGGCGTCGCCGCCGTTGTCCCCGCTCCCGACCAGCAGCACCACCCGGCCGCCGTAGACCCGGCCGGCCACCCGCCCGAGCACCTCGGCACAGGCGGCGGCGAGCCCGGCCGCGGCCCGTTGCATCAACGCCCCCTCCGGCAGCCGTGCCATCAGCTCCCGTTCGGCCGTCCTGACCATCTCCACGCTGTACGCAGTCCGCATGCCGTCGAGTCTTCCCCGTCCGCCGGGAACACGCCCGACTCCGCCATCCGCGTCGTGAGGGACAGTTGTCCCATGGGCGACGACGAGACGGCGCAGGTGATGACCTCACTCGGGGCACGCCTGCGCGCCATCCGGCAGGCCCGCGGTCTCACGCTGGCCCAGCTCGGCGCCGCCACCGGCATCTCCGTCAGCACGCTGTCCCGGCTGGAGTCGGGACAGCGTGAACCGGGGCTGCGGCACCTGCTGCCGCTGGCCAGGGCGCACCGCCTGCCCCTGGACGAACTGGTCGGCTCCCGGACCGGCGACCCCCGCGTCCACCCGCGCCCCTTCACCCGGCACGGCCAGACCTGGATTCCCCTCACCCGCAACCCCAACGACGGGCTGCACGCCTACAAGCAGATCCTCCCCGCCCCGCCGGTCGCGCGGACCGGAACGGCCCCGCGCCCCGACCAGGGCTCCCACGAGGGCCACGAGTGGATCTACGTGCTCTCCGGGCGCCTGCTCCTCGCCCTGGGCGAGCACGACCTCGTCCTGACGGCGGGTGAGACGGCGGAGTTCGACACCCGCGTCCCGCACGGCATCGCCAACGCCGGGGACGGGCCCGTCGAGTGGCTCGCCCTGTACGGGGCGCAGGGCGAGCGGATGCACATCCGGGTTCAGCCGACGGGGCCCTGACCAGCTCCGCCGACCGAACGGGCGACGCGGAACCCCACGTCGTCGACCCGGAACGTCGGGTGGCTGCGGCGCCGTACGGAGGCCCGGCAGCTCCAGTGCTCGTCGAACCAGCCGCCGCCGCGCAGCACCCGGTAGGCGCCGTAGACCTCGGCGTCGTAGACGTCCCAGCACCACTCCCAGACGTTGCCGAGCATGTCGTACAGGCCCCAGGCGTTCGGCCGCCTGCCGCCCACCTCGTGGACGCGCTCGCGGGAGTTGCCCCGGTACCAGGCGATGTCGTCCAGGGCGCCGTAGCGCGGCCCCTCCGTCCCGGCGCGGCAGGCGTGTTCCCATTCGGCCTCGGTCGGCAGCCGGTACCCGTCGGCGGAGGTGTCCCAGACGACGCCGTCGTCGCCGTCGGTGAAGCGGTAGGCCGGGCGGAGCCCTTCGTGCCGCGACAGGGAGTTGCAGAAGGCGACCGCGTCCGCCCAGGAGACGTCCGCGGCGGGCAGCCGCCCTTCCCGGGCGGCGACGGGCCGCCGCCCGGTGACCCGCGCGTACTCGGCCCGCGTGACCGGGAACGCCGCCAGCCGACAGGACGCGACCTCCACCGGCCAGCTGCGCCGCGTCCGCCGGTCCGACAGGGTCACCCGTCCCGGCGGAACGGAGACCATGCCGTTCTCCGCACGTACGTCATCGGCTTCCGCGCTCACGTCGCTCACGTCGCTCACGTCCATGGACGGATGATCCCAGTGGGCTCGAAGCGTGTGCCCTACCCCTCCGCGATCACCACCGCCGACGCCACCCCCGCGTCATGGCTCAGCGACACGTGCCACGACGTCACGCCCAGCTCCGCCGCCCGCGCCGCCACCGTCCCCGTCACCCGCAGCCGTGGCTGTCCGGTGTCCTCGACGTACACCTCGGCGTCCGTCCAGTGCAGCCCCGCCGGTGCGCCGAGCGCCTTCGCCAGGGCCTCCTTCGCCGCGAACCGGGCGGCGAGCGAGGCGACGCCCCGACGCTCCCCGCTCGGCAGCAGCAACTCGCTCTCCAGGAAGAGCCGTCGTGCCAGGGCCGGCGTGCGTTCCAGGGACAGCCCGAACCGCTCGATCTCGGCCACGTCGATCCCGACCCCGATGATGCTCATGCGAGGCACCCTAACGACTGGTGGGCGCACGGAAACGACTGGCGGGCGCGCGCGGGCCCGGGCGCGCTGCGGCGGAAGCGGGGCCCGGGTGCTCTGAGACACTGGGGGCACGATGAGTGAGACAGCTGCTCGGCGGGCCGCGGTGACGCGGGCCCGTGCCGAGATCGACCTGGCCGCCCTGCGGGCCAACGTCCGCGCACTGCGCGAACGGGCTCCCGGGGCGGCTCTCATGGCCGTGGTCAAGGCCGACGCCTACGGCCACGGCGCGCTCCCGTGCGCCCGCGCGGCCGTCGCGGCGGGCGCGACCTGGCTGGGCACCGCCACCCCGCAGGAGGCCCTCGCGCTGCGCGCGGAGGCGGGACTGCCGGACGACGTGCGGATCATGTGCTGGCTGTGGACGCCGGGCGGCCCCTGGCAGGAGGCCGTCGAGGCGGACCTCGACGTGTCCGTCAGCGGGATGTGGGCCCTGGACGAGGTCACCGAGGCGGCACGGCGGGCCGGGCTCCCCGCGCGCGTGCAGCTCAAGGCCGACACCGGACTCGGCCGGAACGGCTGCCAGCCGGGCGAGGACTGGGCGGAGCTGGTCCGGGAAGCCCTGCGGGCCGAGGGCGAAGGGCTGCTCCGCGTCACCGGTCTCTGGTCGCACTTCGCCTGCGCCGACGAGCCCGGACACCCCTCCATCGCCGCCCAGCTCACCCGCTTCCGGGAGATGACGGCCTACGCCGAGCAGCAGGGCGTGCGCCCCGACGTGCGGCACATCGCCAACTCGCCGGCCACGCTCACCCTCCCCGAGGCCCACTTCGACCTCGTACGGCCGGGTATCGCGATGTACGGCGTCTCGCCCAGCCCCGAGATCGGCACCCCCGCCGACTTCGGACTGCGCCCCGTGATGACGCTGGCCGCCTCGCTCGCCCTGGTCAAGCAGGTCCCCGGCGGCCACGGCGTCAGCTACGGGCACCACTACACGACCCCCGGCGAGACGACCCTCGGCCTCGTCCCCCTCGGCTACGCGGACGGCGTCCCCCGCCACGCCTCCTCCACCGGGCCCGTCCTGGTCGACGGCAAGTGGCGCACGGTGGCGGGGCGGATCGCGATGGACCAGTTCGTCGTCGACCTGGGCGGGGACCGGCCGGAGCCGGGCACCGAGGCGGTGCTGTTCGGGCCCGGCGACCGCGGCGAACCCACGGCCGAGGACTGGGCCCAGGCGGCGGGCACCATCGGCTACGAGATCGTCACCCGGATCGGATCCCGCGTTCCGCGCGTCTATGTGAACGAGTGACGCGCCCGCACACGGCGTGACGCCCGCACACGGCGTGACGCCCGCACACGGCGTGACGCGCGTGCAGGTGAATCGGCAACCAGCGGGTATCCGCACAGCGGCCCGGCGAAGAGGAGCGGTGTACGTGAGCGAGGGAAACGCGGAGACCGTCGTGTCGGCCGTCGCCTCCGCCACGGAAGCGGCCACCGAGGTCGCCGCCGGCGGCTGGCGCCGGGCGACCGGCATCGCGGGTGTCGCGATAGGCGTGGTCGCGGCGGGCGCCGCGGCCGGCGTGGCGATAGAACGGCTCACCGTCGGCCGCGGGATGCGCCAGAAGGCACGTCTCGCCCTCGACTCGACGGGACCCTACGGCGGGCTGCGCGGCACCCCCGGCAAGGCGTACGCCGACGACGGCACGGAGCTGTACTACGAGGTCGACGACGTCGATCCGGAGAAGGAGTCCGCGCTCACGCGGCGCCGCCGGCGGCTGTTCGGCCGTAAGGCGCCCGCCCCCGTGACCGTCGTCTTCAGCCACGGCTACTGCCTCAACCAGGACTCCTGGCACTTCCAGCGGGCGGCCCTCAGGGGCGTCGTCCGCACCGTGCACTGGGACCAGCGCAGCCACGGCCGTTCCGCGCGGGGCGTGTCCCAGGTGCGGGAAGACCGGCCGGTCACCATCGACGAGCTGGGCCGCGATCTGAAGGCCGTCATCGACGCGGCCGTGCCCGAGGGCCCGATCGTGCTGGTCGGACACTCCATGGGCGGCATGACCGTGATGGCGCTGGCCGACGCGTTCCCCGAACTGATCCGCGACCGGGTCGTCGGCGCCGCCCTCGTCGGTACGTCCTCCGGCCGCCTCGGCGAGGTCAACTTCGGGCTGCCCGTGGCCGGCGTCAACGCGGTCCGGCGGGTGCTGCCGGGTGTGCTCAAGGCGCTGGGGCAGCGGGCCGACCTGGTGGAAAAGGGGCGGCGGGCGACGGCGGACCTGTTCGCCGGGATCATCAAGCGGTACTCGTTCGCGTCCCGGGACGTCGATCCGGCCGTGGCCCGGTTCGCCGAGCGGATGATCGAGTCGACGCCGATCGACGTGGTCGCCGAGTACTACCCGGCCTTCAACGACCACGACAAGACCGCGGCCCTCGCCCACTTCGCCGGCCTGCCGGTCCTCGTGCTGGCCGGGGTGCGGGACATGGTCACGCCCAGCGAGCACAGCGAGGCGATCGCCGACATCTTGCCGGGCGCCGAGTTGGTACTGGTGCCGGACGCCGGGCACCTGGTCATGCTGGAGCACCCAGCGGTCGTCACCGACCGCCTCGCTGATCTGCTCGCCCGCGCTGGGGCGGTGCCGTCCACGGCTACCGTGGATGGCTGTGACTCCGCCTCTTCCTAGATGGAAGCGGCTTCCAGCCTTCCGGCTGCGGTCCAGCCCGAACCAACCCCTTGCGGGGCGTGTCCATTCTACTACTGCAAGTGAGTGACGATGGAAGAATCCGCTAAGCCGCATGTCCCCGCCGAGCCGTCCGAGCCCGCCCGCGACACCGAGATCACCGTCACCTCCCCCGAGCAGATGCGGGAACTGGGCCGCAGGCTCGCCAAGCTGCTCCGCGCCGGTGACCTGCTGATGCTCAGCGGGGAGCTGGGCGCGGGCAAGACGACGCTGACCCGGGGACTCGGCGAGGGCATGGGCGTCCGAGGCGCCGTCACCTCCCCGACCTTCGTGATCGCGCGCGTGCACCCCTCCCTCGGCGACGGTCCGCCGCTCGTCCACGTGGACGCCTACCGGCTCTCCGGCGGTCTGGACGACATGGAGGACCTCGACCTCGACGTCTCCTTGCCCGACTCGGTGATCGTCGTGGAGTGGGGGGAGGGCAAGGTCGAGGAGCTGACCGACGACCGGTTGCAGCTCCGGATCCACCGGGCCGTGGGCGACACCACCGACGAGGTGCGGCACGTGACGCTGACGGGCGTCGGCGAGCGCTGGACAGCGGCCGACCTGAGCGTGCTCGCGGTCTGAGCCGGCGCCCCGGGTCCGAGCCGGCGCCCCCGGTTCGGGCCGACCCTCCCCGTCCGGGGGACGTTCCGACAAGGCGTCGGGAAGATATTGCGTTCGGGGACCCGCGCGTGGTCACATGGTATCCAACTCGTAGTTAGGCATGCCTAACTACGCCCGCCCCCGACCTTCAGGAGGCGTCCATGCCGGAGACCGAGCCGCAGCAGCAGGCCGGGCGGCAGCCGCAGTCGCCCGCGCTCGCCGGGGTGTCCATGCACGACCTGCTCGCGTCCTGCGCCGCCGCGGCGGCCGTCTCGACGCCGCCACGCGCGCCCGAGCCGGAGACGTGCCACCCCGTCCGGGAACACCGCGAGGCCGCCTGACCTCCGCGTCCGCGGCACTTCGTCAGGGAACGACGACGACCCGCTGCCCGATCGTCGCGAACCGCCACATCGCGTCGCCGTCCGCGCGCGTCTCCCGGATGCCGCCGGTGCGCTCGCCCGCGTCGGGCTTCGCCGTCGAGCCGTCCACCGCCGCGCTGAACCCGATGACCACGCCCTCGACGCTGGTGAAGCGCACGACGTGCTCGACCGGGATGCCGTCGGAGCCGGTGACCCGGTTCGAGCGGGACGTGACCGCGTAGGTGCCCGGCGCCGGGTCGACCGTGCTGGGCGTGACCTCGAAAGTGCGCCCGACCTTGTTGCCCGCGCCGACCAGCCACACCCGGTCGTCGTCCACCGAGTACACCACCCGTTCACCCCTTCCGGAGCCCGCGGGAAGGGCGTTCGGATGCCGCCGGTCGCGGGGGGCCTTGGAGGCGCCGGGGGCGGGCGTGCTGCTCGCTCGGGTCCGGCCGAGGTCGGCGGGGGCGCTGACCGACGCCTGGTGGCCGAGGTAGCCGATCGTGGCGAGGGCCGCCGCGGTGAGGCCGGTGACGAGACCGGCGCTGCTGCTTGCCACTGGCGACCACCTCGTCGTCGTACGTCGTGCGTCCTTTCCGGGCGACCGTAGCAGTCCGTGACCGTGTGGACGCGGCGAGCGACACGGGGTGCCGGCACCGGCACCGGCACCGGCACCCGGCCCGTCGACCGGGCGTCCGCCGCCGGCCCCGCGGCGCCGTAGGCTGTTTGCGTGCTCTTGCTCGCTCTGGATACCGCCACGCCCGCCGTGACCGTCGCGCTGCACGACGGTACGGACGTCATCGCCTCGTCGAGCCAGGTGGACGCACGCCGGCACGGTGAGCTGCTGCTGCCCGCCGTCGACCGGGTGCTCGCCGAGGCCGGTCTGCGGCTCGACGCCGTCACGGGCATCGTCGCCGGCATCGGCCCCGGCCCGTACACGGGGCTGCGCGTCGGCCTGATGACCGCGGACACCTTCGGACTCGCGCTCGGTGTGCCCGTGCACGGAGTGTGCACGCTGGACGGCCTCGCCCGGGCCGCCGACCTGGAGGGCCCCTTCGTGGTGGCGACCGACGCCCGCCGCAAGGAGGTCTACTGGGCCCGGTACGCCGACTCCCGCACCCGCCTCACCGACCCGGCGGTCGACCGCCCCGCCGACATCGCCGAGCAGGTGGCCGGACTCCCGGCCGTCGGCGCGGGCGCGCTCCTGTACCCGGACACCTTCCCGAAGGCGCACGAGCCCGAGCACGTGTCCGCCGCCGCCCTCGCGTGTCTGGCCGCCGAGAAGCTCGCGGCGGGCGAGGAGCTGCCCGCGCCCCGGCCGCTGTACCTGCGCCGGCCCGACGCCCAGGTCCCCAAGAACTACAAGGTGGTCACCCCCAAGTGACCGGAGCGACCGAGCCCGTGACCCCGCCCGTCCACGCCGAACTGCGCGAGATGCGCTGGTGGGACATCGACCCCGTGCTCCGGATGGAACGGGAGCTGTTCCCGGAGGACGCCTGGTCGCGGGGCATGTTCTGGTCCGAGCTGGCCCACGCGCGCGGATCGGGTGCGACCCGGCGGTACCTGGTCGCCGAGCAGAACGACCGGGTCGTCGGCTACGCGGGCCTGGTCACCTCCGGGGAACAGGCCGACGTGCAGACCATCGCCGTCGCCCGCGACCACTGGGGCACCGGCCTCGGCGCGCGGCTGCTGACCGAACTGCTGCGGGCGGCGACCGCCTTCGAGTGCGCCGAGGTGCTGCTGGAGTGCCGGGTGGACAACACCCGCGCCCAACGGCTGTACGAGCGCTTCGGCTTCGAGCCCATCGGCTTCAGACGCGGCTACTACCAGCCGGGGAACGTGGACGCCCTGGTGATGCGCCTGACCGACCCCTCCACCTCCGTACCGGGAACCGAACGAGGAACCGACAACCATGCCTGACGAACCGCTGGTCCTGGGGATCGAGACCTCCTGCGACGAGACCGGTGTCGGTGTCGTCCGGGGCACCACCCTGCTGGCCGACGCCGTCGCGTCCAGCGTCGACGAGCACGCCCGCTTCGGCGGCGTCGTGCCGGAGGTGGCCAGCCGTGCCCACCTGGAGGCGATGGTCCCCACCATCGACCGCGCCCTGAAGGAGGCGGGGGTGAGCGCGCGCGACCTCGACGGCATCGCCGTCACCGCGGGCCCCGGCCTCGCCGGCGCCCTGCTGGTCGGCGTCTCGGCGGCGAAGGCGTACGCCTACGCCCTCGGCAAGCCCCTGTACGGCGTCAACCACCTCGCCTCGCACATCTGCGTCGACCAGCTGGAGCACGGCCCGCTGCCCGAGCCGACGATGGCGCTGCTGGTCTCCGGCGGCCACTCCTCCCTCCTGCTCTCCTCGGACATCACCTCCGACGTCCGCCCGATGGGCGCCACCATCGACGACGCGGCCGGCGAGGCCT
The DNA here is from genome assembly GCF_042268605.1 of Streptomyces sp. NPDC056296. Lineage (NCBI taxonomy): Bacteria > Bacillati > Actinomycetota > Actinomycetes > Kitasatosporales > Streptomycetaceae > Streptomyces > Streptomyces sp. NPDC056296. The sequence goes on along the minus strand of NZ_JBHJRX010000001.1, from coordinate 122,740 downwards.
TCGACAAGATCGCCCGCGTGCTGAACCTGGGCTTCCCCGGCGGCCCGGTCATCGACCGGTACGCGCGCGAGGGCGACCCCAACGCGATCGCCTTCCCGCGCGGACTGACCGGCCCGCGCGACCCGGCGTACGACTTCTCCTTCTCCGGGCTGAAGACGGCCGTGGCCCGCTGGATCGAGGCCAAGCGGGCGGCGGGGGAGGAGGTGCCGGTGCGCGACGTGTCGGCGTCCTTCCAGGAGGCGGTCGTGGACGTGCTGACCCGCAAGGCGGTACGGGCCTGCAAGGACCAGGGCGTCGACCACCTGATGATCGGCGGCGGCGTGGCCGCCAACTCCCGGCTGCGGGCCCTGGCCCAGGAGCGCTGCGAGGCGGCCTGCATCCGGCTGCGCGTGCCGCGCCCCAAGCTGTGCACGGACAACGGGGCGATGGTGGCCGCCCTCGGCGCCGAGATGGTCGCCCGGAACCGGGCCGCCTCCGACTGGGACCTGTCGGCCGACTCGTCCCTGCCGGTGACGGAACCGCACGTGCCGGGCCACGGCCACACGCACGCTCACGACCACGTCCACGAGGTCAGCAAGGAGAACTTGTACTCGTGACCGTCGCGCTTATGTGGGAGGCGCGGGCCGTGCCCGGCCGGGGCGAGGAACTGCTGGCCTGGGCACGGGCACAGCCGCTCGGCGGCACCCCGCTGCGCAGGGAGGTCCTGCGTGCCCCGCAGGACCGGGTCCTCGTCATCACCTGGTGGGACGCCGACTACGACGCCGAGCTGCCGGAACTTCCTGAGCCGGACGGGGGCCTGGTCACGCGGGCGGTCCACCGGTGGCGCTTCGAGTCGGTGGCGGACGGGGACTGACCCGGGCGTGCGAGCCCTGGGAGTCCCGAAGTTTTCGCTGTGAGTGGCGAATGTTCCGAGGGCCCATGACTCTCCGGCCTCTTCGTCAGGAGAGCCCGCAGGGATACGATCGCCGCCATGACATCCCCGCAGCCCGCTGAAACCCGGACGCAAAGGCGGTCCGCGCAGACCGCGACCCTCGCCGAGATCGCGCGAGAGGCCGGTGTGTCGGCGCCGACTGTTTCGAAGGTCCTCAACGGCCGCGCCGACGTCGCCCCCGCGACCCGGGCCCGCGTGGAGGAGCTGCTGCGCACCCACGGCTACCGGCGACGGCGGGCCGAGGCGAGCCGCTCCCCCCTGATCGACCTGGTCTTCCACGAGCTGGAGAGCGCCTGGGCGATGGAGGTCATCCGGGGCGTGGAGAACGTGGCGCGGGACGCGGGGCTCAGCGTCGTCCTCTCCGAGAGCGCGGGGCGCCTCACGCCCGGCCGGACCTGGGCCGACCAGGTCGCCGCCCGCCGTCCGCACGGCGTGATCCTCGTCCTGTCCGGCCTCGACGAGTCCCAGCGGGCCCTGCTCACCAGCCGCTCCATCCCGTTCGTGGTGATGGACCCGGCCGGCGACCCGGGAGCCGACGTGCCGTCCATCGGCGCCACCAACTGGCAGGGCGGACTCGCCGCCACCCGGCACCTGGTCGACCTCGGCCACACCCGGATCGGCGCGATCAGCGGACCCACCCGGATGATGTGCAGCCGCGCCCGCGTCGACGGCTACCGGGCCGCCCTGGAGACGGCCGGGCTGCCCGTCGACCCGGATCTCGTCATGACCGGCGACTTCCACCACGAGGCCGGCTACCGGCAGGGCCTGGAACTGCTGCGCCGTCCCGACCGGCCGACCGCCGTCTTCGCCGGCAACGACCTGCAGGCGCTCGGGCTGTACGAGGCCGCGCGCGAGCTGGGGCTGCGCATCCCGCAGGACCTGAGCGTGGTCGGGTTCGACGATCTTCCGGTGGCCCGTTGGGTGGGGCCGCCGCTGACGACCGTACGGCAGCCGCTCATGGAGATGGCCGAGGCGGCGGCCCGGCTGGTGCTGGACCTGGGGCGGGACGACGGGTCCGCGGCGGCGACCCGGGTGGAGCTGGCCACGAGCCTGGAGGTGCGCAGCAGTACGGGGGCGCCCGGGGCGCCCTCAATCTGAGAATTTCCGCAGAATGACGGCCCACGTATGTCCGTCCCCAACAATTCGGACTTATGTTCCTTCCGACGGGGCATTCGGGTGGGGACGTGGACGGGACCGGCAGGGGCGGGGGCGGACGCATGGCTGCGCGGGTTGGGCGGGGCGGGCGCGCGAAGGGGTTGAAGGCGGCCGGCCTCGCCCTGGTCGGCGCCCTGTTGCTCGGGGTCGCCGCGGCGGGCTGGGCCTATTGGCACCTGAACGGCAACATCAAGAGCGTCGACATCAACGGCGCGCTCGGCGACGACCGCCCCGCGCGGCCGGTCACGGCCCCCTCCGCCGGGCCGTCGGCGTCGCCCGTGCCCACCGGAGCCCTGAACATCCTGGTCCTCGGCTCGGACTCGCGCAGCGGCGAGGAGAACCAGGAGCTCGGCGGCGGCGACAGCGAGGGCGCCCGTTCGGACACCGCGATGGTCGTCCACCTCGACGCGGGCCGGGCCGCCGCCACCGTCGTGAGCATCCCGCGCGACACGCTCGTCACCCGCCCGTCCTGCCCGCTGCCGTCCGGCGGTGAGTCCCGGGAAGCGAGCGGCGCGATGTTCAACACCGCCTACGCGCTGGGCGGTCCGGTCTGCGCGGTCAAGACCGTCGAGTCGATGACCGGCGTCCGCATGGACCACTACATCGAGATCGACTTCTCCGGCTTCGCCAAGCTGGTCGACGCGCTCGGCGGGGTCACGGTCACCACGGACGTGGACATCGACGACGACAAGAGCCACCTCCACCTGGACGCGGGCACCCACCACCTCGACGGCACCGAGGCCCTCGGCCTGGCCCGCACCCGGTACGGCCTGGCGGGCGGCAGCGACCTCGCCCGCATAGAGCTCCAGCAGAAGCTGGTGAAGGCGCTGCTGGAGCAGATCTCCGCCACCGACCTGCTCACCGACCCCGCCCGGCTGTACCAGGTCACCGACGCGGTCACCGGCAGCCTCACCACCGACACCGGCCTGGACTCGCTGGGCGAGCTGATGAGCCTCGGCCGCAGCCTCGGGGGCCTGTCGGCGGACGACGTACGCACGGTGACGATGCCCGTCGTACCGGCGCCCTGGGACGCCAACCGGGTGGTGGCCCAGGAACCGGACGCCGGTGACCTGTGGGAATCGCTGCGTTGATCGGAACTTCTGTGCTGCATGGTGGGCTTTGACATCCTCCCCCTCTAGAAGAGGGGGATTTCAACCCGAGTGGGTTGAGGTTCACGGGCGTTCGAACGGCTGGTGGCCGCTGTCACCCCTCCGGCACCGGCTGCACGCCGGGGGCGGGGGATCCCGCCCTGTCCTGCCGCGACGTTGACTGCTGCGTTCTCATCCGCGTTGCAACTGAACCCACAGGACACACAGACGAACTCGGCTTGGCTCTTGCGCGAGTCCTTCTCGATCCAGCCGCAGGTGCTGCACCGCAACGACGTGTACGGCGCTGGCACGTCCTCGACCCGGCCGGGGGCCTTTTCCTCGGTACGCCTGCGGAGCAGGCCCCAGCCCTGGGCGAGGATCGCCCGGTTCAGCCCGGCCTTCTGTCGCACCAGCGTGCCGGGCCGCTCTGCCGTTCCTTTCGCCGAGGCGGTCATGCTCTTGACGTTCAACTTCTCGAAGCGCACGAGGCGGTAGGTGCGGGCGAGAATCGTCGAGGTCTTCTCGCACCAGTCCTTGCGTCGGGCCGTCTCCCGGGCCTTCAATCTGGCGACTTTCGCGTACTCTTCCCGCTTGCGGTCGCTGCCCTTGGGCGCGCGGGCCGCGCGGCGCTGGTGTTTACGGATCTGCGCCCTTTCCCGGGCGGTGAGTTGCGGACAGTTCAGTGCCCGCCCGTCCGACAGAGCGGCGGTGATCGTCACACCCCGGTCGACACCGATGACGTTGTCCGTGCTGGGTGTCTTGATGGGGTCGGGGATCACGGCGAAGGCGATGTGCCACTGATCGTTATGGAAAGTGACCCGGAAGGTCTTCGCCGAGGGCAGATCGCGCCGGGTGAGGCGGAAACGGACCCAGCCGCAGCCGGGTACTTTCACCTGAGCCCAGCGCCGGTTGAGCTTCTGCACCAGTACCGACCTTCCCTGGACCTGCCGGCCGGTCTTCGCGCTCAGTTTCGGCGTGCCGTCCTGCTCCCACTCCGGGATGCGGTGGGTGCCGATTACCCGGAAGCCCTCGTGCCGGTATTTTTTGCGCCAGGTCGGCTTACCGAAACCGGATGTGAACCTGGCACTCTTGGCCTTGGCGAAGTCCTTCAACGCCTGCTGCTGCACATCTGCGTTCCCCGAACGCAGCCATTCGTTGTCCCGGCGGGATTCGGTGAGCTGACGGCACTGCTCGGCGAAGCCTGGGGCGGCTATGCGCCCCTTGCGCCAGTGCGCGTGTTGTTCGACGGCCAGGTTCCACACGTACCGGGCGTGCGCGCAGTGTCCGAGCATGATGCCCGCCTGCTCGTTCGTCGGATACAGCCGGAACCGTGACATGCCGCCAACGTAGCCGCCCTATCGGCCTCCCTCTTCACATTCGGTGCCCCTCACTCGAACGAGTGGCCGGATCGCCTTGGGGGTGGCGTTCTGACGCCTCCGAGTTGGCCGGAGATCGGGTGCCGACGACTCGCCCGACAGCTAGCGCACCGGATGCCCGATCAGCATCGTCGGCGCCCCCGACACCCGGGTCATGAACACGGTCGCCGCGTTCGGCCCCTGTGGCTTGACCTTCTTCCGCAGTTCCTCCGGCTCCACCGCCGAGCCCCGCTTCTTCACGGTCAGGTTGCCGACCCGGCGCTCCCGCAGCAGCGCCTTCAGCTTCTTGACGTTGAAGGGCATCCGGTCGGTGATCTCGTACGCCGTGGCGTACGGCGTCGGCACCAGCTCGTCCGCGGTGACGTACGCGATGGTCGCGTCGAGCAGCCCCCCGCCGACCTGTTCGGCGACCTCGGCGACCAGATGGGCGCGGATGACGGCGCCGTCCGGCTCGTACAGGTACCGGCCGGGCGTGCGGACCTCCGGGTCGGGCAGGCCGGTGCCGAGCAGGGTGCGGGGCCCGGGCAGCAGCGTGGCCCGCACCGCCCCCGGCGCGCCGCCGAACCACAGCACCGCCTCCTTCACGTCGCCGCCGTCGGAGATCCACTCGGCCTCGGCGTCGTCCGGCACCGCCTCGTGCGGAATGCCCGGCGCGACCTTCAACGCGGCGGCGCGGGCAGCCGTACGGGCCGCCTCGACCGCCCAGGACAGCGGCGGTGAGTACGCCTCCGGGTCGAAGATCCGCCCACCCGTCGCCCGACCGCCGCCCCTCACCGACGCGCTTCGCGCGGCCCCTGCTGATGGCCCGCCCCGCCGCGCGGGATCGACGAACACGGCGTCGTACCCACCGGTGTCGACTTCCGTGACATCCGCCTCGCGCACTTCGATCAGCTCACCCAGCTCCAGCGCCTCGGCGTTGGCGCGGGCGGCGGCGGCCGTCGCCGGGTCCCGGTCCACGGCCAGCACCCGGATCCCGGCCCGGGCCAACGCGATCGCGTCGCCGCCGATCCCGCAGCACAGGTCGGCGACCGAGGCCACGCCCAGGGCCGACATCCGCTCGGCCCGGTACGCGGCCACGCTCGCCCGCGTCGACTGCTCGACCCCGTTGGACGTGAAGAACATCCGCCCGGCGTCCTCGGCCCCGAACTTCGCCACCGCCCGCTGCCGCAGCCGCGCCTGTCCGAGCGCGGCCGACACCAGCTCGGCGGGGTGCGTGCGCCGCAGCCGGGTCGCGACCGCCAACTCCCGCGCGGGGTCGGTGTCGCGCACCTCGTCGAGGAGGGCGCGGCCCTCGGGGGTGAGCAGGGCGAGGAGGGCGTCGAGGTCGTTCACCGGAACATTGTGGGCCAGTCGGTGGACGGTGTGCCTCCGGCGCGGTGTCGGGCCGGGTTCGGCGGCCGGGGACTGCGAGGATCCGGCACCATGCGAGCAGTCGTACAAAATGACAAAATCCGGGCGTCCAGGGTGTTCCGGGCGTCCTCCCCAGGGCTCCGGACGCGCGGCGGTGTCGCCGCGCTCGCCGTCGCCGCCCTCGCCTCCGGCTGTGCGCAGGACGCCTCCGAGGTGCGGGGCGCCGCCGGCCGGCAGCCCCTCCAGGCGCCCCCGGCCCGCGCGCTCGACGCCTACGCGTCCAAGCTGCGCGCCGCACACGCGGCCCGGGTCGCCGCCGCCGAGCGCTGGAACCTGAAGAAGGTCCCGCTGACGGCCCCGCCGCCCCCCGCGAAGAAGCCGGAGATCAAGGCACGCAAGGGCTTCGAGGTGAGGGGCCAGAAGAACCTCCCGCCGGTCTTCACTTCGATCCCCACCAAGGAGAAGATCGTCTTCCTCACCATCGACGACGGCGCCGAGAAGGACCCGGCGTTCCTGCGGATGATGAGCGAGCTGAAGATCCCGTACACCGCCTTCCTCAGCGACTACCTGGCGAAGGAGGACTACGGCTACTTCAAGAAGATGCAGGACCGGGGCGTCACCCTCAACAACCACACCCTCCACCACCCCTACCTGCCCGGCCTGTCCTACGCCGAGCAGAAGCGCGAGATCTGCGGCATGCAGGACGTGATCGAGAAGCGCTACGGCAAGCGCCCGACCCTCTTCCGGCCGCCCTACGGCAACTACAACCGCGACACCCTGCGCGCCGCCAAGGCCTGTGGCATCGAATACGCCCCGATCTGGAACGAGGAGGTCTTCGCCGACCACTGGGACTACCGCGAGTGGGACCGGGAGATCCACCCCGGCGACATCGTCCTCACCCACTTCCGGGGCGAGGACGACTGGGGCGGCACCATGCGCGACATGGTCCGCGAGTTCCTCGACAAGGTCACCGCCGAGGGATACGCCGTGGCCCGGCTGGAGGACTACCTGTGAGGCGCGGGCGGTTCCGGCCGGCCGGGGCCGCCCTGGCAGCCGTACTGCTCACCGGCTGCGCCCAGTTCGCCGGCCCCGCCCAGCAGCCGGCGGCCGGAGAGCCCGCCCAGGGCAGCGACCGGGGGCAGAACCTGCCGCCCGTCGTGGACCACGTCCGCACCACGGACCGGGTCGTCTTCCTCACCTTCGACGACAGCGCCGAGCGGGACCCGCACTTCGCCGACCTGGTCCGAGAGCGGCGGCTCCCCGTCACCCTGTTCCTCACCGACACCGTCGCCGGCCCCGCGTACGGCCACTTCGCCCGGCTCCGCTCGGTCGGCGCGAGCCTGCAGAACCACACCCTCGACCACCGCTCCCTGCGCGGTCTGCCCTACGCCGGCCAGCGCGCCGAGATCTGCGGCCAGCAGACCAAGCTCAGGTCCCGCTTCGGCGTCCGCCCCCACCTCTTCCGCCCGCCCTACGGCACGTACGACGCCACGACCCTGCGCGCCGCCGCCGACTGCGGTATCGCGGCGGTCGTCCTGTGGCGGGCGACCCTGAACGCCGACGGCGACCTGACCTACACCCGCGGCGAGCACCGTCTCCACCCCGGCGACATCGTGTCCGTCGACCCGGACCACCCGACGGGCCTGGGCCTGAGCGCCCGCACGGAACGTTTGCTGGAGACGATCGAGGAGCAGGGGCTGAGGGTGGGACGCCTGGGGGACTACCTCTGACGTCCTGCGTGACGTCTCGATGCCGGGACTTCCCGCTCTGACTTCTTGATGCCGAGGGGGCGGCCCCCGGGCCCCCGCTTCCGCCGAAATACCCCCGACGCGCCGCCGGCATTGGCACTCCGCTTGACCGAGTGCTAATCGCGGTCATAGTCTCGGCCCTGGCACTCCCCACTGGAGAGTGCCAACTACGCGACGGGCAGGTCCGGCACCCGCGACGACGGATCCACCTGGTCGCCACCTCAGACAGTTAACCCCGTGAGATCTCCGAAGGGGGAGGTCGGATCGTGACGACCACCAGCTCCAAGGTTGCCATCAAGCCGCTCGAGGACCGCATTGTGGTCCAGCCGCTCGACGCCGAGCAGACCACGGCTTCAGGCCTGGTCATTCCGGACACCGCCAAGGAGAAGCCCCAGGAGGGCGTCGTCCTGGCCGTTGGCCCGGGCCGCTTCGAGGACGGCAACCGTCTTCCGCTCGACGTCAGCGTCGGCGACGTCGTGCTCTACAGCAAGTACGGCGGCACCGAGGTGAAGTACAACGGCGAGGAGTACCTCGTCCTCTCGGCCCGCGACGTGCTCGCGATCGTCGAGAAGTAGTTCACCGAAGCACCTTGCTTTCCAGCTGCGCCCCTGGCTCCCGCGTCCATAAAAAGCCGGGTGTCGGGGGCGCAGTGCCGTATAACCCCAAGATTTCCGGAAGAGGGCTCACGCTCCCATGGCGAAGATCCTGAAGTTCGACGAGGACGCCCGTCGCGCCCTCGAGCGCGGCGTCAACAAGCTTGCCGACACGGTGAAGGTGACGATCGGCCCCAAGGGCCGCAACGTCGTCATCGACAAGAAGTTCGGCGCCCCGACCATCACCAACGACGGTGTCACGATCGCCCGCGAGGTCGAGATCGAGGACCCGTACGAGAACCTCGGCGCCCAGCTGGTGAAGGAGGTGGCGACCAAGACCAACGACATCGCGGGTGACGGCACCACCACCGCCACCGTGCTGGCCCAGGCGCTCGTCCGCGAGGGCCTGCGCAACGTCGCCGCCGGCGCCTCCCCGGCGCTCCTCAAGAAGGGCATCGACGCGGCCGTCGCCGCCGTGTCCGAGGAGCTCCTCGCCACCGCCCGCCCGATCGACGAGAAGTCCGACATCGCGGCCGTCGCCGGTCTGTCCGCCCAGGACCAGCAGGTCGGCGAGCTGATCGCCGAGGCGATGGACAAGGTCGGCAAGGACGGTGTCATCACCGTCGAGGAGTCCAACACCTTCGGTCTGGAGCTGGACTTCACCGAGGGCATGGCCTTCGACAAGGGCTACCTGTCGCCGTACTTCGTGACGGACCAGGAGCGCATGGAGGCCGTCCTCGAGGACCCGTACATCCTCATCAACCAGGGCAAGATCTCCTCCATCGCGGACATGCTGCCGCTGCTGGAGAAGGTCATCCAGGCGGGTGCCTCGAAGCCGCTGCTGATCATCGCCGAGGACCTGGAGGGCGAGGCGCTCTCCACCCTCGTCGTCAACAAGATCCGCGGCACGTTCAACGCGGTGGCCGTCAAGGCCCCCGGCTTCGGCGACCGCCGCAAGGCGATGCTGCAGGACATGGCCGTCCTCACCGGCGCCACGGTCATCTCCGAGGAGGTCGGCCTCAAGCTCGACCAGGTCGGCCTGGAGGTGCTCGGCACCGCCCGTCGCATCACCGTCACCAAGGACGACACCACGATCGTCGACGGTGCCGGCAAGCGTGACGAGGTCCAGGGCCGCATCGCGCAGATCAAGGCCGAGATCGAGAACACGGACTCCGACTGGGACCGCGAGAAGCTCCAGGAGCGCCTCGCGAAGCTGGCCGGCGGCGTGTGCGTGATCAAGGTCGGCGCCGCCACCGAGGTGGAGCTGAAGGAGCGCAAGCACCGTCTGGAGGACGCCATCTCCGCGACCCGCGCCGCGGTCGAGGAGGGCATCGTCTCCGGTGGTGGCTCCGCGCTGGTCCACGCCGTCAAGGTCCTCGAGGGCAACCTCGGCAAGACCGGCGACGAGGCCACCGGTGTCGCGGTCGTCCGCCGCGCCGCCGTCGAGCCGCTGCGCTGGATCGCCGAGAACGCCGGCCTGGAGGGCTACGTCATCACCTCCAAGGTCGCCGAGCTCGACAAGGGCCAGGGCTTCAACGCCGCCACCGGCGAGTACGGCGACCTGGTCAAGGCCGGCGTCATCGACCCGGTGAAGGTCACCCGCTCGGCCCTGGAGAACGCCGCCTCCATCGCCTCCCTCCTCCTGACGACCGAGACCCTGGTCGTCGAGAAGAAGGAAGAGGAAGAGCCGGCCGCCGCGGGCCACGGCCACGGGCACGCCCACTAGGCGCTGCGCTGAGCTGAACCCGGCCGACCGAGCCGGCGGTGCCCAGTACCCCTGCGGGGGTGCTGGGCACCGTGCGTTCGTCCGGCCTTGAAACCGCCGGCGTACACGTCCTCCTCGATGCCGACTCAGGGGACGTGGTGGCGGGAGCAGGACGCCACCACCGCCCACACGGTCTTCCCCGGCGCACTCGGCCGCTCGGCCACGCCCCACTCCTCGGCCGGCGCAGCCACCAGGGCCGGCCCGCGCCCGTCCTCCGCGAGCTGCCGCCCGTTCTCCGCGAGCCGCCGCCCGTCCGGCGCGAGTACCGGCCGACGCTCCCCGCGCACGTCACTCACCTCCACCAGGACGCGCCCCGCGCCATCGTGGGCCAGCCGCAGCTCGGCATCCCGCCCGGGCGCCCGCCCGTGGGTGATGGCGTTGGCCGCCAGCTCGCCCACGATCAGCTCCACGGCGTCATGGAAAGCGGTGGTCATGCCTCGAAGATCCCGCTTCGCCCGCCTGCCTGACCAGGTGTTTCGGCCTTACGGCCGCCATCTGTAGCGGTCGGTCCGCCGGCTGTCGGGGTGGTCGGTCACAGCAGCCCGCTCAGTGCCAGGACCCGTTCGCCGAGCCGCCCCCGCAGCCTGCCCCCGGAGGTGTCGGCCTCCGCGAGCCAGTCGGCGGCGACCAGCAGCTCGGCGTGCTCGGTGACGTCCTCGGGTCGCAGACAACAGAACGAGGCGACCGCGTCGAGACCGAGACCGTCGTCCTCGGCGCCTTCGACCCGCTCGCCGAGAAGCCCGTCGGGGCGGCTGTGGGCGGCCGTGTACACGGCGAGGAGCCGGGTGGCGGCGCCCGCCTTCTTCTTCCGCAGCTTCCGGTCGCCCACCACCCTCTGCGCCCACCCCGACAGCCGCGCCCGGGTGACCTTGCCGAAGGAGAACGGGCGGGGCTCGGCGGGCAGCAGCGAGGGGACGGTGACCTGGGTGGGTTCCTCGGGCCTTGAGTCCAGCGCGTCGGCGACGGTGACCGCCTCCGGCAGACGCAGCCAGCCGACGTCGACGAGTTCCTTGAGCACCCGCTCGGTATCGCCCTGCAACCAGCCGCTGAGATCCTGCCCGGTGACGTTCCCCGTGCCGGCGCGCGCGGCCCGGAGGGTGAGCATGAGCACCGCGAGCCGCGCCTCGGGCCCGGGGGACGGGGCGTGGGCCCGGACGTACTCCAACACACCACGGGCGTGAACGCCCTGGGCCCGGGCCAGCAACCGCTCGATGGCCGGCCCGTCCCCGTCCACCTCGATGCCGCGCCGGTTGGCGTTCATCTCGCGGGTGGTCCGCGCCGCCGCCTCCGCCCGCTCCGCCTCCTCGCGCAGGGACGCATCGCCGGTGACGTCGGCCCACAACGCGAAGGCACGGGCCTTGCGGTCGTGGAGTTCGGCGAGGACGGCGAGATCCGGTTCGGGGCGCCGCTGATACGCGCGGAACGCGTCCCCGAGTTCGGTCAGCTCCAGGCGCAGCACCTCGGGCTGGAGGTCGTCCGGCACGATCCGCTGCGCGATCTTCGCCCATCGCCCCGCACCCAGGTGCCCGGCGGGGACACCGCCGGGCCGGGGACGCGGGGTGGGCCGGGCGCGCGGGACGGGAGCAGCTCCGGCGCCGACCGCACCGGGACGACCCGAGGCGGGAGCCGCCGACGGCCACCCACCGCCGGGCGCGTCGGAGAACATCGCTGTCCCCCCGCCGCTCACCACCCCCCGGCCCGGCTTCCCCTTTTCCGTACGCCCGCTGTCGGCGCCGTCGACGAACAGTCCGCCCCGGTCACCCGTGCCCGCGCTCACCCGATGCCACCTCTCCCTTGTCGGCCTGTGACCTCCCGCCCGCTGCGGGCGCAACCACCTGACGCTATGTTTCCCGCCGCCTCCGCCGGGGCGGGACCGGAATGGACCACACGTTCGGGTGACGATCCCGTGCGTGCACAGAACTGGGCCATCCGAGTGACGTGAGCCCTTAAGACCCGTGCCGTGCAGGTGAATCCAGAACAGCACCACTTCGCCCACGCAGCCGTGCGCCACTACAAGGACGCCGTCTTCCTGACGGACGGAGCACGGCTGCCGAACGCGGACCACCACTTCGGAGTGGCGGTGGAATGCGCCCTCAAAAGCCTGCTGCTCCGCTTCACGGCCGTCACCATGGACCCCGAGTAGCCGGGCGGCAAGCGGTCGAACAGGCCCTGCGCAGGCCCTTGGGCGGACGGGACGTTTGGCGCGGTCAGGGAGGTGCAGGACGTGAGCGCCCTGTACTCGGAACCGAAGAAGGTCAGCCCGTTCGAAGCGACGTACGGCGTGCTGCGAGCCGAGGCGCTGACGCCCAGGGAGTCGCCGGCCTTCATCGAGAAAGTGCTGGGAGAGCTATGAAGACAGGCAGCCCCGCGCCTGCCGCAGGCGAACTGCGCTGGTTCAAGAGCAGCCACAGCGCGGGAAACGGAGGCGACTGCGTGGAGGTCGCGGACACCGGTACGGCGATGCTGGTCCGCGACTCCAAGCAGCCGGACGCGGCGCTCCTCGCCGTCCCCACTGCTCAATGGACGGCGTTCGTACGGATGGCCGCGCGCGGTTGATACGACGACGAGGGGCGGGCGGTGCGCACCGGCCGCCCTGAGGAGAACGGAAGGGGTGTGGCCGGCACTCCTACTGCGGCCCGTACTTCCGCCCCGTCCGGGAAGTGAGTCCGCCCAGCATCCCCCGCGGTACCAGCTTCGCCGCGCCCATCAGGGTCTTGTAGCGGGGGTCGGGGATGGAGAGGGTCTTGCCGCGGGAGAGGTCGGTCAGGGCCGCTGCGGCGACCTTGTCGGCGTCCAGCCACATCCAGCCCGGGATGTTGTCCGTGCCCATGCCGGCGCGCTCGTGGAACTCCGTGCGCACGAAGCCGGGGCACAGGGCCATCAGGCGTACGCCGCTGCCGGCCAGGTCCTTCGCCACGCCCTGGGTGAACTGCACGACCCACGCCTTGGACGCGCCGTAGGTGCCGCGCGGGACGAAGGCCGCTACCGAGGCCACGTTGACCACGCCGCCGCGGCCCCGGTCCCGCATCGTCTCCGTCGCCGCCGAGGTCAGCCGGAGCACCGCCTCGCAGTGCACCTTGAGCATCGTCAGCTCGTCGGCCATGGAGACGTCGAGGAAGCGGCCCTTGTTGCCGAAGCCGGCGTTGTTGATCAGCAGGTCGACGGGGCTCCTGCGCTCACCGAGCCGGGCGGCCACCGCCTCGATGCCGGCGTCCGTGGCCAGGTCGGCCGTCAGGACCTCCGCCTCGATTCCGTGCCGGTCGTGCAGTTCGGTCGCCTGTTCGCGCAGCCGCTTGGTGTCGCGGGCCACCAGCACCAGGTTGTGTCCGTCGGCCGCCAGCCGCCGCGCGAACGCGGCGCCGATGCCCGCCGTCGATCCGGTAATCAATGCCGTTGTCATGGCGCAAGGTTATGGGCCCGGACCGAGCAGGTCCGTTTGGCTCAGGCGCCGTGCGTCTCCACGTACTTCCGCGCGGCCGCCAGCGACTCGGGATGCAGCGCCTCGCCCGCCGCGAGCAGCCGGGGCAGCAAGTCGCGTTCCCTCGTCACCGCCCGGAACTGCAAGGCCACCGTCACCTCGTGGGCGGGCCGGTGCACGATCTCGACGGCGTCGCCCGCCCGTATCCCACCGGGTTCGATCACCCGTAGGTACGCTCCCGGCGCGCCCTTCTCCGTGAAGCGCCGCACCCACCGCTTCTCGTCCAGATGGCCCTGGAAGGTGCGGCACGGGATACGGCCGCTGGTGACCTCCAGCACCAGATCGGGACCGATCCGCCAGCGCTCGCCGATCAGGGCGCCGGAGACGTCCAGGCCCGTCGTCGTGAGGTTCTCGCCGAAGGAGCCGTTCGGCAGCGGCCGGTCCAGCTCGTGTTCCCAGTCGTCCATGTCCTCGCGCGCCATCGCGTACACGGCCTGGTCGGCGCCGCCGTGGTGCCGCATGTCGCACACCGTGTCCCCGGCCAGCCCGCTCGCCCCGGCCCCCTTCGGCCCGGGCGCCGCCACCCGTACGGCCCCGTCGGCCGGCCGCTTGTCGATGCCGGTGACGCCCTGGGGGTGGTCCGTGTACGGCACGGCCGTCGCGCGGCCCAGGTTGACAGACAGAAGCTTCATGGCGGAACGGTAGGACAAGCCGCGTCAAAGCGTCGACGCGTTATTCGGCGGCCAGTCAAAGAGTCGCTTATCGTCGCCTATCCTCGGGAGGGTGATCGAGGCTCGTCATCTCCGTGTCCTGCGCGCCGTGGCATCGACCGGTTCCTTCTCCGCCGCGGGGCGCGAGCTGGGCTGTACCCAGCCCGCCGTCAGTCAGCAGATGAAGGCCCTGGAGGCCTCCGTCGGCACACCCCTGCTCGTGCGCACCGGGCGCGAGATGCGGCTGACCCAGGCCGGTGAGGCGCTGGTGCGGCATGCCGCCGGGATCATCGCCGGACTGGCCGCGGCCGAGGAAGAGGTCGCCGCCATCGCCGGACTGCGCGCCGGACGGGTCCGCCTGGTCTCCTTTCCCAGCGGCAGCTCCACCCTCGTACCGACGGCCCTGGCCGCGCTGCGCGCCGCGCACCCCGGCACCCGGGTCTTCCTGGAGGAGGCCGAGCCGCCGAAATCCGTCGAGCTGCTGCGCGAGGGCGACTGCGACGTGGCGCTCGCCTTCCGCTACGAGGGCGCGGCCGGCGCGGAGGAGTGGGACGACCTCGTCGTACGGCCGCTGCTGACCGACCGCCTCGTGGCGCTGGTGCCCGAACGGCACCGGCTCGCGCGCACGGAACCCGGCGGGTCGGTGGCCATCGGGGAGCTGGCCCGGGACCCGTGGATCGCGGGCTGCCCGCGGTGCCGTGGACAGTTGGTCGAGGTGTGCGAAGGGGCCGGCTTCACGCCGCGCATCGACTTCGCGACCGACGACTACCCGGCGGTCGCCGGTCTGGTGGGGGCCGGCCTGGGTGTGGCCGTCCTGCCCCAGCTCGCCGTCGAGTCCGTACGACCCCGGGGGGTGCGCACGGTGGCGCTGGAGCCGGCGGTGCGGCGGGAGATCGTCGCGCTCACCCTGCCCGACCTGGCCCAGGTCCCGGCGGTGACGGCGACGCTGGACGAGCTGGCCCGGGCGGGGGCGCGCCTGTCGGCGACGCACTGAGGTACGGGCGCACCTGCGCGCCCGTGTTTCAGAGAAACGTTCCTTCAGTGATGTGCGGCTTCAGTGATGCGCGGCCGCCTCCCCGCCGGCCGATGCCGTCGCCGCCACCAGGCGGTTTCGGGCGCGTCCCATGAGCTCCTCGCGCTCGTCCTCGGTCAGCCCGCCCCACACGCCGTACGGCTCACGCACCGCCAGCGCGTGCGCCGCGCACTCGGCGCGGACCGGGCACCTCATGCAGACCTCCTTGGCCGAGTTCTCGCGAGCACTCCGCGCCGCACCGCGTTCCCCCTCCGGATGGAAGAAGAGCGAGCTGTCCACCCCGCGGCACGCGGCCAGGAGCTGCCAGTCCCACAGGTCCGCGTTCGGTCCGGGAAGGCGGGAGAAATCTGCCATTGCGTGACCCCTTGTAGCCGATATGGGTAGATGCCGGTGACGCAGCGTCCACGACCGTACAACTACGATCTAAGGAGATGAAAATATGACTCATTGCGAATCTAGCCGCAGACACCAGCGAAGTGGAAGAAAAGCGGCTAAATGGGGCACCGGTTGTGATGAAACGGGGCGGGTCCGTCGCGCATGTCTGCTGCGTGGCGGCCCCCTCACGTAGAGTGCCGAAGACGACACACAGCCCCGTAACTCTTTCGAGTGACCGTCGTTGAGAGTGCGGAGGCGGTTGAAGGAACAAGTGCTCGGGCGGGCGTCCGGGACGGTCGACCGCACAGGTGACGATTTCGTACCAGCCTGGAGGCTCAACGTGACGCGCATCAGCTGCGGAGGACGGCCATGACTTCCGTCCTCGTCTGCGACGACTCCCCGCTTGCCCGAGAGGCGCTCCGCCGCGCGGTCGCGACCGTGCCCGGCGTCGAGCGCGTGACGACGGCCGCCAACGGCGAGGAAGTCCTCCGCCGCTGGGGTGCCGACCGCTCGGACCTGATTCTGATGGACGTGCGCATGCCCGGCCTCGGCGGCGTCGAGACCGTCCGGCGGCTGCTCTCCGCCGACCCCGGCGCGCGCATCATCATGCTCACCGTCGCCGAGGACCTGGACGGCGTGGCCCTCGCCGTCGCCGCCGGTGCCCGCGGCTACCTGCACAAGGACGCCTCGCGCGCCGAACTGCGCGCCACGGTCACGCAGGCCCTCGCCGACCCGACCTGGCGGCTCGCCCCGCGTCGGCTGCGCTCGGCCGAGATGGGTGCCGCGCCGACGCTCACCGCGCGTGAGATCCAGGTCCTGGAGGGCATGAGTCACGGCCGCTCCAACGCGGAGATCGGCCGCGAGCTGTTCCTCTCCGAGGACACCGTCAAGACCCACGCCCGGCGGCTCTTCAAGAAGCTCGGCGCCTCGGACCGGGCGCACGCGGTGGCGCTCGGCTTCCGGTGGGGCCTGGTCCGCTAGGAGCACCCCGGTGCGATGGAGGCCGAAAGGGCCCGTCGGGGAGGCGGCGATCCCCGCTTATCGCGAGGTGGGCGGGGGTGACAAGGCGACCCGCCGGGTGCCCGCTGCTCGTTTCGGCGCGGATGACGCATCCTTGAGGTGTGGAGTTCCTCGGGGACGAGTCGGTCGAGCGGAAGGGGAGGGCGCAGGGGATGAGTTCCGGCGCACCTACTCATAACGCTTCGGTGCACAACAACGGGCGCGGAGCCACGGATCGGACGGCCGCAAGGCACCATGGACCGATGCGTGACGACGAGGCGGCCCCTGATCAAGGGACGGTCGGTGGGCTCGTCCATCGTGCCGTCGACGGGGACGAGCAGGCCACGCACGACCTGCTCGCCCATGTCCACCCCTTGGCGCTGCGCTACTGCCGCACGCGTCTGTCCCGCCTGCCCGGCGACGCCCGGCACTTCGTCGAGGACCTCGCTCAGGAGGTCTGCGTCGCGGTGCTGCTCGCGCTGCCCCGCTACAAGGACACCGGACGCCCCTTCGAGGCGTTCGTCTTCGCCATCGCCGCCCACAAGGTCGCCGACCTCCAGCGCGCGGCGATGCGGCACCCCGGCTCGACGGCCGTGCCGTCCGACGAGATGCCCGAGCGGCCGGACGACTCACTGGGCCCGGAGGAGCGCGCGCTGCTCAACAGCGACGCCGCCTGGGCCAAGAAACTGCTGGCCAACCTGCCCGAGAACCAGCGCGAGCTGCTCCTGCTGCGCATCGCGGTGGGGCTCACGGCGGAGGAGACCGGGCAGATGTTGGGAATGTCACCCGGTGCCGTGCGGGTCGCCCAGCACCGCGCGCTGAGCCGGCTGCGGGCCCTGGCGGAGCAGTAGCGCCGGGCGTGAACGGACGGTGACGGGTGTCCGTACGAAACTACGAAGGTCGCGGGCGTCCTTGATCGTGGAATGAGCCACGTCCACTTCCCGTTAGCATGGACATCCGCACCGATCAAGGCCATTTGGGGAAGGTGTCATGACTGCCAACGTCGACGGAGTGCCCGAGAAATTCGCGACGCTCGGGCTGACCTACGACGACGTGCTGCTGCTGCCGGGCTCGTCGGACATGGCACCCGACGAGATCGACACCGCCTCGTACGTCTCCAGGAACGTGCGGGTCAACATCCCGCTGCTGTCCGCCGCCATGGACAAGGTCACCGAGTCGCGCATGGCGATCGCGATGGCCCGCCAGGGCGGCGTCGGCGTCCTGCACCGCAACCTGTCCATCGAGGACCAGGCCAACCAGGTCGACCTGGTCAAGCGCTCCGAGTCGGGCATGGTGGCCAACCCCATCACCATCCACCCGGACGCCCTGCTCGCCGAGGCCGACTCGCTGTGCGCCAAGTTCCGCATCAGCGGCGTGCCGGTCACCGACGGCGGCGGCAAGCTGCTCGGCATCGTCACCAACCGTGACATGGCCTTCGAGACCGACCGCTCCCGGCAGGTGCGCGAGGTCATGACCCCGATGCCGCTGGTCACCGGCAAGGTCGGCATCTCCGGCGTGGACGCCATGGAGCTGCTGCGCCGCCACAAGATCGAGAAGCTGCCGCTGGTCGACGACAACGGCGTCCTCAAGGGCCTGATCACGGTCAAGGACTTCGTCAAGGCCGAGAAGTACCCGAACGCCGCCAAGGACGCCAAGGGCCGGCTGCTGGTCGGCGCCGCCGTCGGCGTCGCCGGTGACGCCTTCGAGCGCGCCCAGGCGCTGATCGAGGCGGGCGCCGACTTCATCGTCGTGGACACCGCGCACGGCCACTCCCGCCTGGTCGGCGACATGGTCGCCAAGATCAAGTCGAATGCGGCCGACGTCGACGTCATCGGCGGCAACATCGCCACCCGCGACGGCGCCAAGGCGCTCATCGACGCCGGTGTGGACGGCATCAAGGTCGGTGTCGGCCCCGGCTCCATCTGCACCACCCGCGTCGTCGCCGGCATCGGCGTCCCCCAGGTCACGGCCATCTACGAGGCGTCGCTCGCCGCCAAGGAGGCCGGCATCCCGGTCATCGGCGACGGCGGCCTCCAGTACTCCGGCGACATCGCCAAGGCCCTGGTCGCGGGCGCCGACACGGTGATGCTGGGCTCGCTCCTCGCGGGCTGCGAGGAGTCGCCGGGCGAGCTGATGTTCATCAACGGCAAGCAGTTCAAGTCGTACCGCGGCATGGGCTCGCTGGGCGCCATGCAGACCCGCGGCGACCGCAGGTCGTTCTCCAAGGACCGCTACTTCCAGGAGGGCGTCGCCTCCGACGAGCAGCTGGTCCCCGAGGGCATCGAGGGCCAGGTGCCCTACCGCGGCCCGCTCTCCTCGGTCGTCCACCAGCTGGTCGGCGGCCTGCGCCAGTCGATGTTCTACGTCGGCGGCCGGACCGTGCCCCAGCTCCAGGACAACGGCCGGTTCGTGCGGATCACCTCCGCCGGGCTCAAGGAGAGCCACCCGCACGACATCCAGATGACGGTCGAGGCACCGAACTACAGCCGCAGCAAGTAGGCAGCAGCCTTCCAGGGCGGCCCCGGGACCATCCGGGGCCGCCCTCGGCGTGCCCGTCGGGGAGACCCGCCGCGCCGGTCGGGGATACTGGAAGGCGCTGCAACGCATCAGGGAAAGGCCACAGACGTGACTGAGATCGAGATCGGGCGCGGCAAGCGCGGCCGCCGGGCGTACGCCTTCGACGACATCGCCGTCGTCCCCAGCCGCCGTACGCGGGACCCGAAGGAGGTCTCGATCGCCTGGCAGATCGACGCCTACCGCTTCGAGCTGCCGTTCCTGGCCGCTCCCATGGACTCGGTCGTCTCCCCGGCCACCGCCATCCGGATCGGCGAGCTGGGCGGCCTCGGCGTCCTGAACCTGGAAGGGCTCTGGACGCGGCACGAGGACCCCCAGCCGCTGCTCGACGAGATCGCCGGGCTGGACACCGACAACGCGACCCGCCGCCTCCAGGAGATCTACGCGGCTCCCATCAAGGAGGAGCTGATCGGACAGCGCATCAAGGAGGTGCGCGACTCGGGCGTGGTCACGGCCGCCGCGCTCTCCCCGCAGCGCACCGCCCAGTTCTCCAAGGCGGTCGTGGACGCGGGCGTCGACATCTTCGTCATCCGCGGCACCACGGTCTCGGCGGAGCACGTCTCCGGTTCGCACGAGCCGCTGAACCTGAAGCAGTTCATCTACGAGCTGGACGTCCCGGTGATCGTCGGCGGCTGCGCCACCTACACCGCCGCCCTGCACCTGATGCGCACCGGCGCGGCGGGTGTCCTCGTCGGCTTCGGCGGCGGCGCCGCCCACACCACGCGCAACGTGCTCGGCATCCAGGTGCCCATGGCGACGGCGGTCGCGGACGTGGCGGCGGCCCGCCGCGACTACATGGACGAGTCCGGCGGCCGGTACGTGCACGTCATCGCCGACGGCGGGGTCGGCTGGTCCGGCGACCTGCCCAAGGCGATCGCCTGCGGCGCCGACTCGGTGATGATGGGCTCGCCGCTGGCCCGCGCCACCGACGCGCCGGGCAAGGGCAACCACTGGGGCATGGAGGCCGTCAACGAGGAGCTGCCCCGCGGCAAGAAGGTCGACCTCGGCACGGTCGGCACCATCGAGGAGATCCTCACCGGCCCGTCCCGCAACCCCGACGGCTCGATGAACTTCTTCGGCGCGCTGCGCCGGGCGATGTCGACGACCGGGTACAGCGAGCTGAAGGAGTTCCAGCGCGTCGAGGTGACGGTGGCGGACTCGCAGCACCGGCGGTAGCAGCCGCTCCACGGCTCTGAGGAGGCCGGTCGCCCTTGACGGGGCGACCGGCCTCTTTCGCGTGTTCAGGGGCGTGCGCGGGGGCGTTGGCGCGGTGCGGGGGCGCACGGTGGCCTTCGGGGCGAATACGCGGGGGAGGGCCGTGCGGGGCCGGTAACGTCCGTGTCCGGCGACCCAGTTCTCTGGGGCGCCCCCTTCCAAGGAATCGGTTCCGGACCCGGGCTCTCGGGGCCCGGCCCGAAATCCAGACGGACCGCCTACCGGGCTGACGGCGGCATCGTGGAAGGGGGCGCGCCATGGGCCGTCACCGCAAGCCCACCCGCTGGGACCGGATCCGTCTGCGGATGGTGAAGTTCCGGAGGAGGTGGATTTTGCGGATCTACGGGAAGTGAGCGGCCACCCCTAAGAGAAATAGGGGTGGACACTCCGTTCACTTCTCAGGAGCCTGCCGCAGCACCCCTGCGGTGGGCTCCACCCGCGTCCTACGGTACCCACGAAGCGGCCCGTCCACCACCAACCCCGTGGCGCGGTCACCCCCGCGCGCCCCCTCCTCACAACCGGTGCGCCGCCCCCGTGGGCGTGGCCCCTCGCGTGTCCAGGAGCAGCTGGGCCTTCACGGACAGGCCCTGGAGGTCGTACGTGCGGTGCTGCTGGAGGAGGATCGTCAGGTCGGCGTCGGCGGCGGCCTCGTAGAGGGAGTCGGCGCGGGGGACGGGGCGGTCGGCGACGTTCCAGGACGGGATGTGCGGGTCGTGGTAGCTGACGGCGGCGCCCATCGACATCAGGCGCGTCGCGATCTCCTCGGCCGGGGTGGCCTGCTGGTCGGCGAGGTCGGCCTTGTAGGTGACGCCGAGGAGGAGGACGCGGGCGGCGCGCGCGGACTTGCCGTGCTCGTTGAGGAGGGCGGCGGCGCGCTGGACGACGTAGCGCGGCATCTGGGAGTTGACCTGCTGGGCCAGCTCCACCATGCGCAGGCTGTGCGGGGCCTGGCCGGTCAGGTCCTGGGGGACGGAGTGGCCGCCGACGCCGGGTCCCGGGCGGAAGGCCTGGAAGCCGAACGGTTTGCTCTCCGCGCAGCGCAGGACGTCCCACAGGTCGACGCCGAGGTCGTCGCAGAGCACGGCCATCTCGTTGACCAGGGCGATGTTGACGTGCCGGAAGTTGGTCTCCAGGAGCTGGACCGTCTCGGCCTCGCGGGTGCCGCGCGCGCGGACCACCTTGTCGGTGAGCCGGCCGTAGAAGGTGGCGGCCGACTCGGTGCAGGCGGGGGTGAG
This sequence comes from Streptomyces sp. NPDC056296, assembly GCF_042268605.1. Classification (NCBI taxonomy): domain Bacteria; kingdom Bacillati; phylum Actinomycetota; class Actinomycetes; order Kitasatosporales; family Streptomycetaceae; genus Streptomyces; species Streptomyces sp. NPDC056296. The sequence continues at coordinate 101,175 of NZ_JBHJRX010000001.1, read as the reverse complement.
GCCGCCGATGACCTTCGGTGTGGTGGCCGGGGTGAAGTCGCGGTTGCCGGGGTCGACGCGGCTGGGGGAGTAGGCGAGGTGGAAGTCGCGGCCGGCGCGCAGGCCGGAGCCCTGCTCCAGGATCGGGCGCAGGAAATCCTCCGTCGTCCCGGGCCGCACGGGCGACTCCAGGATGACCGTGGTGTGCGGGCGCATGTGGGCGGCGAGGGTGCGGGCGGCCGCCTCCACCTGGCTGAGGTCCAGGCCGCCGTCCGCGCCGGGCGGCGTCGGGGCGCAGATGACGGCGGTGCGGACGCGGCCCAGCTCGGCCGGTCCGGCGGGGGTGCGGAAGCCCGTCGCGAGCATCCGGCGCACCTCGGCGGGGGTGAGCGGGTCGGCCTCGGGGCCGGTGCGGTAGCCGAGGGTGGGGATGCCCGCGGCGACGGCGGCCTGGGCCAGGGGCAGGCCGTACGGGCCGAGTCCGATGACGGCGAGATCTGCGGGCATGGCGTGGGCCGTCCTTCCCAGTAGCCGAAGCGGGACAGGTGCGCAAGCCCGGTGGACAGGATGGGCGAGCACAACGTCAGACTAGGAGTAAATATGACCGATTTGTGGGATTGGTCGGCCGAGTTTCGGTGGTGTCGACACCGCCCGGGGTGATGCGCCGGGATTCACGGGAAGAGTTGTCCACAGGCTGGGGGCGTGCGGCGGCCGATGTCGGGCAGGCCGGTCAGAATCTGGGCATGGTGGGTACCAGGAACCGGGCTTCGCCCCCGACGGGTGCGGCCGACGCGACCGACAGCGGGAGGCAGCAGTGAGGACAGCGACCCTGGGGCCGGCGCAGCGCGCCGAGTCGCTCGCGGCCATGGCCGAGCGCGAGCTTGACGTACTGGTGGTGGGCGCGGGCGTGGTCGGTGCGGGCACCGCGCTCGACGCCGTGACACGTGGCCTGTCCACCGGCCTGGTCGAGGCCCGGGACTGGGCGTCGGGCACCTCCAGCAGGTCCAGCAAGCTGATCCACGGGGGCCTGCGCTATCTGGAGATGCTCGACTTCGCCCTCGTACGGGAGGCGCTGAAGGAACGCGGGCTGCTGCTGGAGCGGCTCGCACCGCATCTCGTGAAGCCGGTGCCGTTCCTCTACCCCTTGCAGCACAAGGGGTGGGAGCGGCTGTACGCCGGGTCGGGCGTCGCGCTCTACGACGCCATGTCGATGGCCCGCGGACACGGCAGGGGGCTGCCGATGCACCGGCACCTGAGCCGCGGTCACGCCCTGCGGGTGGCGCCCGCCTTGAAGAAGGACGCGCTGGTCGGCGCGCTGCAGTACTACGACGCCCAGATGGACGACGCCCGGTTCGTGACGACGCTGGTGCGCACGGCGGCGGCGTACGGCGCCCCGGTCGCCAACCGCGCACGAGTCACCTCCTTCCTGCGCGAGGGCGAGCGCGTGGTCGGCGCGCGCGTGCAGGACGTCGAGGCGGGCGGGGAGTACGAGATCCACGCCAAGCAGGTCGTGAACGCGACCGGCGTGTGGACCGACGACACCCAGTCGATGGTGGGCGAGCGCGGCCAGTTCCACGTGCGCGCCTCCAAGGGCATCCACCTGGTCGTGCCGAAGGACCGCATCCACTCCAGCACCGGTCTGATCCTGCGCACCGAGAAGTCCGTGCTGTTCGTCATCCCCTGGGGCCGGCACTGGATCATCGGCACCACGGACACCGGCTGGGACCTGGACAAGGCGCACCCGGCCGCGTCCAGCGCGGACATCGACTACCTGTTGGAGCACGTCAACTCCGTGCTGTCCGTGCCGCTCACCCGCGACGACGTCGAGGGCGTGTACGCCGGTCTGCGCCCGCTGCTGGCCGGCGAGTCGGACGCCACCAGCAAGCTGTCGCGCGAGCACACCGTCGCGCACCCGGTGCCCGGTCTCGTCGTCGTGGCGGGCGGCAAGTACACGACGTACCGGGTGATGGCCAAGGATGCCGTGGACGAGGCGGTGCACGGGCTCGACCTGCGGGTCGCGGACTGCGTCACCGAGGACACGCCGCTGCTCGGCGCCGAGGGCTACCGGGCGCTGTGGAACGCGCGGAAGCGGGTCGCCGCACGCACCGGCCTGCACGTCGTACGCGTGGAGCACCTGCTGAACCGGTACGGCGCCATGGCGGAGGAGGTCCTTGAGCTCATCGCCGCCGACCCCTCCCTCGGCGAACCGCTGCACGCCGCCGACGACTACCTGCGCGCCGAGGTCGTCTACGCCGCCTCCCACGAGGGCGCTCGCCACCTGGACGACGTACTGACCCGGCGCACCCGCATCTCCATCGAGACCTTCGACCGGGGCACGCGCAGCGCCCGCGAGGCCGCCGAACTGATGGCGCCGGTGCTCGGCTGGGACAAGGACCAGGTCGAACGCGAGGTCCAGCACTACGAGAAGCGGGTCGAGGCCGAGCGGGAGTCGCAGCGCCAGCCGGACGACCTGACGGCGGACGCGGCCCGGCTGGGAGCGCCGGACATCGTGCCGCGATAGGGCAGGTGGCAGGGGCTGCCGGGGCGGGTGTGACGCAGGGTCACCCCGCCATGCTCCCTGCCCGCTCGCCCGGTTGGCCCCAGGGGCACCCTGGGCGTCGAGCACTTGTCGGGTGAGGGACAATGAAGGCTCTGTCAGGGCGGGTTGCATGAGGGGACGCATGTCGGAGGCGGAGCGGGCGGGGACATCCCGTACGGACAAGAGCGCACGTCTCCTCGCCGGGCGGTACCGGCTGGGAGACGTGCTCGGCCGCGGCGGCATGGGGACGGTGTGGCGGGCCGAGGACGAGACCCTGGGACGCACGGTCGCCGTCAAGGAGCTGCGGTTCCCGGGGAACATCGACGAGGAGGAGAAGCGGCGCCTGATCACGCGCACGCTGCGCGAGGCCAAGGCCATCGCGCGGATCCGCAACAACAGCGCCGTGACGGTCTACGACGTGGTCGAGGAGGACGACCGGCCGTGGATCGTGATGGAACTCGTCGAGGGCAAGTCGCTCGCCGAGGCGATCCGTGAGGACGGCCTGCTGGAGCCGAAGCGCGCGGCGGAGGTCGGCCTCGCCGTCCTCGACGTCCTGCGCTCCGCGCACCGCGAGGGCATCCTGCACCGCGACGTGAAGCCGTCCAACGTACTGATCGCCGAGGACGGCCGGGTCGTGCTCACCGACTTCGGCATCGCCCAGGTGGAGGGCGACCCGTCCATCACCTCCACCGGCATGCTCGTCGGCGCCCCCTCCTACATCTCCCCGGAGCGGGCCCGCGGCCACAAGCCGGGGCCGGCCGCCGACCTGTGGTCGCTCGGCGGACTGCTGTACGCGGCGGTGGAGGGCGCCCCGCCCTACGACAAGGGCTCCGCGATCGCGACGCTGACCGCGGTGATGACGGAGAACCTGGAGGAGCCGAAGAACGCCGGCCCGCTGCGGGACGTCATCTACGGACTGCTCAACAAGGACCCCGCCCAGCGCCTCGACGACGCGGGCGCCCGCGCACTGCTCAACAAGGTCATCCACGCCCCGGACAAGGCGGCCGAGACCGAACCGGCCGACGCCACCAAGGTGGTGCCGCTGCCGGCGCAGCCGGACGAGCGGACCCGCCGGGGCGGTTCGGCGGGCGCCGGGGGCAAGCGGGGCGAGGAGGCCGGGGAGCGGTTGCGCGGGGCGCTGCGCTCCGTGCGCAAGGCCGCCGTGGGGGCCGGTGCGGCCGGTGCCGCGGCTGCCTCCCGCACCAAGCCGGGCGGGGCCGACCGGGCCGCCTCGGGCGCCGCGGGGGCCTCCGCCGCCTCGGGTGCGGGTGCCGGGGCCGGGGCCGGTGCCGGAGTGGGCTCGGGCCACGGCGGGGCGAACGCGCCCGCCGGAACCCGGAGTTCCGGCTGGCCCGTCGTACCGCCGCCGGACCTGCCGCCCCGGTCCGTGCCCCGGGCGCCGCTCACCGACGTCGTGCCGCGCAGGACGCTGGTGATCATCGCGGTGATCGTGGCGCTCGCCGTGCTCGGCACCGTGCTCGCCCTCACGCTCGGCGGCGGGGACGAGAACGGCGCCAAGGGCGGCAGCGGCGACAAGACCGTCCCCTCCGCCGGCACGACCGGCGACACCAAGCAGGACGAGGAGAGCGGGACCGGCACCGACGGCTCCGCCTCGGACCCGGCGACGGACGGGGCCTCGGGCGGCGCCCCGGACTCCGGAGCGAGCGAGTCCGGCGACGCCGGAACCGGGTCGGACGACGCCGGGAAGTCGGACGACGACGAGGGCGCGGCCGCCACCCACCAGGGCAAGCAGGGCTACGGCATCGGACTGCCCGAGGGCTGGAAGTACCAGTCCACGGGCTCCGCGGGGGACCGTTTCACCGGACCGAACGGGCAGAAGCTGCTCGTCGCCTGGACGTCCACGCCCAAGGGCGACCCGGTCGCCGACTGGAAGAACCAGGAGCGGTACATGCAGCGCTCCCAGTACAAGAAGATCCGCATAGAGAAGGTGGGCTACCGGGGCTGGAACGCGGCCGACTGGGAGTTCACCTACACGGACGACGGCACCAAGTACCGGACCGTGGACCGGGGGTTCGTCGTCAACGACCACCAGGGCTACGCGCTCATGTACACCGCCAAGGCCGCCGACTGGGACAGTGACCTGCGCCGGGACACCTGGCGGACCCTGACGAAGACCTTCGAACCCAAGTCCTGAGCCGGCGGCGTCCGGGTTTGAGCGGTCGGATATCTGGCATCCCCTCTTTGCGGGTTGCCTCCGGCACGTATCGTGAGTGCTTGCGGACCGTACGCAGCCGGAACGGCCCGCCGGACGAACGGAATTGACCGACGGGCTGCCGGGGGTGTCGACGTGGACGACTACGCGGGACGGGTACTCGCCGACCGCTACCGCCTGCCCCTGCCGCCGTCCGACGAGTACGAACTCACCGAGACCCGGGCCTTCGACACCTACAGCGGTCAGGAAGTGCTGGTCCGGCAGGTGCCGTTGCCGGAGGTCGTCGAGGCGGAGGTGCTCGACGCGGACGGCCTGCCCGACGGCTTCACGGCCCGGGACGGCGCCGGGCGGCCCCCCGGCAGGCGGTCGTCGGCCGCGCACGGCGGACAGCGGCGGCCCGCCGACCCGGTGGTACGCCGTGCCGTCGAGGCGGCGCAGGCCGCGGCCGCCGTCCCCGACCATCCGCGCCTGGACCAGGTCTTCGACGTGTTCGCCGAGGGCGGTTCGCTGTGGGTCGTCAGCGAGCTGGTGGCCGCCAGGCCGCTGGCCGCTCTGCTCGCCGAGCAGCCGCTGACGCCGTACCGGGCGGCCGAGGTGGCCTCCGACATCCTCCTGGCGCTGCGGGTGCTGCACACCTACGGCTGGGTGCACCGCAACATCACCGCGCGCACGGTGCTCGTCTGCGACGACGGGCGCGTGATGCTGACCGGCCTGGCGGTCGGCGCGGCGGAGGAGGCGCTGTGCGGATACGACCCGGTGCCCGCCCCCGAGAACGAGGAAGGCCCCGGTTCCCCGGTCGCCCCTGACGGGACCTTCGGCCGGGGTGGCGGCGCGGAGACCGCCGCCCTCGGGCCTTGGGGGGCCGAGGGCGGGGCTGGGCTTCCCGGTCGCGGTGGCGCGGGGGGTATGGCCGCCGGTTCCGGTGGTGTTGGTTCAGGGCTCCCTGGCCCCGGTGGTGTCGGTTCCGGGCTCCCCGGTTCCGGTGGTGTCGGTCTCGGGCGCTCCGGTCCCGGTGGCGCCGGGATCACGGCCGCCGGTCGCGGTGGTGTCGGTTCCGGGCGCCCTGGTCCCGGTGGTGTCGGGGTTACGGCGGCCGGTCCCGGTGGTGCCGAGGTTACGGCCGCCGGTCGCGGTGGTGCTGGCTCCGGGCTCCCCGGTCCCGGTGGTGCCGGCTCCGGATTCCCCGGCCCCGGTGGTGCCGGGTTCGGCGCCGGAGACGCCGGGGTCGTGCAGACCGGGATGCTGGGGCCCGGCGATGCCGATCCCGAGGCCGCACGGCGGGCCGCCATCGAGGCGCGGACGGCCGGCGGGCTGCCGGTGGCCGGGGCTCAGGGGCCGGGCGGGGCCTCCGCCGGGCTCGCCCCCACGCCGCTCGACAGCGGCGGGGACGCCCGCGCCGCACGCGCCGGAGCGATCGCCGCGTACCGCGCCGGTGCCCGGGCCGCGGCCCGCGTCCAGGAGGCACAGAACGGCCGCGCAGCCCTGCCCGGCGCCCGCCCCGCCCCCGACGACGACACCGGCAGGGCCCCCGGCACCCCCGGCACCGGACCCGTCGGGGCGCGGCCTTCCTACGCGGCCGGCCCCGAGCAGGCGCCGCACGCCCTCGGTCCCGACATGGAGCCCGGTCTTCCGTACTCCGCCGGTCCGGGCGCCCCCTCCGCGGCCGGCCCCGAGCAGGCGCCGCACGCCCTCGGCCCCGGCACGGAGTCCGGCCCTCCGTACTCCGCCGGCCCGGGCAGCCCCTCCGCGGCCGCGCGTTCCGCCTACTCCGCGGGCCCCGGCGCCTCGCCCGGCGCCGCCCCGCCCGGGCAGATCGCCGACCCCTACGGCGTACGCACGACCTCATGGCACGGCGCCACGCCCCGCCCCACCGGCGATCCGGCCCCCGCCGCGTACCCCGTTTCCGCTGCCGGACGGGCCCTGCCCGCCGCCGCCCCCCACCAGGAGGCCACCACCGCGCCTGCCGGGCACTGGGACGACCTGGTCGCCCGCACCCCCGCGCCGCGCGGTCCCGCCACCGCGCTCGCCGCCGAGCGGGCACGGCAGACGCGGATGGCCGTGGTCGGGCCGGTGACCGAGCGCTGGGCGCCGGAACAGGCCGGGCCGGTGCACGAGAACTGGCAGCTGGCCGCGCCCATCGGCCCCGCCACCGACCTGTGGGCGCTGGGCGCGCTGCTCTACCGTGCCGTCCAGGGGCATGCGCCCTACCCGGAGGAGTCGACCGCCGAACTGGTGCAGATCGTGTGCGCGGAGCCCCCGGCCTTCGCCGAGGAGTGCGGGCCGCTGCGACCGGTCGTGGAGTCGCTGCTGCGTCAGGACCCCACCGACCGCATCGACTTCGAGGAACTGCGCGGCTGGCTGCGTTCACTGGTGCGGTCGGCACCCGAGCCGGAGGCCGGCCTGCACGTCGTCTCGGCCCCGCCCGCCGAGACCGGCCGGCTGCCCATCGTGCGCCGCCGCGGCGAGCTGGTGCGCAGGCGGCGTGCCGGACTGCCCGCGCACCACGGCCGGCACAAGCGTGGCAAGCAGGAGACGGCCCGTTCCCCGCGCAGCCTCGGCCGGACGCTGCTCCTGCTGATACTGCTCGCCCTGGCCGGAGCGGTCGCCTACGCCATGTTCCTCATGCCGAAGAGCGACACGAACGGCAACGGGGCCACCGACCGGACGGGCGCCGTCGGCGAGGCGAGCCAGGCGCCGCCCGAACGGTCCCCGGACGCCGGCGGCGAACCCCGGCCGGAGCAGACGACGCCGAAGGACGACCCCAGTGCCTCGGAGACGGGCACCGGCTCCACCGAGACGCAGACCAACGACCCCGACGTCGCCGACGGGTTCACCCTCCGCAAGGACCCCGAGGGCTTCCACGTCGCCGTAGCCGAGGGCTGGAACCGCACGCCCCGCAACGGCAGCGGCCAGGTCGTCTACGCGAAGGGCGACTTCGAGCTCGTCGTCGTACCGGGCCGGGACCGCGCGGCCGAGTTCGGCGACGACCCGATGGCCTACCAGCGCGACAGCGAGCCCGAGTTGGCGCCGTACCGCGCCTCCAGCTGGGCCACCTCCAGCGGGCTGAAGACCATCGAGGTCGGCGGACGGACCATGGCGGAGGGGCAGTTCACCTGGACCGGCGCCGGTGGCGGTGAGCTGTTCGTGCGCAACGTCGCGATCCTGATCGACGGGCGCTACCACGTGGTGCAGGTCCGTGGCCCGGAGGCGGAACGGGACGAGGTGAGCCGACTGTTCGAACAGGCGTCGGCGACCTACCAGTACACCCGCTGACGGCAGTTCGGCCCGATGGTTGCGTCCTGTCACGGAAAGCGACAACCGTCACAGAGCGGATTCCATGTCACCCCGCCCGTTCCCCGGACGGGGGCCGGTCCCTAGTCTGACCCTGACAAGACCATTGCGGGGCAACGTGAATCAGATGCAGGGCCGGCTCGTCGCGGGCCGATACCGGCTCGGGGACGCCATCGGCAGCGGCGGCATGGGCCGGGTGTGGCGCGCACACGACGAGGTGCTGCACCGGACCGTCGCCATCAAGGAGTTGACCGCCGCGCTCTACGTCTCCGAGAGCGACCAGGCGATACTGCTGGCGCGCACCCGGGGCGAGGCGCGCGCGGCGGCACGGATCAACCACTCGGCCGTCGTCACCGTCCACGACGTACTCGAACACGACGGCCGCCCCTGGATCGTGATGGAGCTGGTCGAGGGCCGCTCGCTGGCCGACGCGGTCAAGGACGAGGAGCGGGTCGAGCCGCGGGAGGCGGCCCGTGTCGGCCTGTGGGTGCTGCGCGCCCTGCGCGCCGCGCACACCGCCGGTGTCCTGCACCGCGACGTCAAGCCCGGCAACGTACTGCTCGGCGACGACGGCCGGGTGCTGCTCACCGACTTCGGCATCGCGCAGATCGAGGGCGACTCCACCATCACGCGGACCGGAGAGGTCGTCGGCTCCGTCGACTACCTGGCGCCGGAGCGCGTCCGCGGCCACGATCCCGGCCCCGCCTCCGACCTGTGGGCGCTCGGCGCGACGCTGTACACGGCGGTGGAGGGCAGGTCGCCGTTCCGCCGCACCTCACCGCTCACCACCATGCAGGCGGTCGTCGAGGAGGAGGCCACCGAGCCCCGGTACGCCGGTCCGCTCGCGCCCGTCATCAGCGCCCTGCTGCGCAAGGACCCGGCCTCGCGGCCCGACGTGACCGAGACGGAACACATGCTCGCGGAGGCCGCGGAGGGACGGCGGCCGAACGCGGCCCAGGCGTATGTGCCGACGCGGTACTCGGGCCCGCGGGGGCAGAGCGACACGGCCCACCAAGGGACGCCGGGGCAGGGTCCGGTGGCGACGGGCGGGACGGCCGCCTCGCCGTACCAGCCGATGACCGGTCCGACGGCGGTCGGTCCGTCCGCGGTCGGACCCACGGCGGTCGGCCACGCGGCGATGGGCCACGCGGCGGCGGGTCCCGGGCCGGTGGGCCCCACGGCGGCGGGGTACGCGCCGACCGGACCCACGGGCGTCGCTCCCGTACGGTCCCGGCGCCGCCGCCTGCGCACACTCGCCCTGGTCGTCGCCGTCGCCGCCCTCATCGGCGCGGGCACCGCCGTGGTGCTGCAACAACGGGGCGGAGGCGGCTCGACGGCCGGGCCGGACCCCACCCACTCGCCGTCCCCTGCCCCCTCCGCCTCCGCCACGACCGGCAAGGGTCCCGGCGGGTCCGTCCCGGCCGGCTGGGTGCGCCGGGACGACCCGGTGGGTTTCAGCCTCTACCTGCCCGAGAACTGGCAGCGGAAGGTGTACGACGACCAGGGCGAGCTCCGGCAGATCGACTACACCCCCGACGGAGGCGAGCACTTCATCCGCATCGCCGTCGACACCGCCCCCGACTACAACGACCCGTACGCCCATCAGCGCGACCTGGAGGTCCAGCTCCAGCGGCTGGTCGACTACCGGCGCGTCACCCTGGAGCGGACCACCTACCGCGACCACAAGAGCGCCCGGTGGGAGTACACCTGGACCGCGCTGGCCAAGGACACCCCCTTCCCCGGTCCGCGCCGCGCGGTCGAGGAGACGTACATGTCCCGTGACGGCGTCGAGTACGTCATCTACATGTCGGCGCCGGCCGAGGACTGGGAGACGACGCGGCAGCAGTTCCGGACGGTGCTGCAGAGCTGGCAGGAGAAGACCGCCTGACCCGTGCCGGGTGATGGCCGGAAGCCGTCGCAACGACGCCCGCACATCCGTCGGTTGTCGGCCACCCGGGTTACGGCGGTCCGGAGCCGGTCCGTCCGGTGGGGCATGATGGGCGCATGGTGACCGAGGGGGCGGGCGGGCGTGTCATCGCGGGCCGTTACCGGCTCCATGAACGCCTCGGCCGCGGTGGCATGGGCATCGTGTGGCGGGCGACCGACCAACTGCTCGTCCGCGAAGTGGCCGTGAAGGCGCTTCCCCTCGGCGAGACCCTCTCCGCCGCCGAGGCCCGGCGGCGCCGTGAGCGCACCCTGCGCGAGGCCCGCGCGGTCGCACAGCTGAGGCACCCGCACGTCATCGTCGTGCACGACGTCGTCGAGGACGACGAACGTGCGTACATGGTCATGGAGCTGGTCGACGGCGGCTCGCTCGCCGACCGCGTCCTCGCCCACGGCCCGGTCGACGCCACCGAGGCCGCCCGGATCGGCGTCGCCCTGCTCGACGCCCTGCGTACCGCGCACGCGGCCGGGATCCTGCACCGGGACGTGAAGCCGTCCAACGTGCTGGTGGCCGAGGACGGCCGGGTCGTCCTCACCGACTTCGGCGTGGCCCAGGTCGCGGGCGCCACCACGCTCACCGAGACCGGCTCCTTCGTCGGCTCCCCCGAGTACACCGCCCCCGAGCGGATGTCCGGCGCCGGGACCGGACCGGAGTCCGACCTGTGGTCGCTGGGCGTGCTGCTGTGCGCGGTCCTCAGCGGCACCTCGCCCTTCCACCGCGACTCGCTGGGCGGCGTCCTGCACGCCGTGGTCACCGAGGAGATCCGTCCGCCCGTTCAGGCCGGGCCCATCCTTCCGGTCGTACAGGGCCTGCTCGAACGCGACCCGGAACGGCGGCTGGACGCGTTGGAGGCCGAGCGGATGCTGCGCGCCTTCCTGGCCACGGGCCGGACTCCCGCGCCGCCCCGGACCGGTGAGCCCCGGCGCGTGCCGCGGGGCGTGCTCAGGGCGGTGGTGCTCGCGGTACGCCGACGGGTTCGACGTCCGTGACGCCGTCTTCGCAACGCACCTAAACAGGAGATAAGCGGCAGCGTGCGTCACGGGTCTGTGACCGGGGAGCACGGTTGGTGGATCCGGGCGTGCCGGGCACGGTATGGATGGACCCATGAGCAGCAACGGGGGACCCCGCAACGGGTCGGACGAGCCGACGAGTTTTGGCCTGCGACCACCGAATCCGCCCGTCGCCGTGCCGCATCCCGGCAACCCGTACGCGGCACCCACCCAGGTCGTGCCGCCCCGGTCGCCGGCGCCGCGGCCCGGGCAGGCGGCGCCGCGGCCCGGGCACGCGGAGTCGTCCGCGCAGGACGCGGGTGCCGGGCGGCTCATCGCCGGCCGCTACCGGCTGATCGCCAAGCTCGGGCACGGCGGCATGGGCACGGTGTGGCGGGCGAAGGACGAGACCGTGGACCGCGAGGTGGCCGTCAAGGAGCCCCGCGTACCCGACCACCTTCCCGAACGCGAACGGGACAACGCCTTCGAACGGATGCGCCGCGAGGCGCGCGCCGCGGCCCGGCTCGACCACCCGGCGGTGGTCAACGTGCACGACGTGGCGGTGGTGGACGACCAGCCGTGGATCGTGATGGAGCTGGTGCGGGGCCGTTCGCTGGGCGACGCGTTGCAGGAGGGCACGCTGGGCGCGCGGGAGGCGGCCCGCATCGGCCTGGAGGTGCTCGGCGCGCTGGAGGCCGCGCACGCGGCCGGCATCCTGCACCGGGACGTGAAGCCGGACAACGTACTGCTCGGCCGGCACGACCGGGTCGTCCTCACCGACTTCGGCATCGCCCAGATCGAGGGCGAGACCGATCTGACCGACACCGGCGGCTTCGTCGGCTCGCCCGAGTACATCGCCCCGGAGCGGGTGCTGGGCCAGCGCCCCGGCCCGGCGAGCGATCTGTGGTCGCTGGGCGTGGTGCTGTACACGGCGACGGAGGGCGTCTCGCCGTTCCGGCGCGGCAACACGCCCGCCACGCTCCAGTCCGTGCTCAACGCCGCGCCCGCGCCGCCCGCCTCCGCGCAGGGGCCGCTGGCCGAGGTGATCACCGGCCTGCTGGACAAGGACCCGGCGCGCCGTCCGGACGCCGCCCGGGTCCGCGCCCTGCTGGACGCGGCTGCCAATCCGCCCGCGCCACCGCCCACCCAGGTGGTCCGGCTCGGCGCCACGGACGGGCCCGGCGACGGCTCCGGGACCGGCTCCCGGTGGAGCGTCAGGCTGGGCCGCAACGCCTGGATCACCCTCGGCGCGGCGGTCGTCGCGGCGGCGGTGGCGTCGTACCTGGTGATCGCGGACCCCTTCGCGGGGCCCCTGCCGGAGGGCTGGAAGCAGCAGCGGCTCGACGACAAGGTCGGCGTGAGCGTCGGCGTACCGACCGATTTCGTGAAGCAGAAGCATGCGGACGACTGGGACGGCACCAACGAGACGTTCGCCGACCCGAGCGGTGCGGTCACCGTCGTGGTGGACCGCGACATCAAGGCCGACGACAAGGACGACGAGCTCCCGGACACCGCGATCGCCAACGCGTGGGCGGACTGGGACGTGCTCAAGGACGGTGAGTACTCCTGGAACTTCGCCGACAAGCCCGCTCCCGAAGGTGAACCGGTCGCGACCGAGTACAAGGACGGCAAGGCCGCCGAGAACACCATCGCCTACACGACCTCGGACACGCAGAACCCCCGCGAGCGGGAGTTCCACATCGTCTACTACCGGGCCGGGAACGGCGACATGTACAAGGTGTCGATCGACTACCCCCGCAAGGGCTACTTCGCCGACGAGGGACGGGAGATCGCCCGGACGGTGGTCGCCAACTGGGACGTCGCAACGCCCTGATCAGCGGGTTCGTTGCCAGCGATCACTGGCGTCATGTGAGCACTCGGTGAATCACTATTACCGACGGGTACACAAAGGCGCCGCGGCGTCATACCCTGCGGCTCATGACGGATGCGCAGGCCCCGGAAATCACCGGCACGAACCCTCTCGCCCCCGCCCCCGAGGGCGCCCGCACCGCTGCCGACGTGGTCACGCCCGAGCTGGTCGCCCAGCTCACCAAGGGCGTGACCGGCTCCGGCCGCACCGCCAACCACACGCCGTTCACCGGTGAGAAGCTGGCCGACCTGCCCGAGTCCACGCCCGAGGACGTGGCCGGCGCCTTCGAGCGGGCCCGCGCCGCCCAGGCCGTGTGGGCGCGCATCCCGGCACGGCAGCGCGCCGCGGTCCTGCTGCGCTTCCACGACCTGGTCCTGGAACGCCAGGCCGAGGTGCTCGACCTCATCCAGCTGGAGACCGGCAAGGCCCGTCTGCACGCCCACGAGGAGGTCCAGGCCGTCGCCGTCGCCGCCCGGCACTACGGCCGCAAGGCCCCGGCCTACCTCCGTCCCAAGCGGCACACCGGCGCCGTACCGACCCTGACGAAGGTCACCGAGCTGCGCCACCCGCGCGGCGTCGTCGGCCAGATCGCCCCCTGGAACTACCCCCTGGAGCTGTCCGTCGGCGACGCGCTCCCCGCCTTCGTCGCGGGCAACGCGGTCGTCATGAAGCCCGACACCGAGACCTGCCTGACCGCCCTGTGGGCCCGTGACCTGCTCATCGAGGCCGGCCTGCCCGCCGAGGTCTTCCAGGTCGTCCTCGGCGACGGGCCGGTCGTCGGTCCCGAGGTCGTCAAGCACGCCGACTACGTCTCCTTCACCGGCTCCACCCGTACCGGCCGCGAGGTCGCCCAGGGCGCCGCCGCCCGCCTGGTCGGCGTCTCCCTCGAACTCGGCGGCAAGAACGCCATGCTGGTCCTGGAGGACGCCGACATCGAGAAGGCCGCGGCGGGCGCCGTCCGCGCCTGCTTCTCCTCCGCCGGCCAGCTCTGCATATCCATCGAGCGGCTCTACGTCCACGAGTCGGTCGCCGACGCCTTCCTGGAGCGCTTCGCCGCCCGCACCAAGGCCATGCGGCTCGGCACTTCCCTCTCCTACGGCGCCGACATGGGCTCGCTGGTGGGGGAGCGGCAGCTGGAGACCGTCGAGCGGCACGTGGCGGACGCGGTCGAGCAGGGCGCGAAGCTCGTCGCAGGGGGCGTCGCCCGCCCGGACATCGGCCCGTACTTCTACGAGCCGACCATCCTCGACGGTGTCACCGCCCCCATGACCGTGTGCACCGAGGAGACCTTCGGCCCGGTCGTCTCCGTCTACCGCTTCAAGACCGAGGACGAGGCCGTCGAGCACGCCAACTCCACGCCGTACGGCCTGAACTCCTCGGTCTGGACGAAGGACGCCCGGCGCGGCCACGAGGTCGCCGCCCGAATGCGCACCGGCACCGTCAACATCAACGAGGGGTACGCGCCCGCCTACGGCAGCGTCCAGTCCCCGATGGGCGGCATGAAGGACTCCGGCCTCGGCCGCCGGCACGGCTCCGAGGGCATCCTCAAGTACACCGAGGCCCAGACGGTCGCCCACCAGCGGCTGCTGCCGATGGCGCCCTCGCTGGGGATGGACGACGAGAAGTACGCCCAGTTCATGAGCCGCAGTCTCCGCCTGATGAAGGCATTCCGGTTCAGGTAACCAACCTAGGGGCGCGGGGAACTGCGCGAGAAACCATGACCGCCCGCAGACGAAGTTCAAAGAGGAGACCCCCGTGCCCAAGGACGCTTACGACTACGACGTCCTCGTCGTGGGTTCCGGCTTCGGCGGATCCGTCTCCGCCCTCCGCCTCACCGAGAAGGGCTACCGCGTCGGCGTCCTGGAGGCCGGCCGCCGCTTCACCGGCGAGTCGCTGCCGAAGAACTCCTGGGACCTGAAGAACTACCTCTGGGCCCCGGGGCTCGGCATGTTCGGCATCCAGCGCATCCACCTGCTCGGGAATGTCATGGTCCTGGCAGGCGCCGGGGTCGGCGGTGGTTCCCTGAACTACGCCAACACCCTCTACGTACCGCCGAAGCCCTTCTTCGACGACCCCCAGTGGCGTGACATCACCGACTGGCACGACGAACTGACGCCGTACTACGACCAGGCCAAGCGCATGCTCGGGGTCCGGCTGAACCCGAGCATGACCCCGTCCGACGTGCACCTGAAGGCCGCCGCCGAGCGAATGGGCGTGGGCGACACCTTCCACATGGCGCCGGTCGGCGTCTTCTTCGGCGACGGCGAGGACGCCGACGGCACGACGAAGGCGAAGCCGGGCGAGCGGGTGCCCGACCCCTACTTCGGCGGCGCGGGCCCCGACCGCAAGGCCTGCAACGAATGCGGCGAGTGCATGACCGGCTGCCGGCACGGCGCGAAGAACACCCTCAACGAGAACTACCTGTACCTCGCGGAGAAGGCGGGTGCCGTCGTGCACCCGATGACGACGGTCGTCTCCCTCACCGACGACTCGCGCGGCGGGTTCGCGATCGCCACCCTCCCCACCGACCGGCAGAAGAAGGGCGCGGGCCGCACCTACACGGCCCGCCGGGTCGTCGTCGCCGCCGGCACCTACGGCACCCAGACCCTGCTGCACCGCATGAAGGCGAACGGCCAGCTCCCGCACATATCCGACAAGCTCGGCGAGCTGACCCGCACCAACTCCGAGGCCCTGGTCGGCGCCCAGACCGACGACCGCCGATACCGCAAGCGCACCGGCGAGTCACGGGCCGACTTCACGCGCGGCGTCGCCATAACGTCCTCGATTCACCCCGACGCCAACACCCACATCGAACCGGTCCGTTACGGCAAGGGCTCCAACTCGATGGGCGGCCTGTCGATCCTCCAGGTCCCGTACGCCGGGCACACCGCCTCGGGCGCGTCCCGTGTCCTGGGCTTCCTGGGCCACGCGGCCAAGCACCCGATGCTGGTCCTGCGCTCCCTGTCCAACCGGCGCTGGTCGGAGCGGACCATCATCGGTCTGGTGATGCAGTCCCTGGACAACTCCCTGACCACGCACCTGAAACCGACGGGCGTCGGCAAGGGCCTGCTCACCGCCCGCCAGGGCCACGGCTCGCCCAACCCCAAGCAGATCAAGGCGGCCACGGAGGGCGCCTCCGCACTCGCCGCCGAGATCAACGGCTTCGCCGGCTCCAACGTCGGCGAGCTGATGGGCACCCCGCTCACCGCCCACTTCCTCGGCGGCTGCCCGATCGGCGCCTCCCGCGAGACCGGCGTCATAGACCCGTACCACCGGCTCTACGGCCACCCCGGCATCTTGGTCGTCGACGGCGCCGCGGTCTCCGCCAACCTGGGCGTCAACCCGTCCCTTACCATCACGGCGCAGGCCGAGCGGGCGATGTCGTACTGGCCGAACAAGGGCGAGAGCGACCCGCGCCCGGCGCAGGGAACGGCCTACGAGCGCCTGGCCCCCGTCGAGCCCAAGTCCCCGGCGGTCCCGGCGGAGGCCTTCGGCTCGCTGCGGCTGCCGTTCCTGGGAATGCCCGCGGTACCGCCGAAGAAGTAGCGGGAAAGGCGAGAGGGACCTGCGCCCCCCTCCGAGCGCAGGTCCCTCTCACCCAGCCTGTGTCAGGCCGGTTCGCGCAGTGTCACGCGTCCGCGCCGGCCTTGCGCCGCCGCACCACGAACACCGCGCCGCCACCGAGGACGACGGCGAGCCCGCCGACGAGGCCGATCATCGGCAGCGCGGAGCTGGAACCGGTCTCGGCGAGGCTGCCGGTGACCTCGGGCGTGTTGGCGGCCGGCTTCTCGACGGCGACCGGAGCCTTGCCGCCTTCCTGCGGCTTCGTGCCCTCGGTGTCCGTGCCGGCGGCCACGATCTGGAACTTGTAGGCGACGTCACCGAAGCCGGTGCACTCGCCGTCCGCGTCGCCGTAGATGGTCGCGCCGAGCGTGAAGCCGGCGCCGACCGGGGCGTCGGACCTCACGTTGATCCGCATCGGGATGTCGACCTCGTAGTCGGGCGCCAGCTCGTCGGTGTAACCGATGTAGCCGACCGCGTAGCCGAGCTCGTTGAGGTCCTCCCAGATCTTGTCGGCGGGGTTCCAGGCCTGGAGGCTGACCTTCTTGCTCTCGAACAGCTCCTCGCCGTTCCGGTCGGCGGAGGCGCCGGCCAGGTACTCGAGGTTCTGGAGCGTGGAGCCGGAGTTGTTGGCCACGTTCAGCGAGAACTTGTGCCAGCCGCTGCCGGCCGCGATCTCGCCGGGCAGACCCGAGATGTTGACGTCGACCTTGGTGTCCTCGCACACCGACGGCTCGGGGTCCGGGGTCTCGGACTCCTCGGGCGCGGAGGTGCTCGGCGACGGGTCCGCGGGCGCGGTCGTGGTCGTCTCCGACTCGCCGGGGGCGGGGGTGCCCTCGCTCTCCGTCTCGCTCGGGGACGTGCTCGTCGAGTCGCTCGGCGCGGGCGCGGTCTCGTCCGCCGACTCGCTCTGGGACGGCGACTCCTCGGCGGAGGGGCTCGTGGCAGGTTCACTCGTGGAGCTGCTGGACGAGGCGGACGGGGACGGTGACGTGTCACCGGTCGCGTAGGCGGCCGGCGCCGCGAGCAGTGCCACCGGGGCGATCACTGCCGTGGCGGCCGCTGCTGCCATGGCGCGACGAAGCTTCATGAAGACCTCGGGTAGTCCGGCGTACCGCGCAAGGCGATACGGGGGTCAGGGAGGCCTCCGCGTGTGGGGCGCGGGTGTGGCCCTTGGTTCGGTCCGTACGCCTGTTTGATCTGTGAAAGCTGTGAATGGTTGTCCTCGAACTCACAGAACTTTTATGTGGCGTGCGTCACTCGCGGACCCGGTTGGAGGGTCGGCGGGCATGTCCGGGCATGGCGAAGGGCCCCGCGGGATGTGCGTCGCGGGGCCCTTCCTCGGCCAGCACCGGCGTCAGGGCAGCGCCGGTGCCTCGTAAGCGGCGCCGGGGGGTTGCGCCGCTTGATTCGAATGGCATGTGGTGGCGAATGGCCGTGCGGTTGAGTGGGCCGGGGGACTCGGCCGCCCCGTCGGCCGACCCCGGGCGTCCCCGGAGCCGGCCGTTCTCTTGGGTGACCGGGCTGCTGTCCCCTGCCGTCCGGTCACTTTCCTGGAGCGAGGTCCCACGACGTACGGCACGATCCGCACATCTCATCGCTCCAGCGAGCCACGCGTGGTTCTTTCGGGCCCGCCCCTGGCTGACACGGACACCGGGACCAACGAAGCCGCTCGCCTGCCGGTCACGCGCCGTACGGGTGAGAACGCGCCCGAACTCAGATGCGACGCTCGACCCCGACGCTCTCGGACACGATGCCCGGACCCGACGCTCAGACGCGCCCGCGGCACAGTTCCAGCATCGTCATCGCCAGCGCCGTACCCGGCTTGCCCAGCGCGTGCCGGTAGTGGTCGAGGACCTCCATCTCGCGGGAGAGGTTCACGCGCCGGCCGCCGGAGGTGATCCTCGCCTCCTGGATGACCGCGGAGACGGCCATCCGTTCCTGGATCAGCCCGATGATCCGGTCGTCCAGTGCGTCGATGCGCTCCCGGGCGCCCGTGATCACGTCGGCCGCCTCGGTGGTGCGGGCGCCGGTCTTGTCTGCTGCGGTGACGGTCATGTCGGTGTCTCCTCGCCGAAGGGGCGGTGCCCCCGGCCGACGGGATCCGCAAACGCCAGGCGCCCCGGACCTTGTCGGCCCGGGGCGCCTGGGAAGTCGCTTGTCAGTTGCTCAAGCAGCACGACCATGGCAGCCGGTGGGCCGGTTGCCATAGGTAAACAGGAAGGTCTGGTGCGTGAGCATGGGGCCAGTATGCCCCGGGGGCGGACGGTGTCCAAGCCGGTTCGCATGGTGAGACTCGGAGGGAGGGGCGACCGCGACGCCGTGGGCGGGACGGGGCCACCCGCCCACCTCGGTAGAATCGGCAGTACAAGACCCCCGCCCGACCGCCGGAAGGCACCCCGTGTCATCAGCGACTCCCGCTGCCGCCGCCCCCGACACCGTCCTGGTCGTCGACTTCGGCGCGCAGTACGCCCAGCTCATCGCCCGTCGTGTCCGCGAGGCGCGGGTCTACAGCGAGATCGTGCCGAGCTCCATGCCGGTCGCGGAGATGCTCGCCAAGAACCCGGCGGCCATCATCCTCTCCGGCGGCCCCTCGTCGGTGTACGAGCCGGGTGCCCCCACCCTCGACCGCACCCTGTTCGAGGCCGGCGTCCCCGTCTTCGGCATGTGCTACGGCTTCCAGCTGATGGCGCAGACCCTCGGCGGCACCGTCGACAACTCCGGCGCCCGTGAGTACGGCCGCACCGACCTGTCGGTCTCCAGGCCGTCCTCCACCCTCTTCGAGGGCACCCCGGCCGAGCAGGCCGTCTGGATGTCGCACGGCGACGCCTGCTCCGCCGCCCCCGAGGGCTTCACCGTCACCGGCTCCACCTCCGTCGTGCCGGTCGCCGCCTTCGAGAACGACGAGAAGAAGCTCTACGGCGTCCAGTACCACCCCGAGGTGATGCACTCCACGCACGGCCAGCAGGTGCTGGAGCACTTCCTGTACCGAGGCGCGGGCCTGCGCCCGGACTGGACCACGGGCAGCGTCATCGAGGAGCAGGTCGCGGCCATCCGCGAGCAGGTCGGCGACAAGCGCGCCATCTGCGGCCTGTCCGGCGGCGTGGACTCCGCCGTCGCCGCCGCCCTCGTCCAGAAGGCCATCGGCTCCCAGCTGACCTGCGTCTACGTCGACCACGGCCTGATGCGCCAGGGTGAGACCGAGCAGGTCGAGAAGGACTTCGTCGCCGCGACCGGCGTACAGCTGAAGGTCGTGGACGCCCAGGAGCGGTTCCTCAAGGCGCTCGCCGGGGTCTCCGACCCCGAGGAGAAGCGGAAGATCATCGGGCGCGAGTTCATCCGGGTCTTCGAGCAGGCCCAGGTGGAGATCATCGCCGACGAGGGTCCCGCGGTCGAGTTCCTCGTGCAGGGCACCCTCTACCCGGACGTGGTCGAGTCCGGCGGCGGCACCGGCGCGGCGAACATCAAGTCCCACCACAATGTCGGCGGGCTCCCCGAGGACCTCGAGTTCCAGCTCATCGAGCCGCTGCGCAAGCTGTTCAAGGATGAGGTCCGGATGGTCGGCCAGGAGCTGGGCCTGCCGGACGAGATCGTCCAGCGCCAGCCCTTCCCCGGCCCGGGCCTCGGCATCCGGATCGTCGGCGAGGTCACCAAGGAGCGGCTCGACCTGCTCCGCGAGGCCGACGCGATCGCCCGTGAGGAGCTGACCGCGGCCGGCCTCGACCGCGACATCTGGCAGTGCCCCGTGGTGCTGCTCGCGGACGTCCGCTCCGTCGGCGTACAGGGCGACGGCCGCACCTACGGCCACCCGATCGTGCTGCGTCCCGTCTCCTCCGAGGACGCGATGACGGCCGACTGGTCCCGGCTGCCGTACGACGTGCTCTCCAAGATCTCGACCCGCATCACCAACGAGGTCAAGGACGTCAACCGGGTCGTCCTCGACGTGACGTCGAAGCCGCCGGGGACGATCGAGTGGGAGTGATCCCCGGCCCTACGCGCGCCTGACCGTGCGCAAGGGCTCCCCGGGCTGCCAGATCTGGACGACCAGATTCTCGCCCTCGACGTAGGTCCGCACGACCTCCGTCAGCTCGGTACGGAAGAGGTGGAACGGCTCCGGCGGTTTCACCTCTTTCACGTATCCGGCCCGTGCCTCGGCGTCCTCGACCTCCACCGCCCGGCCGCCGATCCGCACGTCGCCGCCGCCCATGCCGGTGCCGTCCCCCGGGTTCGCCTGCAACGCGAACCGTGCGTCGCGGCGCAGGTCGAGCGCCTTCAGCGAGCCCGGCATCATGCCGAGCCACAGCTCGCCGCTCAGGAAGCGCACCTCCAGGCCGGTGGTGCGAGGCGAGCCGTCCTTGCGCAGGGTGGCGAGGGTGTGGTGGGTGTACGCGCCGAAACGTGCCTCGACGGTGGCGGCCAGTGCGGGTTCGGCGGTGGCGAAGTCGGACCAGTTGGCGGCGGCGCTCGTCGCGGCGGTTCGTGGTGTCATACGCCTAGTCTCCAGCCGAAACCCGACACCTTCTGTCGGTATTGCGCCTCGCGGGGTCGTGTTCGGCGTGGTCGTGTTCGGCATGGTCGTGGTCAGCGTGGTCGTGTTCAGAAGCCCCGGAGCACCGCCGCCTTCGTCATGGCGAACTCCGCGTCCGTGAGGACGCCGCCTCGGTGCAGCTCACCCAGCTCGCGCAGCCGGCGCAGCAGGACGTCGTGATGGTCGGGCGGCTGCGGCTGCGGCTGCGGCTGTGGATGCGGCGGCGTCGTCGTCGTTGGTGGTGTCGGCACAGCATCGGAGAGCCGGGGCCTCGGTCCGCTCCCGGCCGACTCCTCCGGAGCGGTGCCGTCCGCGTCACCCGTACGGGCCGACGGATGCGGCAGCCGGGCCGTGACCGCGGTGGCGATCAGCGCGGTGAGCAGATCGCGGCGGGCGCTGCCCCACAGGTCCAGGGCGTACGGGTCCTTCTCCGGCGGCAGCTTGGAGAACACCGTCTCCCGGGTCACGAACCGCAGGAAACCCTCCTCGGCACCGGAGTTGGGCAGCCACTCGACCCGCACCAGGTCCTCGACGTCGATGATCCGCGGACCGGTGGCGCGTTTGACCCGGTCGGAGGTGTCGGCCCAGTCGATCCGCACCTGGGTGCCGTCGAAGGAGACCGTGCCGTCCGAGGAACGCACCGAGACCGGCACCGGCGGCCCGGGCAGCAGATAGCCCTCGGTGGGCTCCTTGGGAATCTGGTCGAGAAGCAGCGCTTGGCGGATCTCCTCGGCGACGTACTCCGCGACCCCGCAGCGGTCGATCTCCACCGTCAGCCGGTACGGGTCCGCCGTGTCGGGCAGCCGGCCGCCGGTTGCCTGGAGGAGGGGGTCGGCGCCCTCGCGCAGCCGCAACCGCAGCCGCCCGCGTTTGCGTTCCGGCTCGAAGCCGACGCCCGCGACGGCCTCCAGCGGCACCGAGACCTCTCCGTACGTCTGCCGGAACAGCGGCACCGAGCGATGCAGGCCCGGTGTGATCCGGACCGTACTGCCGTCGAACGCCCAGGTCCCGTCGCGCTGGATGATCTCGGCCATAAGGGAATTCTCGCAGCCGGGTCAACACGGCGGTCCGCGCATCACCCGCGCTGAGCAGAGCGGACCGGGGGCGCCGGGCGCGCGGGGGGTGGTGTACGGCACAATTCGCTGTCGTCCCAAGGGACTTACGGGTTCATCACGGGTGGCGCGGCAGATGCTGTCGCGGACGGTGCCGCGGATGTCGCGCGGATGTTGTCACTGGGTTCTCAGCAGGGGTTCGGGAAGGCGGGCGTCGGGCGTGGCGGTGCAGGAGGCGAGACGCGGGAGCGGCTCGGACAAAGGCGCGTACGAGGCGGCGCACGGCGGTGGCTGCACCTGCGGGGACTGCCCGCACGGCGCCCGTGAGGGGCACCGCCGGGCGGTCGCCGCGTTCCTGCTGCGGCGGGACGAGTTCGCGGCCGGACAGGGCCTGCCGGCCGCGGTGGCCCACTCGGCCTCCGCTTCCCGGCAGTGGGTCTCGGAGGAGTTGACCCAGTCGGCGGAAGACGTCGCCGAACGCGGTCGCGCCGAGGGCGAGGCATGGCTCGCGGCACTCGGGCGCCGCACGGCGACCGTCGTGTGGGCCGGGGTCGTACTGCTGCTGCTCGGGCAGTCGCTCACCGCCATCGGTGCCGGCTGGACCGCGGCACGCACGGCCGGGCTCGCGGCGGCACTGGTCGTGGCCGGTGCGCTGACGGCGGCGTCGTGGTTCCACCGCGCGCGGGGCGGGGCGCTGGCCCCGGTCATCGGCGAGGACAACCGCCTGTCCACGTCCCGGGCCGTGGCGGCGGCCTGGGTGCTCCTCGTCGCCTACGCGGTGCTCGTCCTGGCCGGGCAACTGGCGGTGGCCTCGGGCCCCGGCCGCCGGGACGCGCTGATCTCCGGGCTCGAACTCGCCCGTGGCGCCGGTGCGGTGACCGTGCTCGCGGTGGTGTGCGGGATCGCGGTCCTGGTGCGGCGGGTGGTCGGACTGCGGGTGCTGGGGCAGCGGCTGCAGAAGGTACGGGCGGACCGGCCGCGCGCGGCCGACCTGCTGACGGACGACGCGGGCCGCGGGGCCTTCGCCGACATCCAGTACGTGGTGATCAGCACCGTCGCGCTGGTCTTCGCGGCCGTGCGGCTGGCCAGGCGCCCGGAACAACTGCCGGACCTGCCGTGGGGGCTGGCGGTCGTGGTGCTGGTGTCGGCGGCGACCTACGTGGCCGGTAAGTACGCGGAGGGCGGGCGCCCCGTGATCCTCTCCGTGGTCCGGGCACGGGAGGCCGGCGACCTGGACGCCCCGATCCGCACCGGCGACGACATCGAGATCCGGGGCGCCGGCTTCGTACCGCCGGGCGCGCAGCGCGCGGACCGACTGTCCCGGATGGTCGTCCGTATCGGCGCGGTCAACGTCCACGTACCTCTGGTCCCGGTGACCGGCGGCTTCAGCAACCCCACGGACGACCTGCTGACGGTCCCGGTACCGGCGGACGTGGAACCGGGCCGGGTGGACGTCCAGGTGGTCACGAGCGCGGGCGTGGAAACCAACCGGTACGCGATCGACGTGACGGACTGACGCCCCACCGACCCCGCTGCCGACCGTCGGCCTGTCGAAACCGCTACCTGTCGAAACCGATAGGAAGAAACCGGTCGCAGAAGGGTTGAGAGAGGCCCCCGCGTCGTACGTATGGTCTGGTGGGGTCTCGGCACGCGCGGGCGAGAGGCGGCTGGCAGTGATGACTCACGGCATGCGGACGGATGCGTACACCTCGCATCCGGGCGGCGGCGGAGACTGGCGTGATCACGCCACCCGGTACGCGCTCCTGCCGCTACGGATCTTTCTGGGCGTCACCTTCATTTACGCGGGCCTGGACAAACTCACGGACAGTGCCTTCATGAAGGACGCGGGCGCCGGTTCCGTCGGCGACATGATGCGTACCGTCCGCGACTCCTCGGCCATCCCCTCCCTGGTCGACCTGGCACTGAAGAGCCCCGCCGGTTTCGGCTACGCCATCGCCCTGGGCGAGCTGGCGGTCGGCATCGGCACCCTGCTCGGACTGCTGACCCGGCTGGCGGCGCTCGGCGGCGCGCTGATCTCGCTCAGCCTGTGGCTGACCGTCAGCTGGGCCTCCGACCCGTACTACTACGGCAACGACCTCGCCTACCTCATGGCCTGGACTCCCCTCGTCCTCGCGGGCGCCCCGCTGCTGTCCCTGGACGCCGCCCTGCGCTCCCGGCGACGACAGCGAACGGTCGGTTACCGGTAAGTAGCCCTCGGGTCCCGCCGAGTGGCCTTCCAGCCGCGAACCCTCCCACCGCCGCCCCGAGCTCCGTCAGCCGGGGAGGTCCGCCCGGGGCGCGTCCCCTTTCGCCGCGCGGAGTGCTTCGCGGCGTCGGTGCACGGCCTGGTCCAGGACCCCGACCGCTCCCGCGGTGCAGAGGCCGCCCACGACGAGGGGGATCACCACGAACCACGGCGTCTCCCAGAGACCGCCCGCGTCGCCGGCGTAGATGACACCGGCAAGGGTCAGGAAGAAGCCGGCGACCAGTCGTCCGGGCTGGAACCTATGACGCAGCACGGGCCACCTCCGCCTGTCCGACGCCGACCTGGAGGTCGAGGTCGAGGGTGCCGGCGTTCTTGCCGCCCGTGGTGGGGGGCAGGGTGATCTCCTTGTGCTTGCCCGGTGCCACGTCCACGTCCTTCTTGTCGTCACCGGGCAGCTGGATGTCGCCCACGCCCACCTCGACGCTCAGCCGCACGGTCACGTCCTGCGGCACGACGACCCGTATGCGGCCCATGCCCACGTCGGCCCGGGTGGTCAGTGTCTGCCCCTCGGCCAGATCGAGCCGGGACAGGTCGAGGGTGCCGCTGCCGGTACCTATGTCGTACTGCTCGCGTACGCCGGCCACCGTCGTGGGCTCCCAGGTGGTCCGGACCCAATCGGTGCCGACGTCCTTGGGCACGGCCGCCGACCCGGCGAGCAGGCCCGCCGTCATGATCGCCAGGAAGACCGAGCCGGCCCCTGTGCGCCCCAGGAAGGCGCTGACCGCGATGCCGACGCCGAAGACGGCGAGGGCGCAGGCCAGGCCGGTCTGCAGACTGGTGCCGAGCGGGCGTTCGTCCCAGGTCAGCCGGGTGCCGAGAAACGCCGCGAGCAGGGCGAGGAGGAACACCCAGCCGCCGATTCCGCGAGGACCGCGCTGTTGCGGGGACCGCGAGCGCCGGTCGCTCGCGGCGGAGCGGGCACGGCCCTGGCCCCGGCCGATGTTGACGGCCGCCGCGATGTCGCGGTCCTCGGAGTCCGGTGGGCCCCACAGATAGCCCGTCCCGCCGATGTGGGTGCCGTCCTTGACTATGGGGTCGCGCCACCAGGAGGGCCAAGTGATCATGACCGGGGGTGCCTGGGCCTCCGGTGGAGCGTCGGCCGCGGCCTGGGCGGAGAGCGGGTCGGGGGCGGGAGCCTTCCGCTGCCGGGACCAGTACCCGGCGCCCGCGAGGACGAGGGAGAGGACGACGGCGAAGGTCAGCACCCCGCCGTTGTTCAGCATGGTCAGGAAAACTCCGCAGCCGACCAGGGCGAACAGCACGGCCGTCAGCGCCTGGCCGTCGACCCGGCCGGTCAGCAGCTTGCGCACCTCGTTCTCGTCCTCGTCGTCGTAAGGGACGAAGAGCCAGGCGAAGCCGTAGAAGATGAGGCCGATACCGCCGGTCGCGGAGAGCACGGCGAGGGTGATCCGGAAGATCACCGGATCCATGTCGCACTGCCGCCCGAGGCCCGCGCACACCCCGGCGAGCGTCTTGTGCCGCCGGTCGCGCCGGAACTTGTGGGGCGGCCCGGGGACATCGGTGCCGACGGGGGCGCCCGCGTCGGCTGCGGCACCACCCGCGGCATCCGCGGCATCCGCGGCGGGCGCGGCGCCCTGCGGCCCGGCGCCCAGGGGAGGGCGCGGGCCGGGACCGGGTCCCGGACCCGTCGCGGCGTGCTCGTGATCTGTCATGAGTCCATGGTGACGGGCGCGGCGCCGTGACGGCAGTCGGTTCGACCCTGGTCGGACCCTGATATCGGCCCTGACACGACGCCGGGGGAGCGTTCGAAGACCCCCGGGCCGGAAGATCAGGGGAGTCTCGGGGACCGACCCTGATGCCTCGGCTCCCGCGGCCGTGTGACCATCTGTGTCATGCCGGAAGCCGCAGCAGCGCCACTCGTCGAACCGCGGCCGCCGCGCAAGCTCTACCGCAGCAGCGACGGACGCTGGCTCGGTGGCGTGGCGCGGGGGCTCGCCGGACACCTCGGGCTGCCCGTCATCTGGGTACGGTTCGCCTTCGTCGGCCTGTTCATGGCCGACGGCCTGGGCGCGCTGCTGTACGCGGCCTTCTGGTTCTTCGTACCGCTGGGCGTCGGCGGGGTCGACGCGCAGCGGCCGCCGTCCCTCGTCACCTCCGAGACCGCGCCGGACGGCCGCCGCAGACTCGTCGCCCGCAAGCCGGACAAGGGCCAGATCGTCGCCCTGCTCCTCATGGTCGTCGTGGCCCTGGTCTTCGTGGGCAACGTCGACCTCGGTGGCGGAGCCAAGGCCTACCTCTGGCCGACCGTGCTGGTCGGCGCCGGCGTCGCCCTCGTCTGGCGCCAGGCGGACAACGCCCGCCGGGCCCGCTGGGCCGAGGTCGGGCGCCACCGGCGCACGGTCACCCTGCTGCGCTCCGTGGCCGGCGTCCTGCTGGTGACGGCCGGTGCCACCGGCATCTTCGTCCTCCAGGGGTCCGCCGCCCACCTCGGTTCCGTTCTCCAGGCGGCCCTCGCGGTCCTCGTCGGTATAACGCTCCTCGCCGGCCCCTACCTGGTGCGCATGACGCAGGACCTCTCCGAGGAGCGGCTGATGCGCATCCGGGCCCAGGAGCGGGCCGAGGTCGCCGCCCACGTCCACGACTCGGTGCTGCACACCCTGACCCTGATCCAGCGCAGCGCGGAGAACCCGGGCGAGGTGCGCCGCCTGGCCCGCGCCCAGGAGCGCGACCTGCGCGCCTGGCTCTACAAGCCGGAGGGCAACGGCAAGGACGAGGACGACGAACCCACCACCCTCGCCGAGGCCGTGAAGCGCAATGCCGCCGAGGTCGAGGACAAGCACGGCGTCCCCATCGAGGTCGTGGTCGTCGGCGACTGCCCCCTCGACGAGAGAATCAGCGCACAGATGCAGGCCGGACGCGAGGCGATGGTGAACGCCGCCAAGTACGGTGGCGAGGGCGGCGCCGTACAGGTCTTCGCCGAAGTCGAGGGCAGGACGGTCTTCGTGTCCGTCCGGGACCGCGGCCCCGGCTTCGACCTCGACTCGATACCCGCCGACCGCATGGGCGTCAGAGAATCGATCATCGGCCGCATGGAGCGCAACGGCGGCACGGCGCGGCTGCGCGCGGTGCCGGACGGCGGCACGGAGGTCGAGCTGGAGATGGAGAGGGCGGAGAACACGTGAGCGACCCGACCGAGGCGAACGGAACGGCGGGAGCGGGCGAGGCGGCCGAGCCCGCACAGCCGGCGAACGGCGGCGCGGGGGAGCGTCACGTGCGCGTGGTGCTCGTCGACGACCACCGCATGTTCCGCACCGGCGTCCAGGCCGAGATCGGCCAGACCGCGCAGACCGGGGTCGAGGTCGTCGGCGAGGCCGCCGACGTCGACCAGGCCGTCACGGTCATCACCGCGACTCGGCCGGAGGTGGTCCTGCTCGACGTGCACCTCCCGGGCGGCGGCGGTGTCGAAGTCCTGCGCCGGTGCGCCCCCTTGATGAGCGACGCCGATCAGCCCGTCCGCTTCCTCGCCCTGTCCGTCTCGGACGCGGCGGAGGACGTGATCGGCGTGATCCGCGGCGGCGCCCGGGGCTATGTGACCAAGACGATCACCGGCACGGACCTGGTGAACTCCGTCTTCCGCGTCCAGGAGGGCGACGCCGTCTTCTCCCCGCGTCTGGCCGGCTTCGTCCTCGACGCCTTCGCCTCCACCGACGCCCCGCCGGTCGACGAGGACCTCGACCGCCTCACCCAGCGCGAGCGCGAGGTGCTGCGTCTGATCGCCCGCGGCTACGCGTACAAGGAGATCGCCAAGCAGCTGTACATCTCGGTGAAGACGGTCGAGTCCCACGTCTCGGCGGTGCTCCGCAAGCTCCAGCTGTCCAACCGGCACGAGCTGACGCGGTGGGCGACGGCCCGACGGCTGGTGTGACCGGGCGGAGGCGGGTACACGCACCGGCCGCTACGCCACCCGCGTAGCCCCCGCGAACGGCATCTCGTCGATCGGGGCCACGCGGACCGGTGCCGACGGGTTCGGGGCGTGGATCATCCGGCCGTTGCCGATGTAGAGGCCGACGTGACTGATGCCCGAGTAGAAGAACACCAGGTCCCCAGGACGCAGTTCGGGCCGTGAGACGCGGCGGCCCGCGTCGATCTGGGCGTAGGTCGTGCGGGGGAGGGAGACACCGGCGGCGCGGTAGGCGGCCTGGATGAGGCCCGAGCAGTCGAAGGCGTCGGGGCCTGTCGCGCCCCACACGTAGGGGCTGCCGAGCTTCTGGTGGGCGTAGGCGACGGCCGTCGCGGCGCGGGAGTCGGGGGCCTGGGCGGAGGGGGCGGGCAGGGCGTCCCGGGAGCCCGCCGACGAGCGCGAGGCGCGGTCGCCCGTGCCGTGGCCGAGGCGGGCGCGTTCCTCGGCCGTCAGCCGGGACAGCAGGCGGCGGGCCGTGTCCAGCTTGCCGGTGATGGTCTCGCGGTGACGTTTCAGCTCGGCCCGGCGTGACGTGAGCGAGGTGACCTCGACGCGGGCGGCTCCGCGCAACTGCTCGATCTCCCGCAGCTCCTTGCGCGCCCGGCCCACGGTGGCCGCTTGCCGGCTGCCCGCCCGCTCGATGAAGGCGGCGCCGTCGAGATACCGGTCGGGGTCGGCGGAGAGCGCGAGTTGCAGGGCCGGGTCCAGGCCGCCGCTGCGGTACTGGGCCGTCGCGACCGAACCGAGTCGCTCCCGGGTGGAGTTGAGCCGGTCCGCCTTGCGGGCCGCCTCGTCCCGCAGTTTCTCCAGGCGTTGCTCGGCGGCGTCCGCCTTCTCCTTCGCGCCGTTGTACTTCTCGGTGGCGACCTCCGCCTCCTGGTAGAGCTTGTCCACCTTGGCCTCGACCTGCGCCGGCGTCGGTTCCGGATCGGCGTGCCCGGTGCCGGCGCCCAGCCCGGTCGCCGTTGCCGCGCCCGCGAGGGTGATCGTGGCCGCCGTACGGGCCCTCCCGCCGCCCGTCGCGCGCTGTCGCGGCCTGCGGTGCGTTCCCACCTGCGATCCACGTCCTTCCGTACGACTCGACTCCGGTTGCCGGTTGTCGGCTGCCGGTGGCCGGTTGCCTGGGGGAGGACGCTAGGCGCGGCGGTAACGGCTGGGTGACGGGATGCGCGGAAGTGGCGGCACCGGATCGGCCGGCGACCGTATGTGATCAGGAGCCCGCCCGGCGGCCGTCGCCTTCACGCAGGGTGATGACCGATGTCCCGGATCGGAGACGCACGAGGGGCGTGAGGTGTTATGGGGCGCATATATGCACCCCGGTCAGTGCCTCCGCCGGGCCGGTGTCCGAGGGTGTCCGGACCCCTGATTAGGCTCCGGCCCCATGGACGTACTCATCCACATTTTCGTCGGTCTGCACATCATCGGCATCGCGTCGCTCCTCGGGGGCTTCCTGACCCAGATGAAGGCGATGGGCCAGGGCACGGGCCGTTTCGTCCCCGCGATGCTGCACGGCGCGCTGACCATGCTGGTCACCGGCGTCATCCTGATCGGCCTCAACCAGGCCGACGACCAGTCCGTCGACAACGTCAAGATGGGCGTGAAGCTCGCCCTGCTGATCGTGATCCTCGGCCTGGTCTACGTGAAGCGGGACGACGAGAAGGTGGAGAAGCCGCTGTTCGGCCTGGTGGGCCTGCTGACCGTGGCGAACATCTTCATCGCGGTGCTGTGGACCTGATCTGCCCGGCGTCCGCGCCCGCGGACCGCAGCCCGGCCCTGGCCTGGAGGACCGCCCCCGCCGCGACCGCCAGCCACGCGGCCACCGCGATCCACAGCAGGGCCTGACCGGGCGCGTCCAGCCACGGGACGTCGAGGACGGCGGCGACGGACAGCGTCGCCGCCGCCGTCATGCCGAGGGGGAAGACGGTCGACCAGCGGCGCACGTCGTAGCGGATCCGGGGCCACGCGATCTCGGCGGCGAGCAGTACGGCGTACCAGGCGAGGTCGAGGGCGAGCAGGAAGACGGTCACGTCGTGCAGGACGGCGTAGTCGTCGTTGTTCCACAGGTACATGCCCGTCCCGGCCGCCGCGAGGAGCTTGGCGCCGGCGAGGGCCGAGATGGCGAGCGCGCCGCCCGCCACCCAGTGGTCGCCGGACCCCCGGGCCACCTGCCGCAGATCGAAGCGGAACAACGCGATCAGGTAGAGCACGATCCCCAGCCAGAACGGCACCAGGGACGCGTGCGCGAGCCAGGCCGTCGAGGTGGCCGCGGCCAGCGTGGCGCCCAGCACGGCCACCCCCTCCGTGGCCACACACCCCAGGAACACCGCCCCGGGCATCCGGCGCCCCCAGTGCGTGACGACCAGGTACAGCAGCCCCGGCCACAGCAGCGCCGCCAGCGCCAGCAGCGCCGCCGCCACGGGTGACCAGCCGAACAGGGAGACGCGGGTGCCGAGCACGGTCGTCGCGGCCACGGCGGTGAGCGCGCCCGGTGTCCCCGCCCGCGTCACCCACTGCGTCCGCTCGACCAGCAGCAGGTAGACGAAGTTCGCCGCCAGCGTCAGCCAGGCGGCGCAGGCCAGGACCAGGGCGATCCGGGACAGGACCTCGTGGCCCGTCAGGTGCAGGGCGACCGACAGGATGCCGGTCGCCATGACCGCGGCCCCGGCCGCCGGCGGACGCTGCGCCCACCAGGCGCGCCGGGGATACGGGGAGGTGGGAGAGGTGCCGGATGACATGCGCCCGATGCTAAGGACCCGCGCGGCTCAGGCGGGGCGCACCACGCTGTGGATCGACGACTCGCCGTCGTAGAAGATCGACTCCTCGCGGACGTACGCGCCCGGCTTCGGGGCGTGGATCATCATGCCGTTGCCGATGTAGAGGCCGACGTGGCTGAGGTCGTCGTAGAAGAAGACCAGGTCGCCGGGCTGGGCCTGGGAGACCGGGACGGTCGTGCCGGCGTCGACCTGGTCGTAGGTGGTGCGCGGCAGTGTCACCCCCGCGTCCTTCCAGGCGGCCTGGGTCAGGCCCGAGCAGTCGTACGAGTCGGGGCCGGTGGCGCCCCAGACGTACGGCTTGCCGATCTGGGCGCGGGCGAAGGCGAGTGCCTTCTCGGCCTTGGTGCCGTAGGAGGGGTCGGGCGTGGTGGGCCCGGTTTCCGTACCGGTGCCGCCGGAGTCGGATGATCCGGAGGAACTCGAGGAGGCGTCGCTCTCCTGCCGGTCGGCCTGCTCCTGCCGCTTCCGCTCCTCGGCCTGCCGCTTCGCGAGTTCCGCGGCCTTGCGGGCGGCCTCCTCCTGCTTCTTCTTCTCGATCGCCGCGAGCCGGGCCTTCTCCTCGGCGGTCAGCTCCGACAGCAGCTCTCGCGCGGTGGCGAGCTTCTTCTGCACGGTGGCCTTGGCCGTCTTGAGGTCGCTCTGCGACTCGGTGAGCGTCTCGAGGCTCTCGGTCGCCTCCCGGCGCTTCTCCATCGTCTCGGACTGCTGCGTGGCGTAGTCGTCGACCGCGTCCTTCTGGCGGCCGGTGAGCCGGTCCATCAGGTGGGTCCGGTCGACGTAGTCCTGCGGCGAGTCCGCGAGCAGGAAGGTCGCGGTCTCCGGGACCGTGGAGCCCGTGCGGTACTGGGCGGAGGCGAAGGAACCCAGCTCCTCGCGCGCCTCGTTGAGCTTCTGGGTGCGCTTGGCGACGTCGTCGAGGAGGGTGTCGACGCGCTTGCGCTGCTTGGAGGTCTTCTCCTTGGCCGCGTTGTACTTCTCCGTCGCCGACCCCGCCTGGCGGTACAGGTCGTCGACCTTCTTCTCGACCTCTTCGAGGCTCGGCCTGTCGTCGTCCGACGGCGCGGCGGTGGCCGTCTGGGACAGCAGGGCGACGGAGGTGAGGGCCGCCGTGGCGAGGGCGGGGGTCCGTATGCCTGCGACGCGCGTACCCGTGGGACGCGACTTGCGGTGCGACGCCAAGGAGGCGACTCCTTCCGATCTCCGCCTACCGGGTTAGCGGTGGGGGTACCCCCAGGCCTTTCGGGCCCTGGGGGAGGGTTCGGGCGGTGTGGCGCGGAAGGGTTGCCCTACGGCGGATCCGCCCCCCTGGAGGGCGGTGCGGCCGATTCACCCCAAGGTTCTCGGTCGGGTCCCCGGCTCCGGGCGCCGTGCGGGCACGCCGGACTCGGCGGAGGCCGCGCGGCCCGGCGACGTTCGCCGGAGGGGGTCGTGCGGCCTGCCCGCACCGTAGCCAACTCGTGTGGCGGCTGTGAAGGTTGGTGGGTGATATGCCCGATACATTTTCGTGACCTTCGGTGTGCGGCCCCTCGTCGGTCACTCTTCGTGGCCCGTTCTGTCGCAGGGCGTGCCCGGTGGCCGGATCCCGGCCATTTTCCGGGGTGGCACCGGGTTGTCGGTGGGGCGCCCTAGACTCGGAGAGCGATGAGCAGCCTCTTTGACGACAGCTTCCTGGCGAGCCTCCAGACCCCCCGGGGTCACGAGGAGGAACCTCCGCCGCCGCCCGAGGACGATCACGGACCGGAGCCGGTTCCGCACGATCTGTTCGCCGGGAAGTTCGACGCGCCGCCGGACCGGGACACCCACTACCGGGACGGCGCCCCGCGCCCCGCCCTGGACGCGGCCGCGCTCCTGGAGGGGTTGAACGAGAACCAGCGCGCCGCCGTCGTCCACTCCGGCTCCCCGCTGCTCATCGTTGCCGGAGCCGGCTCGGGCAAGACCCGCGTGCTCACCCACCGCATCGCCCACCTGCTGGCCGAGCGGAGCGTCCACCCCGGCCAGATCCTCGCCATCACCTTCACCAACAAGGCCGCGGGCGAGATGAAGGAGCGCGTGGAACAGCTCGTCGGCCCGCGCGCGAACGCGATGTGGGTGATGACCTTCCACAGCGCGTGCGTCCGCATCCTGCGCCGCGAGTCGAAGAAGCTCGGGTTCACGTCGTCCTTCTCGATCTACGACGCGGCCGACTCCAAGCGGCTCATGGCGCTGGTCTGCCGTGACCTGGACCTGGACCCCAAGCGCTTCCCGCCCAAGTCCTTCAGCGCCAAGATCAGCAACCTGAAGAACGAGCTGATCGACGAGGAGGACTTCGCCGCCCAGGCCGCCGACGGCTTCGAGAAGACCGTCGCGCAGGCGTACGCCATGTACCAGTCGCGGCTGCGCGAGGCCAACGCCCTCGACTTCGACGACCTGATCATGACGACGGTCAACCTGCTCCGCGCCTTCCCGGACGTCGCCGAGCACTACCGCCGCCGCTTCCGGCACGTCCTGGTCGACGAGTACCAGGACACCAACCACGCCCAGTACTCCCTGGTCCGCGAGCTCGTCGGCACCACCGAGCACGCCGTCGACGTGCCGCCCGAGGCCGAGGTCCCGCCCGCCGAGCTCTGCGTGGTGGGCGACGCCGACCAGTCGATCTACGCCTTCCGCGGCGCCACCATCCGCAACATCCTCCAGTTCGAGGAGGACTACCCGGACGCGACGACGATCCTCCTGGAGCAGAACTACCGCTCCACCCAGACGATCCTCACCGCCGCCAACGCGGTCATCGAGCGCAATGAGTCCCGCCGCCCCAAGAACCTGTGGACCAACCAGGGCGCCGGCTCGCAGATCACCGGGTACGTCGCCGACACCGAGCACGACGAGGCCCAGTTCGTCGCCGACGAGATAGACCGCCTCACCGACGCGGGCGAGGCGAAGGCCGGCGACGTCGCCGTCTTCTACCGCACCAACGCGCAGTCCCGTGTCTTCGAAGAGGTCTTCATCCGTGTCGGCCTGCCCTACAAGGTCGTCGGCGGCGTCCGCTTCTACGAGCGCAAGGAGGTCCGGGACGTCCTGGCCTACCTGCGGGTGCTGGCCAACCCCGAGGACTCGGTGCCGCTGCGCCGCATCCTCAACGTCCCCAAGCGCGGCATCGGCGACCGTGCCGAGGCCATGATCGACGCCCTCTCCCAGCGGGAGAAGATCAGCTTCCCGCAGGCCCTCAAGCGGGTCGACGAGGCGTACGGCATGGCCGCGCGCTCCGCCAACGCCGTCAAGCGGTTCAACACCCTCATGGAGGACCTCCGTACGATCGTCGAGTCCGGCGCCGGACCGGCGACCGTCCTTGAGGCGATCCTCGAACGCACCGGCTACCTCGCCGAGTTGCAGGCCTCCACCGACCCGCAGGACGAGACCCGCATCGAGAACCTCCAGGAACTCGCGGCCGTCGCCCTGGAGTTCGAACAGGAGCGGGCCGAGAGCGAGGAGGCCGGGACGCTGGCCGACTTCCTGGAGAAGGTCGCGCTGGTCGCCGACTCCGACCAGATCCCCGACGAAGAGGACGGCGACGGCGTCGTCACCCTGATGACCCTGCACACCGCCAAGGGCCTGGAGTTCCCGGTCGTCTTCCTCACCGGCATGGAGGACGGCGTCTTCCCGCACATGCGCGCCCTCGGCCAGGCCAAGGAGCTGGAGGAGGAACGGCGCCTCGCGTACGTCGGCATCACGCGCGCCCGCGAGCGGCTGTACCTGACCCGGTCGACGCTGCGCAGCGCTTGGGGGCAGCCGTCGTACAACCCGCCCTCGCGCTTCCTGGAGGAGATCCCGGCACCTCACCTGGAGTGGAAGCGGACCGGGGCGAACGGACCCGCGCCCTCCGCGCCGGTCTCGGGCGTGGCGGCCTCGCTGTCGTCGTCCCGTTCCCGTTCCTCGGCGTCGGGCGCGTCCGGCTTCGCCACGCGCCGGTCCGCCTCCGCCGAGCAGGCGACGGTCGCGCTGTCGGTCGGTGACCGCGTCACGCACGACCAGTTCGGGCTCGGGACGGTGGTCGGGATCAAGGGCACCGGGTCGAACGCCGAGGCGACCATCGACTTCGGGGACACCAAGCCGAAGCGGCTGCTGCTGCGGTACGCGCCGGTGGAGAAACTCTGAGGGTGCGTGACTCGCGGGCGCGTGCGGGCGGCTTGAGCGGCCCGTACGTCGTCCGGGTCCTGCTGGAGACGTTACGGTGTCACGACGGGTTGAGGCCGTGGCTGCGCAGCCACGAGAGCGGGTCGATCGCCGAGCCGCCCGCGGGGCGCACCTCGAAGTGCAGGTGCGGGCCGGTCGAGTTGCCCGAGTTGCCGGAGAACGCGATCGCGTCGCCGGCCTTCACCGTCGTACCGGAGGGGACCTGGTAGCTGGAGAGGTGGCAGTACCACGTCTCCGTGCCGTCCTTCGCGGTCACGATCATCATGTTCCCGTACGCGCTGTTGTACTGCGTGCGGACCGTGCCGTCGGTCGCGGCCATCACCGTCGTGCCGTACGAGACGGGGAAGTCGATGCCACTGTGCACGGACATCCAGTTGATGCCGGCCTGGCCGTAGTACGCGCTGAGGCCGTGCTGGGCGACCGGGAGCGCGAACTTGGGGCGCAGCCGCTCCTTGCGGGCCGCCTCCTCCGCCGCCCGCTTCTTCTCGGCGGCCTGCTGGGCCTTGAGGTCGATGCGTTCCTGCGTGCGGCTGGCCCGGTCGGCGAAGTCGTCGGCTCCGGCGGCGAGGCTCGTGAGCTGGGTGTCCAGCTTGTTGTTGGCGGTGGACGGCTTCACCGGCGCGGCTTCCGCGCCGCCGCCCGCGTCCGCCGCGGAGGCCGTGGTCTCCGTGCCGTCGTCGCCGGTCAGGCCACTGACGGAGGCGGCGGCGATGCCGGCGACGCTCATCACGCAGGCCGACGGTACGGCGATGGTCATCAATGCCGAGCGCTTGGCGGGCTGGCGGCGGCGGGAACGCGACCCGCCGCGGGAGGCGGTGCGTGCGGCCGGGATGCGGGCGGCCGGGGTGACCTCTTCCTGGCCTTCCAGGAGAACGCCCACGGTGGGGAGTTCGCCGGTGGCGGCCAACCCGTCGTCGTGCGGGCCGGGTTCATCGGCGGCGGGTGGGGCGTCCGGCGCGGCGCTCTCCGGTGTCCGCGGCGTCTCCGGTGCGTCCGGGGCCTGCGGTGTCTGCGGTGTCTGCGCCGTGGTGCCGTCCGAGTTCCACTGCGTGGCGTCGTAGGCGCCGGTGTCGAACGTGCCGGTCGCGAAGGTGCCGGTCCCGTAGGTACCGCCTTCGTAGGCGTCGGTCGCGAAGGTGCCGGTCGGGTAAGTACCGGTCGTGAAGGTGCCGGTTTCGAAGGTGCCGGTGGTGAAGGTGCCGGTTTCGAAGGTCTGCGTGTCCCAGGCCCACTGCTGGGTCCGGTCGGCCGGATCGCCCGACTGGTCCGGCTGGGCCCAGGCGCCGGTGTCCCATTGCCCGGTGGCCTCGACGCTCGTGGCCTGCGGTGGCACGGAGGCGGGCTGCTGGGCGTCGGCCGCCCACGCGGTCGTGTCGTAGGCGCCGGTGTCGTAGGCGGCGGCGTGGTGCTGGGCCGCGTACGGGTCGTAGTTCAGGGCCTGTCCGCTGCCGGTGGACCACTGGGTGGCGTCGTAGGAACCCGTGGTGTCGTACGAGCCCGTGGCGTCGTAGCCGCCGGTGTCCTGCCCCGGGAGGCTGCCGAAGAGAGGGTCGGCGTCGAAGGTCGCCGTGGCGGTGGCGCCGGTGGAAAAACCGGTGGTGTCGTAGCCGCCGTACGTGGTGAGGTCGCCGTACTGGGCCTCCCCTGTGCCGTACGACGCGTACTGCGCCGGATCGGCGTCGGAAGCCGAGGCCGGGGTGGTCATGGTCCCCGACGGGTGACGGTCGTTCACCAACTTCTCTTTCGCCTCGACAACAGGGGCTGCCAGAGCAGTGCGGCGACTGTACCCGGCGGTATACGGGCACGACAATCTTCGTCAGGTTTCACGCGCGAAGGAAACGGGCAATCGGCCGTGTTTTGGGGGACGGCGGGCACGAGTTTGGCTTTGTGTTCGAGGTTTGTTCGATGCTGAACAGGTTGTGACCGCCGAGTTCCGCGGTCTTCGCGCGCTCTCAGGACCTCTCAGGGCCTCTCAGGCGACCGTCAGGCCACCGTCCCGCTTGCCGGTTTCCGTGTCCGCCTCCGGCGCGTCGGTGTCGAGCGCCTGGCGAATTCCGGTGGCCACGGCGGGGTGCACGGGCAGGGCGAGGTGGCCGATGCCGCTCACCCGTACGTTCTGCACGGTCAGGTCGGGGTGGTCGAGGCAGGCCGTCTCCAGCGGGTCCATCACGCGGTCCAGGTCGCTCCAGAAGCTGACGAACTGCGTACGGCAGCCGGGTGAGGGGCGGGTCAGTTCCTCGAGTACCGCCGAGCCGGGGCGCATCTGGCGCACGATCGGGTGCGCGTTCGCCAGCGGGACCACTCGGGTGCCGGTGTGCGGGGTGCCGAGCGTCACGAGTGTCCGGACGCGGAGGTCTCCGGCGAGGCGCTGCACGTAGTACCGCGCGATCAGCCCGCCGAGGCTGTGTCCCACGATGTCGACCCGCTCGCTGCCCGTCCGCTCACAGATCTCTTCCACGTGCCGGCCGAGCAACTCGGCCGCGGTGCGGATGTCGCAGGTCAGCGGGGAGTAGTTCAGTGACTCGATCTGGTGTCTGCCGTGCTGGGCCAGGCTGCGGCGCAGGAGGAGGAAGACCGAGCGGTTGTCGATGAAGCCGTGCAGCAGGACGACCGGGGGGCTGGTGCGGGCCGGGAGGCGGGGAGGGGGAGGGGAGGGCTGCGGGTCCTGGGACTCCGTCGTCGGGAGGGTGCACACCGGGCGGCGCTCCTGGATGATCCCCGAGGGGTAGAGGAGAAGGTGCCCGGCGAGGATCGCGACCTCCAGGGCGCTTGCCTTCAGGAGGGTCAGGGAAAGCCCGGTCAGCCGGCCCGGGAGGGCCGCCAGCTCCGGTATCCCCGGCAGTCCTGGCAGTCCCGGTAGTCCTGGCAGAAGACGCTGACAGAGCGGGAGAAGGGGCAGTGCTGCCGTGGTGACCTTCATGGGCCGACCTCCTGTCGGCACGCGCAGGGACGCCTCTGTCCCCCGTGTGCCCTCGTGGAGAGCCGTGACACCAGTGATTGGTGATGTTTGCGAGGTTTGCCCGTATGGGCGTGCCGAAGCGACGCGTCAGCGCTCTGTGAGCCCTGTGTGGCCCGTGTGCCCTGTGGTGTCGGTGATACGGCGACGAGGCCCCGCTGCTGGCCTGTCCTGCCCTCGCTGCGGCTCTCCGTGCGCGTGTTGCCGCCGCGCCCCGTAACTGCTCGCGGCGAACGTGTCCCACCGTGTGATTTCCCCCTCTGTATCCACCGTGAAACTGCCGGTTGCGGGATGCTGGCGATAACGTTCGTTCACTTCCCCGGACGATGTGGTGCGGGGCGTCTGTGCCCGTGCTGCTGTGTACGGCGTCGGCGAAGTGTGCGGTACTTGTCGGTACGGATGGATGTAGTCGCTTCATGGAGGCAGTGATGGGTGTGGCAGCCGGTCCGATCCGCGTGGTGGTGGCCAAGCCGGGGCTCGACGGCCACGATCGCGGGGCCAAGGTGATCGCGCGGGCGCTGCGCGACGCCGGTATGGAGGTCATCTACACCGGGCTCCACCAGACACCCGAGCAGGTCGTGGACACCGCGATCCAGGAGGACGCCGACGCGATCGGGCTGTCCATCCTCTCCGGTGCGCACAACACGCTCTTCGCCGCCGTGATCGACCTGCTCAGGGAGCGGGACGCGGCGGATATCCTGGTCTTCGGCGGCGGGATCATCCCCGAGGCGGACATCGCCCCGCTGAAGGAGAAGGGCGTCGCGGAGATCTTCACGCCCGGCGCGACGACGGCGTCGATCGTGGACTGGGTACGGGCGAACGTGCGGGAGCCCGCGGAGGCGTAGCCACCGGGCCTCCGTCGGCGCGGCTCAGTCACCCGGTCTCCGTCGGCGCGGCTCAGCCACCCGGTCTCAGTCGGTGCGGATCGCGCACGACGGCCGGTGCGGACCATCGACAGCCCTCGGGCGGTGTCGGCAGTCCTCGGGCGGTGCCGAGAGCCCACGGCTGGCGCCGGCAGCGCACGGGCGGGGCCCGACGGTCCACGGGCGGTGCGCATAGGCCTCGGGCGGTTACGACAGTGCACAGGCGGCGGCGACAGTCCTCCGGCGCCGTCGACAGCCCACGGCTGGCGTCGGCAGCGCACGGGCGGTGCCCGACGGTCCAGGGGCGGGGCCCGACGGTCCACGGGCGGTGCGCATAGGCCTCGGGCGGTTACGACAGTGCACAGGCGGCGGCGACAGTCACCGGTGCCCATGGGCCTCGGGTGATGCTGGGCAGCGCACGGTCGGTGCCGATGTCCAAGGCGCTGCCGACAGCCCACGGGCCTGCTGGTCAGAGTGTGGCACCCCTGGGCGCCGGACGGCGGAGGCGGTCCGTCCTCGGCCCCAACGCCGCGCACCTCCTAACCCGGCCCCATTTCCTCCGCCATCGCGGCACGCAACCGCAACGTGGTCACGAGCCGTTGGAACGCCTCCGCCCAATACCCCCCGGCCCCCGGCGACGCGTCCTCCGGTTCGTCCGGTATCGCCAGCAGACCGTCGAGGCGGCCCGCCTCCGAGGGGTCGAGGCAGCGCTCGGCCAGCCCCATGACTCCGCTGAAACTCCACGGGTAGCTTCCGGCGTCACGGGCGATGTTGAGTGCGTCGACCACCGCCCGCCCGAGCGGCGGGGCCCACGGCACCCCGCACATCCCGAGCAACTGGAACGCTTCGGACAGACCGTGCGTCGCTATGAACCCGGCGACCCACTCGGCCCGTTCTCCGGCGTCGAGGGTGCCGAGCAGTTTGGCTCGCTCGGCCAGGGACACCGCGCCCGGGCCCCCTGCCTCGGGTGCCGTGGGCGCTCCCAGCAGCGCCCTCGCCCACGCGCCGTTCCGCTGCCGTACCGCGGCTCGGCACCACGCGGCGTGCAGGTCGCTCCGCCAGTCGTCCGACACCGGCAGGGCGGCGATCTCCTCGGGGGTACGTCCACCCAGCCGGGCCGACCAGGTCCCGAGCGGGGCCGCCTCCACCAACTGGCCGAACCACCAGGACCGCTCCCCCCGCCCCGC
This sequence comes from Streptomyces sp. NPDC056296, assembly GCF_042268605.1. NCBI lineage: Bacteria > Bacillati > Actinomycetota > Actinomycetes > Kitasatosporales > Streptomycetaceae > Streptomyces > Streptomyces sp. NPDC056296. The sequence continues at coordinate 61,113 of NZ_JBHJRX010000001.1, read as the reverse complement.
GGGCGGCTTGGCCACGACGCCGTCCCGCTCCATGCCCGCGTCGCACTCGTGGGGTGCTTCGACGGCGATCGCCGGTGGGTACAGCGCGCGGTCGAGGGACACGCACGTCACGGCCCGCGCCGCCATCCGCGCGGCGAGCGCCGAATCCGGCAGCGCCGACAGCAACTCCGCGGCCGTCGCCCGTACGTTGCGGCTGCGGTCGGCCAGGGCCTGCTCCAGGAACGGCTCGTCCGCCGGTTCCAGCCCCGTCCGCAGCGAGTCGAGGAACATCAGCCGGTCCTCGGCCCGCTCGGTGGCCCAGGTCGAGGCCAGCAGCTCGCGCGCCGCGGCGGGATCGCGGGCGCGCAGGGACGCCAGCAGGGCGACCCGCTCGGCGAACAGGCCCTCCTCCCAGAGCCCACGCACCCGCTCCGTGGCCTCGGGGCCGGGCAGCGCGGTGCCTCCGCCCGGCGTCGCGCGCAGGGCGAACCGCCAGTCCGGATTCAGCCGGGCCAGCCACAGGGCGCGGGGCCCCGCGAACGTCAGCGCCGCCGGACGCAGGTCCGTACGCCCCCGTGCCGCGTCCAGCAGGGCCGGGACCGCCTGGGGCGGTGCCGCGTAACCGCGGGCGTTCGCCGTCGCCAGCCACTGGGGCAGCAGTTCCATCAGGTCGGGCGCGGTGCCTCTCCGGCCGCCGCCCGCCGTCCCGGGGCGATCGGTGAGCAGCATCGTGAGTCGGCGAGCGGCCGCGGCCGGCAACCGTGGGCGGGGATCCTCGGGAGCCGGTTCCGGGCGCCGGGCCGCGCGGGCCGGGCACAGTCCGGCGCGTCGGCGAACGGTCTCCGCCGCCGCCGCGTCCAGCAGCGCCGCCGGTGCGCGCGGGCCGGGCTCGCAGCCCGGGGGAGTGCGCCGGTCCGTGCCGAGCAGCGCCGAGGTGACGAGTTCCTCCCAGACGCCCGGCACGGGCGCGTCCGCGGGAGCGGGCGTCGTGGTCATGCGGTTCCCTTCCGCTCGCATTCCGTTTCCTTTACATGGGACGGGTCAGCACAGCGGCACCGCCGGGCCCGGTCCGGCCGGCCATGCCGTCAGCGGAGTGAAGCCCCGGTGGCCGCACTCGCCGAAGACCTTGACGGGCGCGCCGCCCGACAGGGCGACCAGGCGCCACAGGCCCGGACGGTTTCCGGCCGCCGGGGCGAGCGGCAGCGCCGTGTCCGCGTCGGCGTCCGCCAGTTGCCAGTGGCCGCCGTCCGGTACCGGGACGACCTGATCCAGAGTCACCGGCGCCGACTCCAGCCACGGGTCGTCGCGGAGAGCCTCGCCGTAACGGACGGCCGCCTGGGACGTCGTCAGCCCTTTCGGGCGTAGCTCCGTGGGGATGGGCGGCGCGAACTGTTCGCCCAGGGCGGCCCGCTGCTGCCCGGCGCCCGGATACGCCGACACCTCCGCGTCGAGGGCCAGTCCCACCGGCAGCGCCGGTTCCGGGGCCCGGCCCGCGGCGCCGTAGGAGAGGAGCAGCACGATGCGGTCCGTCTCCGCGCCGTACAACCAGATGCGACGGGTCGTCAGCCGGGTGTCCGCGGTGTCGTACTGGGAGAGGACCAGCCAGCGGTCCCGGACCGCGGGGCCGTCCGCGGACGCCGACAGGCCGACGCGTGCACGGACCGTCGCCGCCAGGCCGTCCGGCAACTGCTCACGGCGCAGCCAGCCCTGGTCGAGCAGATGGAGGAGAGCGCACTCCTCCAGCAGCCGGACCGGCCATCCGGAGCCGGACGACGGTATGGCGCCCAGCTCCCGCACCCGCGAGGCCAGCCCCGATGCCTGGGCGTCGACCATGCGGGCCGCCGTCTCCTCCCACAGCTCATAGCCCGTCTCCTCCCACAGCTCATAGCCCGTCTGCTCCGCGCCGGCCAGACCGCCGCGCAGCAGGTCCGTCAGCCGCTGCTCCAGCTCCGTCGCGCCCGCGGTGATCCGCCCGGCCCGCTGCTCCGCCCGGCGCCGCGCCGCCGCCGGATCGGCGGTCCCGGCGGCGGAGCCGGACGAGTCCGCCGTCCTCTTCTCCTCCGCGCGCTCGCGCCGTCCGGCGATCCACCGCTCCGCCCAGTCCGGCGCCTTCGCCCCCGGCATCACACCGTCGCCGCCCGCCCAGAGCAGCAGCAGCCCGAGCGCGTGCTTGCACGGGAACTTGAGGCTCGGGCAACCGCACTTGTACGCGGGCCCGGACATGTCCGCGATGTCGACGACCGTTTGATACGGCTCGCTGCCGCTGCCCTTGCACAGCCCCCACACCGTCCCCTCGTCGGAACTCCCCACCTCGGACCACGGCCCTGCCGCGCCGAGTTTGCCGCCCGCTCTGCGTGACGCGGCGTCAGGCGCCAGTGCCAGCACCTGGTCCACGGTCCAGCGCACCCCCTGCTGAGTCATGCCATCGAAGGTAGGTCCCACCACTGACAATCGACCGATCGAGAGCGTTTCTGCAGGTCAGAGCGATTGTCAGTGGCGTGGTGCACCGTGGATGACAGATCGAACCGGCCGAGCTGGAGGGGGAATCAGCCATGCCTGTGTCCGTAGAACCGACGCCCGTGGGACCGAGGCCCGTGGAACCGCCGTCCGTGGCACCGACGTCCGTCGACCCGACGTCCGTCGATCCGGGCCGGAGTGGGGCAGCGTCCGAGGCGGAAGCGTTGCGGCCGCACGCCGAGCACGCCTTCGCGGCCGAACTCACCGCGCTGGCCGCGCAGGACGACCGCCCGCGTCCGGCCCGCTGGAGGCTGTCGCCGTGGGCCGTCGCCACCTACCTGCTCGGCGGCACCCTGCCCGACGGCACGGTGATCACCCCGAAATACGTGGGCCCGCGCCGCATCGTCGAGGTCGCCGTCACCACGCTCGCCACCGACCGCGCCCTGCTCCTGCTCGGCGTGCCCGGCACGGCGAAGACCTGGGTGTCGGAACACCTCGCGGCGGCCGTCAGCGGCGACTCGACCCTGCTGGTGCAGGGCACGGCCGGCACACCCGAGGAGGCGATCCGCTACGGCTGGAACTACGCGCAGCTCCTCGCCCACGGCCCCAGCCGCGCCGCGCTCGTGCCCAGCCCGGTCATGCGGGCCATGGCGGACGGCATGACCGCCCGGGTGGAGGAACTGACCCGTATCCCGGCCGACGTGCAGGACACGCTCATCACGATCCTGTCGGAGAAGACCCTGCCGATACCGGAGCTGGGCCAGGAGGTGCAGGCAGTCCGCGGATTCAACCTGATCGCCACCGCCAACGACCGCGACCGCGGGATCAACGAGCTGTCCAGTGCCCTGCGCCGCCGCTTCAACACCGTGGTGCTGCCGCTGCCGGAGACCGCCGAGGCCGAGGTCGAGATCGTCTCCCGCCGCGTCGACGAGATCGGCCGTTCCCTCGACCTGCCGTCGGCGCCCGACGGCATCGACGAGATCCGCCGTGTCGTCACCGTCTTCCGCGAGCTGCGCGACGGACTGACGAGCGACGGGCGTACGAAGGTGAAGTCGCCCAGCGGCACGCTGTCGACGGCCGAAGCCATCTCCGTGGTCACCGGCGGCCTCGCGCTGGCCGCCCACTTCGGCGACGGGGTGCTGCGGTCCGGCGACGTCGCCGCGGGCATCCTCGGCGCCGTCGTCCGCGACCCGGCCGCCGACCGCGTCATCTGGCAGGAGTACCTGGAGACGGTCGTCCGCGAGCGCGACGGCTGGAAGGACTTCTACCGGGCGTGCCGGGAGGTGAGCCTGTGAACGCTATGCGGATGCGGACGCCGCTGCGGACGGGTGCCCCCATGGCCGGCGCGACGGGGGACGACGATGACTCGACCTGGACCCGTAGGCGAGGGGGACGGTGTGACGGGCACTGACAGGGCCGGGAGCGGAGGGTCCGGCACGCCGGGCGGGGCCGGGGGTTCCGGTGGTGGACCACTGCTGCTGGGCGTACGCCACCACGGTCCGGGGTCGGCACGGGCGGTCCGCGCCGCGCTGGAGGCGGCCCGGCCGGGGGTCGTGCTGATCGAGGGGCCGCCGGAGGCCGACGCCCTGATCCCGCTGGCCGCCGACGAGGACATGCGGCCGCCGGTCGCGCTCCTCGCCCACGCCGTGGACGAGCCCGGCTGCTCGGCCTTCTGGCCGCTGGCCGAGTTCTCCCCGGAGTGGGTGGTCCTCCGCTGGGCCCTGGAACACGACGTCCCGGCCCGCTTCATCGACCTCCCGGCCACGCACACGCTTGCGTGGCAGGTGGCGGAGCGTGCCGGGGACGAGGGGAAAGAGGGAAAGGAGGGGGAGGAGCCGGAGCCGGGGAAGCCAGGCTCCGAGGAGGGGGACGAGCCCAGTACCGACGTCCCCGGCGTCCGGGCGGATCCGCTGGCCGCCCTCGCCGAGGCCGCCGGTCACGACGATCCCGAACGCTGGTGGGAGGACGTCGTCGAGCACCGGGGCACGGGCGACGGGGACGCGCTCGCCCCGTTCACGGCGCTGGAGGAGGCCATGGGGGCGCTGCGGGAGACGGAGGAGGGCGGCGGGCGCGACCGGGACCTCGTGCGGGAGGCGTACATGCGCCTCCAGATACGGGCGGCGCGGCGCGAGTTCGCCCAGGGCGTCGCCGTGGTCTGCGGGGCCTGGCACGTGCCCGCGCTCCGCCGCAAGGTCACCGTCGCCGCCGACCGGGCGCTGCTGAAGGGGCTGCCCAGGACCAAGGTGGACATGACCTGGGTGCCCTGGACGCACCGCCGGCTGTCCCGGGCCAGTGGGTACGGGGCGGGCATCGAGTCGCCGGGCTGGTACGGGCATCTGTTCGGCGCGGCGGACCGGCCCGTCGAGCGGTGGCTGACCAAGGTGGCCGGGCTGCTGCGGGAGGAGGACCGGATGGTCTCCTCGGCGCACGTCATCGAGGCAGTGCGGCTGGCCGAGACCCTCGCGGTGATGCGCGGCCGTCCGCTGCCCGGACTGAGCGAGACGACGGACGCCGTGCGCGCGGTGATGTGCGAGGGCTCGGACGTGCCGCTGGCGCTGGTGCACGACCGGCTGGTCGTGGGCGACGTGCTGGGGGAGGTGCCCGCCGGAGCGCCGGCGGTGCCGTTGCAGCGGGACCTCGCCCGGACCCAGCGGCGGCTGCGGCTCAAACCGGAGGCGCCGGCGCGGGAGCTGGAGCTGGACCTGCGCAAGGAGACCGACGCGGGCCGCAGCAGACTGCTGCACCGGCTGCGGCTGCTCGGCGTCGGGTGGGGTGAGCCGGTCGCCTCGCGGGGCAGCACGGGTACGTTCCGGGAGACGTGGCGGCTGCGGTGGGAGCCGGAGCTGTCGGTGCGGGTCGCCGAGGCCGGGGTGTGGGGCACGACCGTGCTCGCCGCCGCGACCGCCAGAGCCGAGACGGACGCCGTCACCGCGCGGGGTCTCGCCGAGGTCACCGCGCTCGCCGAACGCTGCCTGCTCGCCGAACTGCCGGACGCGCTCCCCCCGGTGATGCGGATACTCGCCGACCGCGCGGCGCTCGACACGGACGTCGGCCATCTCGCCCAGGCCCTGCCGGCCCTGGTCCGTTCCCTGCGCTACGGCGATGTGCGCGGCACCGACACCGGCGCACTGGCCGAGGTCGCCGCGGGCCTCGCCGAGCGGGTCTTCGTCGGCCTGCCCCCGGCCTGTGCCGCGCTGGATGCCGACGCGGCCGAGGAGATGCGCCGGCACGTGGACGCCGTGCACGGTGCGGTGGGCCTTCTCGGCGACGACCCCGCGCCGGGCCACGGCGATCTCCGGTCCCGTTGGCAGGCCGTGCTGCGCACGCTCTCCGCGCGGGACACCGTGCCCGGCATCGTCCGGGGGCGCTCCGTACGGCTCCTGCTGGACGACGGCGAGCTGGCGCCGGACGAGGCGGCGCGGCTCATGGGCCTGGTGCTTTCTCCGGGGACGCCACCGGCGGACGCGGCGGCCTGGATCGAGGGTTTCGTGGGAGGCGGCTCGGGCGGCGGCATGCTGCTCCTCCACGACGAGCGACTGCTGGCACTGGTCGACGCCTGGCTGACCGGCGTACCGGCGGAGGCGTTCACGGACGTGCTGCCGCTGCTACGGCGCACCTTCTCGGCCTACGAGCCGGGAGTGCGCCGCAGCCTCGGCGAGCTGGTCCGGCGTGGACCGGAGTGGCGGGGGAGTGTGACGACGGCCGGTTCCGGCATACCCGGCTTCGCGGCCGGACTGGACACCGGACGCGCCGACGCCGTACTGCCGGTGGTCCGGCTGCTGCTGGGCCTGGACGCGGTGGGCGCGGCTAGCGCGGTGGGTGCGGCGGGCACGGGAGGCGGGGCGGGTGCGGTGGGCACGGCGGGTGCGGCAGGAGCGGCAGGTGGGGCGAGCGCAGTGGGCGCGGCGGGTGCGGCAGGCGGGGCGGGCGCAGTGGGCGCGGCGGTTGCGGTGGGCACGGCGAGCGCAGTGGGCGCGGTGGGCACGGCGAGCGCAGTGGGCACGGTAGGAACGGCGGGCGCGGTGGACGCGGCAGGCACGGCGAGTGTGGTGGGCACGGCAGGCGTGGCGAGCGTGGCGGGCACGGCAGGCGCGGCGAGCGTGGCGGGCGATGCGGGCGCGGGCGATGGCACTGCCCGCGCGGGAGGCGCGGCGGGCACGGCGAGTGTGGTGGGCACGGCAGGCGCGGCGAGCGTGGCGGGCGATGCGGGCGCGGGTAATCGCACTGTCGGGCCCGGCACCGGTGGCCGGCGGTCGGGGGCCGACGACAACGACCTTGTGGGGGTGGACGTATGACGACCGAGCCGGTGGACACCGACACGGCACAGGAACGGCTGCGGCGGTGGCGGCTCGTGCTCGGCGGTGACCCGGCCGACGGCACCGGCCACACGCTCTCCGGACAGGACGCCGCGATGGACGGGGCGCTCACCGCGCTCTACGGAAAGGGGGACAAGCCACGGGCGGGACGGGACCGTTCGGCGGGGCTCGGGACCTCCGCGCCGGCCGTGGCGCGCTGGCTGGGGGACATCCGGACCTACTTCCCCTCCTCCGTCGTGCAGGTCATGCAGCGGGACGCGATCGACCGGCTCGGTCTCGCCGCGCTCCTGCTGGAGCCGGAGATGCTCGAGGCCGTGGAGGCCGATGTGCACCTCGTGGGCACCCTCCTGTCCCTCAACAAGGCGATGCCGGAGACGACGAGGGAAACGGCGCGGGCGGTCGTGCGCAAGGTCGTCGAGGACCTGGAGAAGCGGCTCGCCACCCGCACCCGAGCCACCCTCACCGGCGCCCTCGACCGCAGCGCCCGCATCAGCCGGCCGCGCCACCACGACATCGACTGGAACCGCACGATCGCGGCCAACCTCAAGCACTACCTGCCCGAGTACCGGACGATCGTCCCGGAGCGGCTCATCGGTTACGGGCGGGCGTCCCGGTCCGTGAAGAAGGAGGTCGTCCTCTGCGTCGACCAGTCGGGGTCGATGGCGGCGTCCGTCGTGTACGCGTCCGTGTTCGGCGCGGTGCTGGCGTCCATGCGGGCGATCGACACCCGGCTCGTCGTCTTCGACACGGCGGTCGTCGACCTCACCGACCAGCTCGACGACCCGGTCGACGTGCTCTTCGGCACGCAACTCGGCGGCGGTACGGACATCAACCGTGCGCTGGCGTACTGCCAGTCGCAGATCACCCGGCCCACGGAGACGGTGGTCGTGCTGATCAGCGACCTGTACGAGGGAGGCATACGGGACGAGATGCTCAAGCGGGTCGCGGCGATGAAGGCGGCGGGGGTGCAGTTCGTGACGTTGCTGGCGCTGTCCGACGAGGGGGCGCCCGCGTACGACCGGGAGCACGCGGCGGCGCTCGCCGCACTGGACGCGCCGGCCTTCGCCTGCACGCCCGATCTCTTCCCGGAGGTGATGGCGGCGGCGATCGAGAAGCGTCCCCTGCCGATACCGGATGCCGGGTGACGATTTGTCGATCCGAGGTGGCCCGATTCCTGCCGGTAAAACGGACATGACTGCCCATCGGTAAGAGCGGGCTTGCGCAACCTCCGGACCTCCGTGCGAGGATCGCGCGTCGTGTCGATGCGATGTTCGACGCGCGATCCGTTCCGCCGCACGGGAGGAATCTCCCCCTCTTGATCTGGTCAGCAGTCCTGCCCGGTGCCGCTCTGCGCATGCTGCGCACGGTGGCCGGGCGGCGTGCGCTGCACGTGGCGCTGCTGGTGGGCGGGTTGTTCGTGCTCGGGATCCTCTGCGGAGAGCGGGCACAGGCGGCCGAGGGGGTGCCGTCCGTGCGGGACGCGATCGGACAGGTCGTCGATGTGCCCGCCGACGTGCCCACGGAGCGCCCGCGGGAAGGACGGGAACCAACCGTCCCGCAGGACTCTCGGACCGGCCAGACCGGCCAGGAGTCCGGGGCTGCCGCCCAGGACTCCAGGGCCGCCCAGCGCTCCGGCGCCGTGCTTTCGGAGCTTCGTCCGGTTGCCGAGGATGTCGTCCGGTCCGTGGAGGCCCGGGTCGTGCGGCCGGTCGGTGACGCGGTGGAGACGGTGGCCGACGGGCTCGGGGCGGTCGCGCAGACGGAGGTGCCGCCGTTGGAGGCGTTGCCGCCGCTTCCTTCCCCGCCCTCGCTGAACACGCCTTCGCTGACCTCGCCTACGCGGCCTTCGCTGCCGTCGTCGCCTTCGCTGCCGTTCCTGCCGGACCCGGCCGGCATGGCCGACGTTCCCGGTCGGCTGATGCCGGTCGGCACGGACCCGCGGCCGGGGCCCTCGACCACGGTGCCGGACACGTCCGACGCCGCCGACACGTCCGTCGCCTTCGACGCCCGGCCCTCCGACGGCGCCGGAGTCGCGGCACACGTCGCGTACGGCCCGGAGACCGTCGGCGGCGGGTCGCCCGCCGCGGCGCACGTCGACACCCACCGCGCCGTTCCCGCGCCCACCGAGCACGCCCCCGCCCACCGGGCACCCACCGGCGACCCCGACGGCACGCTGGGCACCGGAGCCGGTGCCGATCACGGCACGCCGCGCCACGGTGACGCACACGCGGTCACCCCGCATCACCGGATCCCGTTCCGACTCGTGCCCGGCGCCTTCGCGCATGCCGACGCCGCCGAGACCCGGGACCGGTACCGGGACATTCCCGTCTCTCCCGCCTAGAGCAGGGCCTTCCCCCGCCGCAGACCCGCCGCGCGGGGGCGGAGAGGTCTGCCCACCGTCCGGACGCTTCTCACTCTTCCGGGCGGGTGCCGTCGGCGCCGCATCATCCGGCACGGCATTCGGAAATGTCCCCAAGCTCTTCGAAGGACCCTGACGTACCCATGAACAAGAACATCCGCCGTTCCATAGTCATCGCCGCCGGCGTGACCGGTGCCTGGGCACTGGGCTCCTCCGTGGCGAGTGCCGACGAGCTGCCGGCCGCCTCCGTGTCCGTCCCGGACGCCGTGACGGACACGGTTGCCAAGGCCGACGCCACCACTGCCGCCACCCGCACCACCACCGCCGCCACCACCACCGCCGACTCCACTTCCGATGCCACCTCCGGCATCACCTCCGGCATCACGTCCGACGTCACCCCCGACCGCGACCGCCTCACCCCCACCGACGACGTCGACTACCTCTTCGGCCCCCTCTCCGCCTTCGCGCCGGAGCTGGACCAGGCCCAGAACGAGGCCCAGGCCCAGACCCGGCACCAGGCCCAGACCGCCGCACGCGAGACCGTCGACGCCGTCGCCCCGCCGGTCGCCGACCGGGCCGTCACCGGCGCCGTGCCGGTCGTCGAGGGCGTCGTCGCGGACGTGCGGCCGTACGCCACCGGGCTGGTCGGCCAGGCCACCGGCGACACCAGGGACGCCGTACTCCCGCCGGTCGCGAACACCGTCGTGGACGGAGCGGTGCCCGTCGCCGGGCAGGCCGTCCGGGACGCGGGCGGACTGGCGACCGGCGTCGCGGGCGACGTGCGGCCCTTCGCGGGCGGCGTCGTCGGGACCGTACCGCCGCTGGCGCAGGGCGTGACCGGGCAGGTGGGACCGTTCGCCGAGGGCGTCACCGGTGCCGTGCGGCCGGTCGTCGACGCCGTGGCCGAGACGGTCCAGCCGGTCGTCGAGGGCGTCGGCGGCAGCGCCACGTCGCTGGCGTACGGCGTCACCGGCGAGGTGGCGCCCTTCGCGCACGGCGTCGCCGGACAGGCCGAGCCCTTCGCGCAGGACGTGACCGGAACCGTTCAGCAGACCCCGCTGGCCGGCAACGCCGTCACCGGTGTGGGGGACGTCACCCGGTCGGTGACCCCCGGCTACGTACAGGACGTCCGGGACAGCGCCTACGGCGCACTCGGCAACCCGTACGGCGTCTGACATCCGTCCACCTGGACATCAGGTGAACCACGGGCTTCGCGGAGCGCACGGCCCCGGACGGTTCGGCCGAAAGCCGTCGGCCTCCGTCCGGCCGTAGCCCCGCGGATCGGGTCGGCCGGTCCCCATTGGGGTGGGGATCAGCCGCCCCGCACCCCCGGAGTCCGCACTGCCGCGGGCCCCGGGGCGTTCCACGGGCCTCACCGGGTCGACCCCAACCCGGTGAGGCCCCTCAGCCGGTTCGCGGAGCCCTCCGCCCCGAGCCCCCGCGAGCCCTCACTCCCGGCACCCCGTGCCAGTGAGCGCGGCATCATGTGACAGGCATCACCGCTCAGGTGTGACCCACGATTTAGAGACCCTCCGCAAGCGGCGATAACCTGCGAGACGGACATGCCGCGCGCTCGGACACCGTGTGCGCCCCCCTTGTGACTCACAGCGGACGTCACGTTGCCCTTCGCGGCACGCCCACGCATCCAACGAACCGCGAGATCACTGATAGGGACGGAAGCGCGTGGACCTGTTCGAGTACCAGGCGAGGGACCTCTTCGCCAAGCACGATGTACCGGTGCTGGCCGGTGAAGTCATCGACACGCCTGAGGCGGCGCGCGAGATCACCGAGCGTCTGGGCGGCAAGTCCGTCGTCAAGGCGCAGGTGAAGGTCGGTGGTCGCGGCAAGGCCGGTGGCGTGAAGCTGGCCGCCTCCGCGGACGAGGCCGTCGCCCGGGCGACGGACATCCTCGGCATGGACATCAAGGGCCACACGGTCCACAAGGTGATGCTGGCCGAGACCGCCCCGGAGATCGTCGAGGAGTACTACGTCTCCTTCCTCCTCGACCGTGCCAACCGCACCTTCCTCTCCATCGCCTCCGTCGAGGGCGGCATGGAGATCGAGGAGGTGGCGGCCACCCGTCCGGAGGCCGTCGCCAAGACCCCGATCGACGCGATCGACGGCGTGACGCCGTCGAAGGCGCGCGAGATCGTCGAGGCCGCGAAGTTCCCGGCCGAGGTCGCCGACCAGGTCGCCGACATCCTGGTCAAGCTGTGGGACACCTTCATCAAGGAGGACGCCCTCCTGGTCGAGGTCAACCCGCTGGCCAAGGTTGTCTCCGGTGACGTCATCGCCCTCGACGGCAAGGTGTCGCTCGACGACAACGCCGAGTTCCGTCACCCGGACTTCGAGGAGCTCCACGACAAGGCCGCCGCCAACCCGCTCGAGGCGGCTGCCAAGGAGAAGAACCTCAACTACGTCAAGCTCGACGGCGAGGTCGGCATCATCGGCAACGGCGCGGGTCTCGTCATGAGCACCCTCGACGTCGTCGCGTACGCCGGTGAGGCGCACGGCAACGTCAAGCCCGCCAACTTCCTGGACATCGGTGGCGGCGCCTCCGCCCAGGTCATGGCGAACGGCCTGGAGATCATCCTCGGCGACCCGGACGTCCGCTCCGTGTTCGTCAACGTCTTCGGCGGCATCACCGCCTGCGACGAGGTCGCCAACGGCATCGTCCAGGCGCTGAAGCTCCTGGAGGACCGCGGCGAGAAGGTCGAGAAGCCGCTCGTCGTCCGTCTCGACGGCAACAACGCCGAGCTGGGCCGCAAGATCCTCACCGACGCCAACCACCCGCTGGTCCAGCGCGTCGACACCATGGACGGCGCGGCCGACAAGGCCGCCGAGCTGGCTCACGCCGCCGCCAAGTAAGCACTCAGGACGAGGACACCAACACACCATGGCTATCTGGCTCAACAAGGACAGCAAGGTCATCGTCCAGGGCATGACCGGTGCCACCGGCATGAAGCACACCAAGCTCATGCTGGGTGACGGCACCGAGGTCGTGGGCGGCGTGAACCCGCGCAAGGCGGGCACCTCCGTGGACTTCGACGGCACCGAGGTACCGGTCTTCGGCACCGTCAAGGAGGCCATCGAGAAGACCGGCGCCAACGTCTCCGTCATCTTCGTGCCGGAGAAGTTCACCAAGGACGCCGTCGTCGAGGCCATCGACGCCGAGATCCCGCTGGCCGTCGTGATCACCGAGGGCATCGCCGTGCACGACTCGGCCGCCTTCTGGTCGTACGCCGGCAAGAAGGGCAACAAGACCCGGATCATCGGCCCGAACTGCCCCGGCATCATCACGCCGGGCCAGTCCAACGTCGGCATCATCCCGGGCGACATCACCAAGCCGGGCCGCATCGGTCTGGTCTCGAAGTCCGGCACGCTGACGTACCAGATGATGTACGAGCTGCGTGACATCGGCTTCTCGACCGCCGTCGGCATCGGTGGCGACCCGATCATCGGCACCACGCACATCGACGCGCTCGCCGCGTTCGAGGCCGACCCCGAGACCGACCTGATCGTCATGATCGGCGAGATCGGCGGCGACGCCGAGGAGCGTGCGGCCGAGTACATCTCGAAGAACGTGACCAAGCCGGTCGTCGGCTACGTCGCGGGCTTCACCGCGCCCGAGGGCAAGACCATGGGCCACGCCGGCGCCATCGTCTCCGGTTCGTCCGGCACCGCCCAGGCGAAGAAGGAGGCCCTGGAGGCCGCCGGCGTCAAGGTCGGCAAGACGCCGACCGAGACGGCGAAGCTCGCCCGCGCCATCCTGGCCGGCTGACCCGGCCGCACCGGCCGCGCGCAGCGGCCACACCGAGTGGCCCGCCCCCTGTCCTCGGGGGGCGGGCCACTCGGCGTACGGCACGTCACTCCAGCCGGGGCGTCAGCCGCTCCGGCCCGTCCTGCAACTGGTCCCGCAGCCTCTGCCGCAGCTCCAGCTGTTCGTCCGACAGCGCCCCCGGCGCCACCTTGGGCGGCACTCCGCGCACCGTCTCCCCCGGGGACACGGGCGGCTCGTAGTGCGTGGGCGCGGTGCGCAGGGTCAGGGCCGTGGTGCCGATGAGGGCGACGGTGAAGGCGATCGCGGCCCGGGTCAGCAACCGTGCCCGGCGTTCGCTGCCCATTCGCACCGTAGGCGGCCTGGCGGCCCGCAGCCGCTCGGTCGACGCCAGTTCGGCCAGCCGCCGGTGCAGTACCCGCGGGTCGGCCAGCTCGGGCAGCCGGTCGGCGACGGCCTCGCGGGCGTGCAGCAGCCGGCTGGCCGCCGCCGGGGTGCTCGCCTCCGTCTCCGCGGCCGTCTCGGGCAGGCCCAGGCCCACACCGTCGTACAGCAGGAGTGTGCGGCGGTGCGGCGGGGGGAGTCTGAGGAGGGTGTTCAGCAGGGTGCGGTCGCCGGGGTCGGCGGGCGGCGGCTCCGGATGCCGGTGGCGCAGGCGGAACCGCTGCCAGGGTGAGAGCGCGTACTCGTACGCCGCCGCCCGCACCCAGCCCACCGGGTCGCGGTCGCGGGCCACCTCGGGCCAGTGCTCCCAGGCCACTTGGAAGGCCCGCTCCACCGACTCGCGCGCCAGCTCACGGCGGCCGGTCAGCAGGAAGGTCTGCCGTACGAGGGCGGGGGCGCTGAACTCGTACAGCGCGTCGAATGCCTGAGCGGGCGTCAAGGCGGCCGGATCAGGCATCGGCTCGGGCGTCGGCTCGGGCCGTGGTTCCGGTCCTGACTCCCGTTCAGTAGCCGCTTCGGGATCCGCTTTCGGGCCCGGGTCCGGGTCCGGCCGCCGCTCGTCAAGTGACTTCGCGGGGAGTACGAGACTGTCGGCGGCTTCCTCTGAGGCGTCCGCCGGCCCGGCGCCGACGGCCACGACGACTGGTACCGGGGCCGGTTCCGGGGCTGGTTCCGGCGACGCGGTGGGCCCCGGCTTCGCCCGCCGCGCCGTCGCCTCCTCGGCCAGGGTGTTCAGCAGCTTCGCGTACGCCTCCCGTTTCCGGCCGCGCGGGGTCGTGCGGCCGCTCTCCCACGCACGGACCGTCTCGCGGGTGACGCCCACCCGTGCCGCGAGCTGAGCCTGCGTCAGCGCGGCGGTCTCGCGCAGGCGTCGGCGTGTCTTGGGAGGAGGGAGCGGGGTTGCAGGGCTCCGCGTCACAAGGCGCCCCTTCGTACGAAAAAGTACATAAACATATATTGAGCGACACAGCGGAGCTTCGCCTGTTACGACGGTAAAGCGCGTGTCGTTGGGAGCATGGCGGCGTGATCCAGACGACCGCTCGCCGAGCCCCGTTGTCCCTGCTCCGCACCCGGTGGCGCGACCGGTCGCCCGGGCTGGCCGCCGGCCTCCTGGGCGGCGTGGTCGCGGCGGGACTGGGACTGGCTTCGTGTGCCGCGCTCGTGACCCTGCTGTGGATCAGCTCGCCGTACCCCGACAGCGGGCCCGGCGGCGCACTGCACGTCGCCGCCGCCCTGTGGGTGCTGGCGCACGGCGCCGAACTGGTCCGTGCCGACACGCTCTCCGGCGCCCCAGCGCCCGTGGGCGTCACCCCGTTGCTGCTGCTCCTGCTGCCGGTGTGGCTGCTGCACCGGGCGGCCCGGGACGCCACGGACCCGGGGGACGGCGTGGGCGTGGCGGTGGGCGCGGGTGCGAAGGCGGGGGTCGGTGTGCGGGTGGGCGGGGGCCGGATCCTCCCGGACGCCGGACCGCCGCCCGTCTCCGCGCGCAACGCCTGGGCGGGGGTCGTCGTCGGCTACCTCGCGGTCGCCACGCCCGTCGTGCTGTACGCGGCGGGCGGTGCGCTGCGGCCCTCCTGGTGGTGGGCGGTGGTGTGCCTGCCGCTGGTCGCCATGGGCGCGGCGGGCGCGGGCGTGTGGACGGCGTTCGGCCGTCCGGGCGGGCCGGTGGGACGGGCGCTGCGCGTGCTGCCCCGGAACCTGCGGGAGCTGATGGTGGAACCGGACGCGCGCCTGGGCGCCGCGACACGCGCCGCGGGCGCCGGTGCGGCGGTGCTCGTCGGCGGCGGTGCGCTGCTGCTCGCGGTGTCGCTGGTGTGGCACGGAGCCGCCGCGCGGGAGGCCTTCCTGCAGCTGACCGAGGGGTGGTCGGGGCGGTTCGCCGTGCTGTTGCTCTGTCTGACTCTGGTGCCGAACGCGGCGGTGTGGGCGGCGGCGTACGCCCTCGGTCCCGGCTTCGCGCTCGGTACCGGCCATGCCGTGGACCCCTTCGCTTCCGACCCGGCACCGCTGCTGCCGCCGTTCCCGCTGCTGGCGGCGGTGCCGGACGCGGGACCTGGCACGCCGCTGCACTGGGTGGCCGGGGCGGTGCCGCTGGTGGCGGGGACGGTGGTGGGTTGGTTCACGGCGCGGGCGGCGACGGGGGCGGACCCGGGCGCCCATGAGGCCGCCGGGCCATGGTCATGGCGGCGGACCGTCGCCGCCGCGGTACTGGCCGCCGTGCTCTGCGCGGTCCTCGTCGCCCTGTTGGCCGCGCTGGCGGGTGGGCCGCTCGGGGATGGCGCCCTCGCGCGGTTCGGGCCGGTGTGGTGGCAGGCCGGGGGCGCGACGCTGGCGTGGGTCGGGGTGGTGGCGCTGCCGGTGGCGGTGCTGGCGAGGGCGTGGCGGGGCCGGGGCCGGGGCGCTGCCGCTTCGGCGCAGGTGGTGGAGGGCGGGGACGCGGCTGATACCGGTGGTGGGCGCCGGTGGGGGTGGGTCTCGTTGCCCGTGGTGGGGCGGTGGTGGGGGCGGGGGGACGGTGGTGGCGCCGCCGCCGCCGACGACGCCGGCGGTGGTGGCGAGGCGCCGTACGATCTGCTGCCGGTCGACTCCCCTGGGGAGGGGGCGCCGCGGGTGCCTTGAGTGGCGCCGGCGCGGCGTCGCCGCAGTGGCTTTTTCGCCCCCGCCGCCCCTACCCTTCCCGTCCCTGGGGGCTGCGCCCCCAGACCCCGCTTCGGCCCTGAACGGGCCTCGTCCTCAAACGCCGGACGGGCTGAAAGGCCCCGAACGCCGGACGGGCTGAAAGGCCTCAAACGCCGGACGGGTTGAAAGGCCCCAAGCGCCGGACGGGCTGAAAGGCCTCAAACGCCGGACGGGTTGAAATCGCCGCGCCCGGCGTCAGGAGGTGGCGTCAGCCCTCCGTGCCCAGCAGGTCCCGGAGCTGCTCCGGGAGGTGGGTCTCGCAGTTCTGCTTCGCCGCGTTGGTCAGGGCGTCGTTCCGGCAGGTGTAGTAGTCGCTGTAGACCAGCTGGGCGCCGAAGGACGCGGCGACCAGGACGATGGCCAGGGAGGACGTGACCAGGCCGCTGATCGCTGCGGTCCGCTGCGGACGGCCGGTCTGGTCGGCGGGCGGGGTCGGGGTGTCCGGGTCCGAGGCGGCGCGGGGCTTGGCGCGCAGCGCGCTGATGCCCCAGTACAGGGACAGGGCACCGAGCAGCAGGGCCACGTACGGCCAGGTGAAGAGTGCGAAGAAGAGGGCCCACATGCCGCACAGCAGGGCATAGCGGGCGCGCCGCTGGGTGGGGTCCGTCGGGTCCCAGCGCGGGCCCGTGCCACCGCCGCCCGACCCCTCGGGGCCGGAACCGGAACCGCCGGGCCGGTCGCCGAAGCCGCCGGGGGAGCGGCCGGGCTGCCGGTCGCTCCACTGACGGCCCCACGGGGAACGTCCGCCGTCCCCCCGGGAATCGCCGCCGTCACCCGACGGGTGCCGCGGCTGCCAGGGGCGGTCCGGCGTGCCCTCCGGGGGCGGTGCGAACGGATTGTCCTTCTCGGTGGCGCCGTCCTGCTCGCCGCCGTCCGCCCGGTCCGAGGGGGTGTCGGGCGGTGAAGAGGGGCGCTCCCGCAGCAACACGGTGCTGCGCTCCCCTGGCTGCGCCGACTGCTGGGGGAGCGTGAGCAGTCGCAGGCTGCGGTCCGGCATCAAGTGAGCGTCTTCCCCTTGGCGACAGTGAACGGGCGATCTGAACGGACGATCTGGTGGAACGGACGTACCGGTCGGCACGACTGGTGAACGCGTGACGCGAAGGTGGCGTTCCCGGGTCGGCTCCACGCAGACGCTACCTTCCGGTCACGCCCCCGTCCCGAGGGGGCCGTCCGGTGTGCCGGTATCGTTGCTGACGGTCGGCCGCTTCGTAGACTTCCCCGTATCCCGGGGCGCGAAGCATTCGTACGACCGCACAAACGGATGAACGTACAGAACGTACGGCCGTGAAGACCGCGTTCCCGTGAAGACCCCGCTCCCCCGAGAAAGGCCCCCACCGTGGCCGCCAAGCCCGTGGCCCAGCGAGCCAAGCGCCTCGTCGTGCTGGTCTCCGGATCCGGCACCAACCTTCAGGCGCTCCTCGACGAGATCGCCGCCACCGGCGTCGAGGCCTACGGAGCCGAGATCGTCGCCGTCGGCGCCGACCGCGAGGGCATCGAGGGGCTGGCCCGCGCCGAGCGCGCCGGACTGCCGACGTTCGTACGGAAGGTCAAGGACTACGGGACCCGCGACGCGTGGGACACGGCGCTCGCCGAGGCCGTCGCCGCCCACGAGCCGGACCTCGTCGTCTCGGCCGGGTTCATGAAGATCGTGGGCAAGGAGTTCCTGGCCCGCTTCGGGGGGCGGTTCGTCAACACCCACCCCGCCCTCCTCCCCAGCTTCCCGGGAGCCCACGGTGTGCGGGACGCGCTCGCGTACGGCGCCAGGGTCACCGGCTGCACCGTCCACTTCGTCGACGACGGCGTCGACACCGGGCCGATCATCGCGCAGGGCGTGGTGGAGATCCGGGACGAGGACGACGAGAGCGCTCTGCACGAGCGCATCAAGGAAGTCGAGCGAAGGCTGCTCGTCGATGTCGTGGGGCGGCTCGCCCGCAACGGCTATCGCATTGAGGGACGAAAGGTAGTTATCCAGTGACCGCCACCGCCGAGAGCAACAAGCGGGCCATCCGTCGCGCGCTCGTCAGCGTCTACGACAAGACCGGGCTCGAGGACCTCGCCCGCGGGCTCCACGAGGCGGGCGTCGAACTCGTCTCCACCGGGTCCACGGCCGGCCGCATCTCCGCCGCCGGTGTCCCCGTCACCAAGGTCGAGGAGCTCACCGGCTTCCCCGAGTGCCTGGACGGCCGCGTCAAGACCCTGCACCCGAAGGTGCACGCCGGCATCCTCGCCGACCTGCGCCTGGACAGCCACCGGCAGCAGCTCGACGAGCTGGGCGTGACGCCGTTCGACCTGGTCGTGGTCAACCTCTACCCGTTCCGCGAGACCGTCGCCTCGGGCGCCACCCCCGACGAGTGCGTCGAGCAGATCGACATCGGCGGCCCCTCGATGGTCCGCGCCGCCGCCAAGAACCACCCCTCGGTCGCGGTCGTCACCAGCCCCGCCCGGTACGCCGACGTGCTCTCCGCCGTGAAGGACGGCGGCTTCGACCTCGCCGCCCGCAAGCGGCTGGCCGCCGAGGCCTTCCAGCACACCGCCGCGTACGACGTGGCCGTCGCCTCCTGGTTCGCCTCCGAGTACGCCCCGGTCGACGACTCCTCGTTCCCCGACTTCCTCGGCGCCACCTACGACCGCTCCCACACCCTGCGCTACGGCGAGAACCCGCACCAGCCCGCGGCCCTCTACACCTCGCCCGAGGGTGGCGGTCTCGCGGAGGCCGAGCAGCTGCACGGCAAGGAGATGTCGTACAACAACTACACGGACACGGACGCCGCCCGCCGTGCCGCGTACGACCACGCCGAGCCCTGCGTCGCGATCATCAAGCACGCCAACCCGTGCGGCATCGCGGTCGGCGCGGACGTCGCCGAGGCCCACCGCAAGGCGCACGCCTGCGACCCGCTGTCCGCTTTCGGCGGCGTGATCGCGGTCAACCGTCCGGTCTCCAAGGAGCTGGCCGAGCAGGTCGCGGAAATCTTCACCGAGGTCATCGTCGCGCCGGACTACGAGGACGGCGCCCTCGAAGCCCTCACCAAGAAGAAGAACATCCGCGTGCTGCGCGCCCCCGAGGCCCCCGCCGCCCCGGTCGAGGTCAAGCCCATCGACGGCGGCGCCCTCCTCCAGGTCACCGACCGCCTCCAGGCCGAGGGCGACGACCCGGCCACCTGGACGCTGGCCACCGGCGAGGCCCTCTCCCCGTCCGACCTGGCCGACCTGGCCTTCGCCTGGAAGGCGTGCCGGGCCGTCAAGTCCAACGCGATCCTCCTCGCCAAGGACGGCGCCTCCGTCGGCGTCGGCATGGGCCAGGTCAACCGGGTCGACTCCGCGAAGCTGGCGGTGGAGCGGGCCGGCGCCGAGCGCGCACAGGGCGCGTACGCCGCCTCCGACGCCTTCTTCCCGTTCCCGGACGGCCTGGAGATCCTCACCGCGGCCGGCGTGAAGGCCGTGGTCCAGCCCGGCGGTTCGGTCCGCGACGAACTGGTCGTCGAGGCGGCGAAGAAGGCCGGCGTGACGATGTACTTCACGGGGACGCGGCACTTCTTCCACTGACGCGGCAGGTGAGGGCGTCCCTGTGCGCGGCACCGGGGCGCCCACCCTCACGCGGGTTCTCCCGCCCGCCGCAACGCGCTGTCCCGTGCCGCACGGAACTCCTCCAGCCGGGAGGTGCGCGCGGGCGGCAGCGCCTTCTCCACCTGCTTCTGGGCCCGGGAGATCTCTCCGGCGAGCCCAGCCTCGGCCTGGCACACGGCGTCCCGCACGGCAGTCTTCAGCTCATCGCGTCCAGTGGCGCGCAGGGCGGCCGCGTCCGAGCCGGCGGCGTCGAGCCGCTTCTTCAGCGCCTTGAGCGGGTCCTCGCGGTGCTCGTAACGGAAGCCCTCATCCCGCATGCACGCGGCCCATTTCCGCTCGGCCGCCTTCACGAGGCGGTGGCCGAGCGTGTCTTTCACGATCGCGTTGCGGAGGTGCTGCACGGTGTAGTGGTCCCGCTCCCAGGAGGCGCCGTACAGCGCCCGGCGCCCGACGGACACACAGGAGTCGGTGGCCACCGACAGAGTGGGCCCGTCCTGCAGCACGATCTCTTCACGTGGCCCGTCGGGCGACCCCTTGAGGGCTTCTTCCCACGCCTGACGCTCACGTACGGTCAGGGAGGAGACCTGCTGAGTGTTCGGGTCGGCTGGTGGAGTTCTGAGCCGCCGGGCAGTGAGGCCGTAGCCGTCTGCGGATGCCCGCCGCTGCGTCAGTAGACCGTAGGGGCTCCCGGCGGCCTGTCCTTCGACATCGCCCACGGGACCCACTCGGTAGTCGAACCCGCGTCTGTTCATGCACTGCCGGATCTCCTGCTCTTCCGAACGGTGCAACTCGGCTGCCTCCGCCGCGGTGAAGTGCAGGGCACCGTCCAAGGGACGCGGATCGGGCTGTACGTCTGCCGCGACCTCACGGCCGGGCCCTTGGGAGCACCCGGCCGCGAGGAACGCCGCGGCGGTCAGCCACAGCAGTCTCCGCATCGCGTCACACGCACCAGTTGTTGGACGCGACGTCGTCGGCCCACTTGCCGCCGAGGTGGCCGTCGAGGTTGTAGATGGCGATGCCGCGCGGGAGAACGTAGGAGTCGCCGGAGTAGTTCAACCCGTTGTAGATCCGGACGTTGCAACTGTTGCCGTTGTTGTACAGAGACTCGGCGTTGTTGAACTTGGAGTACTGCAGCAGATCCCTGTTGTCCCCGAACACCTCACCCGGGTCCCCGGCGCCGTGGTCGCCGAGGTAGGCGCACAGGGCGCCGGAGCTGCAGTCGGAGTACGCGGCGCTGGCCGGCGTGGCGGTGGCGGCGATGCCCAGTCCCGCGAGCGCCGCCGCACCGAGCACGGCCGCGATCTTCTTCTTGATCATGCGATGTCCTCCCCTTGTGACGTACTGGATGCGCAGCCATCAATCTGGTCGTGGGGACGAACCCGCGGTACCTCAAACCTTGTAGGGTCGGACTTCGCACCAGACCGTTTTGCCGCAACGCCCCTGCTCAACGCCCCAGCGCAGCGACACCGCGTCCAGCAGCAGAAGGCCTCGACCGCCCTCTTCGGTCTCACCTGGCCGGCGCGGCGCGAGCCAGGCGTGCGGTTCGGGGTCGGTGACCTCCAGCCGTACGTGGTCCCGCGTCCGCGACAGCCGCAGGGTTACCGGGGCGCCCTCGCCGACATGGTCGATGACGTTCGTCAGCAGTTCGCTGACACAGAGTTGGATGTCCGGGCAGGGAGCGCCCAGGTACTCGCGGACGCGGTGGCGGACCTCCGGAACCGCTTTGGGGAGTGCGAGCAGGTCCAGGACGAGGGCGTCCGGGCTCACTCGCCGGCCGCCTTGCGCAGCGCGGCGGTCAGGGCGCGGGCGGTGGCTTCGTTGCAGTTGCCGAGCGCGATCAGGGGCGGTACGGCGTACGCGCTCGCGAAGGTCGGCAGGTCGGTCCCGAGGGAGGGGAGCGTGATGCCGTTCGCCGCCAGGGCGGCGCGGAGTTGTTCGACGTGGGTCGTCGTGTCGTGGGGGTGCATGGCGTACGCCTTCCGTGTCCTGTGCGGTCTGTGACGAATCGCTCACAGAGTGGCGCGGAGTGGCGTAGCGTGAAAGACGTTTTGGTTGCGCACCGTAACTGGCGAACGGCGGTGGTGGGTTGTGCCTCCTCGTAAGGACACCGACGCTTCGGTGAGCGTGCCCTGCTTCTACGGCGCGGAGTTGCGCTACAAGCGGGAGCAGGCGGGGCTGACGCTGGAGCAGTTGGTGGAGGGGAGTTTCCGAGGGATCTCGTTCCTCAGCCAGATCGAGCGGGGTGAGCGCAGGATGCCGACGGATCTCGCCAGACATGTGGACGAGCGACTGGAGACGGACGGGTTTTTCCAGCGGCGCTGTGAAGACGCGGCCAAGGCGCGACGGGTGGGGATCGCCGAGTACTTCGCGGACGTCGTCGAACTGGAGAGGCAGGCGGAGGGCATCGAGGAGTGGGCGCCCTTGCTCGTCCCGGGCCTGCTGCAGACCGGCGCGTATGCGAGCGCGATCACAAGAGCGGCGATGTGGCGGGCGTCGGACGACGTGATCGCGCAGAAAGTCGGCGCTCGACTGGAGCGGTCCAGGATCTTCGAGGGCGAGAACCCGCCCAGGTTCTGGGCGATCCTGGACGGGTCCGTGATCCGCAGACGGGTGCTGCCACCCGCCGGAATGGCCGAACTGCTGGCGCACATCGCAGAGCGGGCCAAGGACACTCGATCCATTCTGCAAGTCGTTCCGGAAACCGCCGCCGTCCACCCCCTGATGATGGGGATGGCCAAGATCATGACCTTTGCCGACGCGCCTCCACTGGTGTACACCGAAGGGGAGCACAGCGGTCAAGTCATCGACTATCCGGCCCTCGTGAAGAACTATCGTGAGTCATACGATCTGCTCAGGGCCGCCGCACTGCCGCCGGAGGCGTCCCTGGCCATGATCGAGGCTGCGGCAGAGGAGTACCGGAATGAAGCCCAACAGCAGGACCGACCTGAGCTTCTTGCGGTGGCGCAAGAGCAGCTACAGCAACGGGACCGGCGGTGACTGTGTCGAGGTGAGCGACGACCTTCCCGGCGTCGTCCCCGTCCGCGACTCCAAGAACCCGCACGGTCCCGCCCTCGTCTTCCCCACAGAGGCCTGGTCCGCCTTCGTCGGCGTGCTCTGAGCCGAGGCTCAGATCAGGAGGTTGGAGCAACTGATGATCCACCGGTGGGACGAGATCCGGTTGTCCACGATGTCGTCGTTGCTGAACCTGTTGTCGCTGAGGTCGTCCGCGTACAGCTCACCCGGCTCCAAGCAGACGAACCCGCCCTTGTAGCCGGGCAGCCGGTAGAAGGACACGACGTCGTACTTCCCGGGGTAACCGGTGTTCATGACGGACGAAGCCCGGTTGTCGTCAGAGCCCTGGAAGGGGCCCTTGTCGTTACCCCAGTCCGAGTCGTAGGACTCGGTGCCGCCGAGATAGATGCCGGAGCAGTCCTTCAACTGCCAGGCTCGGACCATCCCGTCAGAGCCGAACCCTGGCAACTTCCGATTACAGACCGGACCCGCTTGGGCCGTGGTCGCGGTGGCGGAGACGCCGAGCACCGCCAGTCCCAGAGCGGCGAGTGCCGCTGCCGTCCTACGCATGTGCGTCCTCCTTGTTGGTTCTCGCACGCACCGGCCGTCAGGACTGACGGCCGGTGATCTTCTCGGCCCGGGTGAGCGCGTCCCGCTGGATCCGCCGTACGCTCTCCAGCGCGTCGCCGTACTCGCCGCGCAGCCGGTCCCTGTGATGGGCTTCGCGTTCCTCGGCGACTCTGCGCAATGAGGTCTCGCGGGCACAGGTGGCATCCGTTGAGGCGACTTCCCGCTCCTCCTCGAACGCCGCCTGTTTCGCACGCCGTTCGGCCTGCCTCCGCACTGCTTCTCGCGCCTCGGCGGGGTTTGCGTAGGGGTGCCCAGCACGCCGCATGCACTGGGACCACCGCTCCACCGCCGTGGTGAACCGCGAGTCCTTCAGCACGGCCTCCATGGCGTGGGCCTGGAGACCGGCGGCGGTCTTGTCGGCGACGAACCAGGTCTCCAGGTCGCCGTACAGACGCTTCTCCGACTCGCCGACGCAGCCCCCCACCCGCTTTCGGTACGTCCCGCCCTGCGGCACCTCCGCCGAGAGCTCCCGGGCCTCGGCGCCGCCGCCGAGGGCGGTGTCGTAGCCCCCGCGACGTTCCTCGGAGAGCGACTTGCGGTAGGCGATGTTCGGATTGCCCAGGCGCGCCCTGTCGGCCTTCGCCTGGATTCGGCTGCCGTATCCGTGCTCGCGGGCCCAGGCGACGTCGTCCTGCACGTAACCCACCGGGTGGTGCTCCTCGACGGTCAGCGGCCGGTACACGTGGTAGGTGAAGCCCTGTTCCGTCATGCAGCGTGCGATCAACCGCTGCTGGGCGTCCGACAGCCGCAGTTCCTCGATGTAGGTCAGCTCCCGGGGCTCGGCCCGTTGTGCCGCCGTCGTGGCCGCTCTCGTGTCGGTGTCGTGCGTGCACCCGGTCACGAGGGCCGTGATGCCGGCCGTGACGGCGCAGATGACGCTGTGGGCACGCCTCATCCGGTGCTGCCTCCCCCTGGTCCCGCGTGGCGCCGTCCGTCCCCGGGCGGCGCTTCACACGATGGCGGCCGCAACCCGTTGGAGGTACCTGGAAGGTTCGAGGTAGGACCTGCAACCTTTGAGGTTGCCTGGGCTGCGGCACCGGGCGAAGTGATTGGAGCCCTAGCCGCCCTCCCCGCCCTTGCGCAGCGCCCGCCAGGTCCCCGGCCCGACCATCCCGTCCGCGTCCAGCCCCGCCCGCTTCTGGAAGATGACGACCGCGCCGTGGGTCATCGGGCCGAAGTCGCCGTCCACCTCGCCGACCTCCTCGATGCCGTGCAGATGCCTGAGCAGGCACTGCAACTCCCTGACCTGGCTGCCACCGTCGCCGTGCTTGATGGTGAAGTCCCAGGTGCCGCTGTGGCCCGCCTTGTAGCCGCGGCCGTCGGAGTTCTCGTACACCACGGGCTTCTCGCAGGTGGGCGGCGCCGCGGCCGCCGGGGCCGAGTCCCACGGGGTGGTGTACGCGAGGCTCCCCGCCCCCACGATCGCCGCCGCGAGCGCCGCCGCCAGGGCCGGGCGCCGCCACCGCCGGGGGCGCAGCCTCGGCAGCCGGGCGGAGCGGGAGGTGCCCGCGGCCTCCTCCACCCGGCGCAGCAGCGATGCGGAGTCGGTGGTGCGTTCCGCGTGGGTCGGGGCCAGGCAGTCCCGCAGGGTGTCCCGCCAGACCTCGGGGAGGCCGGGGGACAGGCGCAGTTCCTCACGGCCGCGCGCGTAGCGCATCGCCGCGTCGGAGCGTGCCTCCGAGGTGCCGCCGGGCAGCGGGAACTCACCGGTCAGGACCACGTGCGCGAGGACGCCGAAGGCCCAGACGTCCGCGGACGGGCGGATCCGCGTTCCGCGCTCGTCGACCTCCGGCCACAGGAGTTCGGGCGGGGTGTAGTCCGGGGTCGCGAAGGCGGGGGTGTAGGCGTGGGTCCCTTCCATCTCCGCGGCCAGGTTGAAGTCGGCGAGCCGGGCCGAACCGTCCGCCATCAGCAGAACATTGGCCGGTTTCAGGTCTCCGTGCACCCAGCCCGCGTGGTGCAGCTGGTGCAGGCCCTCGCAGATCTGGGCCAGCAGGGCGGGCCCGGCCTCCGGGGACGGGGTCCGGGCCAGTACGGCGTCCAGGGATCCCTCGGCCCGCTCCAGCACCAGGACGGTGGCGCCGTCCAGCTCGGGATGGTCCGGGTCGTCGACCGCCAGGGTGTCGTACATCCGGATCAGCCGGGGGGAGCGGAGCCGCCGCAGTAGCTGCACCTCGCGTTCGGCGAGGTCGCGCAGGTGGTGCAGCTGGCGCGGGGTACGGGTGCCGGTGGACAGGAACTTCAGCGCCGCCCGGCGCGGCAGCTCGACATCGCCATCGTCGGCGGTGCGGGTCGCGTCGTAGACCGTGGCGAACGCGCCGGACGCGAGCGGCTCGCGCACCTCCCACGGCCCGATCCGGTAGCCCTTCGGCACCGGGACGGCGTACGGCCGCCCGGTCACCGTGCCGCTCCGCTCGGGGCCGGGGCGAGTACGACGAGGTCGTCCTCGCGGACCAGGTCGAAGCGGAGGGCGAGCGAGGCCAGGGACTCCTTCTTGCCGTGCGTGCGTCTGCCCGGCTCGGCCGTGTCCGGGCCGGGTCTCAGCCGCAGCTTGACGGCGAGGTAGTCGATGTTCCAGTAGACGGCGGAGCGGCTGACCTTGGGCCAGCTGGGACGCAGCCGCTCCACTATCTCCTCGACGGCGGGCAGCGGGGCGCGGGGCTCACCGCGCAGGCGCCGCTCGCACAGGGCGGCGAGGACCGCGAAGTACCGCTTGGTGCGGTCCAGGGCGAACGCCGGGACGGTGCCGGCCCCCTCAAGGCCACGGCGCTCGACGCTGCGGAAGGCGTGCCGCGGTGCCCACACGTCGAAGGTGAGCAGGTCACCCGCGGCGGGCAGGGTCACGCGCGCCAGCTCGAACGGTACGGGCGCCTCCACGCGGCCCGGAGCGACCTTGATGTGCTCGCCGGCGCCCTCCGGGTTCTCCACCACGTAGGTCTGGTCCTCGCTGAGATTGCTCAGCAGCCAGAACGTCCGGTGCGCCACGATCTCCCCGGCGACCCGGGGAACCCCAGCGTGTGCGATGGCGAGTCCCCCGCCGCTGGGCTCGGTCCTGCCGAATTCGATGCGCTCACCCGCGCTGATCCTCAACTGTTCGGCCACACTGCCGCACGACGGCGGTACGACGATGACGCTGTACATGGAGTCGTCCCCCTCCCCCGATTGCTCGGGGTCAACTTTCCCCAGTCCAACAACGGGCAGGCTACGGGAGACGGCTGAGGGCAACCTAAGCATTCGGACGCGTCGGCGGGTCGGTGGGCTCCAGACGCTGAAGCGGCCCCCGGTCCCCTCAGTGGAGGGAACCGGGGGCCGCCGTTCAAGCACGCACCCGCGCGCGGAACAGCACGCGCGGATCAGCAGGGGCGCAGCGACCAGATCGGGTCCCAGGTCGCCGTGCCCGCCTGGTAGGCCGTCGAGGTCCAGCGGACGCTGCCGTCCTTGTTGAAGAACTTGGCGACCGTGCCGCGCGTCTGGTTGTTGGTGAACGGGCCGTCGCCGGTCCAGTTGGTGAGGTTCCACGTCTGGCACTTGTAGAAGTCGAACTTGGTGCCCTTGACGACCATGCACAGGTGGCCGTAGTCGCAGGCCAGGTCCTGGGCGCCCTTGGTCCTGGGCGCCTCGGTGACGGTCAGCCCCTCGTACTGGACCGCGTCGGCGGACACGCGCAGCGGCGTCGGCTTGTCGGCCAGCACCTCGTCGGCGGCCTGCTGGAGAGCGGTCACCCGGGTGCCGGCCGGGTCGGCGGCGGCGGTGGCCGCGACCGTGGAGCCGGCGACCAGGGCCGAGGCCGCGAGGAGCAGCGCGGCGGGCTTGATGATGTTCACTGTTGTTCCCCCATGAACGTCGGTGTCGTACCGCCGGAGCGGTGTGCTCACACCGTGCCCGGGGCGACCGCCGCGCGGTACCTCGTAACTCTCAGGGTCACTTCCTCCCCGGCGGCGTGTACTCCTTGAGGTGGTGAGCGACGCGGTCGGCGTAGTCGCGGTACTTCGGGGGAACCCCGCCCGCGTCGTTCACCTTGTCGTACGACGTCCGGTACGCCACGGCGATCAGCACCCGGCGGTCGCCCGGCAGGCCGGCGTCGAGGCGTGGCGTGATCCAGCACAGGTAGCGGCCCATCGCCGGGATGGACTCCGCGGGTGGGAACGGGGGCTCGGGGACCTCCTCGCCGGGTGTGCCGTCCTCGTTCATCCACCAGCGCAGCACCTTCGGGGTCCAGCGGGCGATCCCGTACTCGTCCTTCTGCGGGTCGGCGAGGTCCGGGTCGAAGTCGCTCTCCACCTTCAGCATGGCCGCGATCAGGGGCGGGCTGACCTCCTCGCGGTCGCAGTCGTGCGCCGTCTCGACGATCAGCAGGCGGTAGGCGGCCGGTACGCCCCGGTCGGTGCGCAGTTCACCGGCGCCGTAGGAGGCGGCGGAGACGGTCGCGGTGCCGCCGGGACCCCGGTCGCCGGGTGCGGAGCCGGGGCCGTCGTCGCCGGTGCGGGTGCTGATGCCGTAGCCGAGTGCGGCGACGGCCACGGTGGCGGCCGCCGCGGCGAGGACCGTACGCCGGGGGCCCGCGCGGCGCGGCAGGACGGACCGGCCGCCCGTAGCTCCGGTGACCGCCGCCACTCGCCGCAACAGGGCCTCCGTGCCGATGCGTTCGGCGTGCGTACGGGTCAGACACGCGCGCACGATGTCCCGCCACACCTCGGGCAGCGCGGGCGACAGACGCAGCTCCTCGGTGCCGCGCGCGTAGGCGGCCCCGGCGTCGCGGCGGGCCGCCGGGGTGCCGCCGGGCAGCGGGAAGGACCCGGTGAGCACGAGGTGGGCGAGGACGCCGAAGGCCCAGACGTCGGCGGAGGGGCGGATACGCCGGCCGCGTTCGCCGATCTCGGACCAGAGCAGCTCGGGAGGGGTGTAGTCGGGGGTGGAGAAGGCGGGGGTGTAGGCGTGGGTGCCTTCCAGTTCGGCGGCCATGTTGAAGTCGGCGAGCCGGGCCGAACCGTCCCTCATCAGCAGCACGTTGGCCGGTTTCAGGTCCCCGTGCACCCACCTGGCGTGGTGCAGCTGGTGCAGACCCTCACACACCTGCACGAGCAGCGCGGGCCCGCCGGCCGGGCGCGGCGACGCGGACAGCAGGGCGGACAGGGACCCTTCCGCCTTCTCCAGGACGAGGACGGTGGCGCCGTCGAGCGCGGGGCGGGCCGGGTCGTCCACGACAAGGGTCTCGTACATCCGCACCAGCCGGGGCCGCCGCAGCCGGCGGTGCAACTCGACCTCCCGCTCGACGAGTTCGCGCAGGTGGGTCAGCTGGCGCGGCGTCCCCGTACCGGTGGGCAGGAACTTCAGCGCTGCGGTGCGCGGCAGACCGGCGTCGCCGTCACCGGCCCGGCGGGCCTCGTACACGCTGCCGAAGGCGCCCGTCGCGATCGGCGCCCGCACCTCCCAGACGCCGACCCGGTACCCCTTCGGCACGGGGACGGCGTACGGCTCGGTCACCGGGGCACCCGGCGCGGCGGTGCCGCGAGGACCACGAGGTCGTCCTCCCGTACGAGGTCGAAGCGGAGCGCCATGGACACCAGGGACTCCTTCTTGCCGTTGAGCCGCGCGCCCGCCTCCGCCGTCTCCGGGCCCGGCTTCAGCCGCAGCTTCACCGCCAGGTAGTCGATGTTCCACTGCACGGCCGCGCGCGACGCGGCCGGCCAGCCCGGCCGCAGCCGCTCGACGACCTGCTCGACGGTCGGCAGCGGCGCGTGCGGTGCCCCGCGCAGCCGCGGCTCGCACAGGGCGGCCAGGACCGCGAAGTACCGTTTGGTGCGGTCGACGGAGAAGGCCGGGGCGGTCGGCTCGCCGTCGGCGCCGTCCTCGGCGCGCAGATAGTCGTGGCGCGGTGCCCACACCTCGACCGGCAGCAGGTCGCCCGCGGCGGGCAGCACGATCCGCGAGAACTCGAACGGCACCGGGGCGTCCAGCCGGCCCGGCGCCACCTTGATGTGCTCGCCGGCGCCCTCCGGGTTCTCCACCACGTAGGTCTGGTGGGCGGACAGGTTGCTCAGGGCCCAGAAGGTGCCGTGGGCGGTGATCTCACCGGCTCTGCGGGACACGCCGTCGTGCCCGATCAGCAGTCCGCCCTCGGGCACGGACCGCCCGAAGGCGAGCCGTTCGCCGGGTGCGAGCCGGAACTGGGTGCGGGTGGGTTCGGCCTCCGTGGTCGGCGGAGGTACCACGATGATGCTGTACAAGGTGCGTCTCCCCGTGCCTGACGGCTACCCGCGTCAGACTATGGCGACGCACCAGGGCCGTGTCTCCCCTCGTACGGGTGAGACACGGCCCCATGGCTTGATTGGCGTGAAGTGTGCCGTGGCGGACGCCGGTTCAGTACTGCGGGCGGTTGAACCAGTAACTGCCGTTCTTGTTGGCGCAGAAGACGATGATCAGGATGCCGAGGACCAGGCTGATCAGGGCGAAGATGTTCGCCCCGAGCAGGTTGATCACGCTGACCAGCGTCACGACCGAGCCGTAGATGATCGCGGAGACGCGCGGACCGCCCCGGCCGGTGGCGAACTTGACACCTGTGAATATCGCCCAGAACGCGAACGCCAGGAATATCACGCCGACGCCGATCATGAGGCCCGCCCCGATGCTCGTGACGGTGTCCGCGTCCTGAGCCGAGATGGTGGGGTCTGAGTTGACCTCGTCCTCGATGTAGTCGGCGAACCAGGAACTGGCCGCGATCATCAGCACGCCGCCGATGACCTGGCAGGCGCCCAGCACGAACAGCATCACGCGCGCGGCCTTCACCGTGCCGGGCATGACCGCGGGCGCGGGGGCGTAGCCGCCGCCGTAGGGCTGGACCGGCGGGGCCGCGGGGTAGCCGTAGCCGGGCTGGCCGCCCTGGGGCTGCTGCTGGGGGTAGCCGTAGTTCGGCTGCTCGCCGTGCTGCTGGCCGTGCTGCTGGCCCTGCTGGCCCTGCGGCGGACCGTAGGGGTTGTTCGGGTCGCCGAAACTCATGCGGGACTTCCTCCGTAGCTGTCACGTGCGGGGACGACGCGTGGCTCGATGCGGAGGAGGTACTTCGTTGCGGTTCGTCCCCCCGGTACGGCCCCGCGGCACTGTGCTACTGCCCAATCGTTCTTGACCTATCTCTTACTTGTCCAGCCCGGCCGCAAGGTGTTGTGCAAGTGCAACAACGTCGATCACGGTCCGACAGGGCGGGACGCGCCCCGGGACGCCCCCGGATGCCCGGTCGGATGCCCGGTCGGGGCCCGGTCGGGGGCCCGGCCCGTGCCCGGGATCACGGCCGGATTGGAACCGGGGGCCGGTCATCCGCGAGGATGGGGGTATGACCGCCCAGATTCTCGATGGCAAGGCCACCGCAGCCGCGATCAAGTCCGAACTGACCGCCCGCGTGGCGGCGCTGAAGGAGAGGGGCGTCACGCCCGGCCTCGGCACCGTCCTGGTCGGCGACGACCCCGGCAGCCAGAAGTACGTCGCCGGCAAGCACCGCGACTGCGCGCAGGTCGGTATCGCCTCCATCCAGCGCGAACTGCCGGGTACGGCGACGCAGGAGGAGATCGAGGCGGTCGTCCGCGAGCTGAACGAGGACCCGGCCTGCACCGGCTACATCGTCCAGCTGCCGCTGCCCAAGGGCATCGACGAGAACCGCATCCTGGAACTGATGGACCCGGACAAGGATGCGGACGGCCTGCACCCGATGAACCTCGGCCGCCTCGTCCTGAACGAGCCGGCGCCGCTGCCCTGCACCCCCAACGGCATCCTCACCCTGCTGCGCCGCTACGGCGTGGAGATCAAGGGCGCCGAGGTGGTGGTCGTCGGCCGCGGTGTCACGATCGGCCGCCCGATGCCGCTGCTGCTCACCCGGCGCAGCGAGAACGCCACCGTGACCCAGTGCCACACCGGCACCCGGGACCTGTCCGCCCACCTCAAGCGCGCGGACATCGTCGTCGCCGCGGCCGGCTCCCCGCACCTGGTCCGCCCCGAGGACGTCAAGCCGGGCGCGGCCGTCCTCGACGTGGGCGTCTCGCGCAACGCCGAGGGCAAGATCATGGGCGACGTCCACCCCGGTGTGGCCGAGGTCGCCGCCTGGATCTCCCCGAACCCCGGCGGCGTCGGCCCGATGACCCGGGCCCAGCTGCTCGTCAACGTGGTGGAGGCGGCGGAGCGCAGTGCCGGCTGACGACACCGACGCCGAGCGCCCGAAGCGGGCGGAGCGGGCGGAGCGCCCGAAGCGGGCGGAGCGGGCTGAGCGCCCGGAGCGGGCGGAGGACTCGGAGTACCGGGAGCACCGGGAGCACGTGGAGCACCGGGTGCAAGCGGAGCACCGGGTGCGCGCGGAGCACCCGGTGCGCGCGGAGCGGGCTGAGCGCGCGGAGCGGGCTGAGCGCCCGGAGCGGGCTGAGCGCCCTAAGCGAGCTGAGGACTCGGAGCGAGCTGAGGACTCGGAGCGAGCTGAGGACTCGGAGCACCGGGAGCACGCGGAGCACCGGGTGCACGCGGAGCACCGGGAGCACCCGGTGCGCGCGGAGCACCCGGAGGACCTCACCGTCCGGGACCCCGTCAGCGCGCCCGACGCCGAGGGGAGGCCGCGGCGGATCACCCGCCGGTTCCCGCTCTTCACCCGCGACACCGCGCGCCCCGAGGGCGGTGGCCGGGCCGCGGCCGGCGACGCCCCGGCGCCCGCCCGGCAGTGGCCGATCCTCCTCGTGGTCGGCCTGGTCGGGATCGGCCTGCTGCTGACCGCGCTGGACGTGTTCCGCGTCGGGACGCTGCTGATCGGCGCCGCCCTGCTGGCCGGTGCCGCGCTGCGCTGGGTGATGCCCGACGTCGGCATGCTCGCCGTGCGCTCGCGCTTCACGGACATCACCACCTACGGCGTCCTCGGCCTCGCCATCGTCCTGCTGGCGTTGATGGCCCAACCGGACCCGCTGCTGGAGATCCCGTTCCTGAAGGACACCCTGCACTTCACGGTGAGCTAGCGAAACCTCACGTGAACCGGCGACGGCCCGTCCTCACCCCCGTGGAAGGACGGGCCGCCGCCGGGACCAACCCTCCTGCACGGCGAACGCCCTGTTCAACGCCTGTCAGGGCGCTGTGGCACGGAAGTGACCGTTCCGCTACTCCGCTACGCGAGCCGTGAAAAACGGGGTTCGGTTCCGGGCAGGGGAACGCCGGTGGGACACTGGACCACGGGTCGGTGAGCGTGCGACGGTGCATGTTCGCGACCCCTGTGCTCCTGTGCGCCCCCACCCCGGGAACTGAGATCCTGACCGGGCGCATCCCTGTGGGTAGCCAGAACGGGGACTCCACGCGGGACGCCGCGCGCGAGGACCAAACGGGGAACGAACAGCACGTCACCGGGGGGAAGAGGGGGAAGCAATGCCTCGTTGGAAGGCCTTGCCGGATGAACTCGATCCGCAGATCAGAGAGTTCACGAGTCAGTTGCGCCGACTCGTGGACCGCAGTGAGCTGAGCATCGCGTCGGTGGCCGACGCCACGGGCTACAGCAAGACGTCCTGGGAGCGCTATCTGAACGGCCGGCTGCTGGCGCCCAAGGGCGCCATCGTGGCCCTCGCCGAGGTGACGCGGACCAATCCCGTCCACCTGACCACCATGTGGGAGCTGGCCGAGCGAGCCTGGAGCCGCTCGGAGATGCGCCATGACATGACCATGGAGGCCATCCGGATCTCCCAGGCGCGCGCCGCGCTCGGCGAGCTGGGCACGCCCGCGGCCAAGTCGGGCAACGGCGGCAGGAACGGCAAGGGGAGCCGGACCGGCCGTCACGGCGGCGGCGCCACGGCCACGCCCGGGATCGCCGGGCCGGCCGGTGTGGCGCCCACGTTCCCGCCGACGGTCCCCGCGCAGCCGACGGCCGCCGACAGCCCCGACTCGGCCGTCGGTACGGTCCGGGGCGGCGGTGCGCCGGGCGCTCCCTCCGTCCCGTCGTCCGGCGGCGCGTCCGACGGCAACTCGTGGGGCATGGCCGGATACCGGGGACCGGCGCCGACCGGTGGTCGTACGGCTCGGTCCGGGACCCGGGCCGACTCGGGGGAAGCCGCGCGAGGTTCGACGCCGCCGGCCGCCGCGCCGAACGGCCACGGACCCTTGGGCTCCTCGGCACCCTCGGCACCCTCGGGCTCGTACGGCGAGCCCCCGCACGGCGGCTCCGGTTCGCGGGCCCGGCCCTCCGGGGGCGGCAGCAAGCGGATGACGACGTTCGTCGCGGGCGTCGTCGGCGTGCTCGTCGTGATCGCGGGCGCCTTCTTCCTACTGAACGACGGTGGTGAGAAGAAGAACGAGGGCACCGACCCGTCCCCGTCGCCCACCGTCACCTCCGAGCCCGAGCTGCCGCCCGGCGTGAAGTGCAGCGGCGACGCGTGCACCGGCAAGGACCCGGAGATCATGGGCTGCGGCGGCGACCTGGTGACCACCGCCGCGACCGCCACCGTCGGCACGGCCGCCGTCGAGGTCCGCTACAGCAAGATCTGCGGCGCGGCGTGGGCCCGGGTCACCCAGGCCGCGCAGGGCGACGAGGTGCAGGTGAGCACGGGCGGCGCGAGCCCGCAGACGGGCTCGGTCACCGGGGCCGCCGACACCGTCGCGTACACCCCGATGGTGGCGGTGAAGTCCGCGGCGGACGCCAAGGCATGCGTGACGCTGGCAGCGGGCCAGA
Organism: Streptomyces sp. NPDC056296; assembly: GCF_042268605.1. Classification (NCBI taxonomy): domain Bacteria; kingdom Bacillati; phylum Actinomycetota; class Actinomycetes; order Kitasatosporales; family Streptomycetaceae; genus Streptomyces; species Streptomyces sp. NPDC056296. The sequence continues at coordinate 27,220 of NZ_JBHJRX010000001.1, read as the reverse complement.
AGGGCTGCACGGAGTAACAGCGGGACCGCGGGGGGCCGTAGGAGCCGGGGCGGCGATGCCGGTCCGCAGCGGGGCGCGATGCCCGGTACGGAGCGGGACGCGATGCCGGTTTTAGGGCGGGTCGCGGTGCCGGTGCGGAGCCGGGGCGGCGATGCCGGTCCGCAGCGGGGCGCGATGCCCGGTACGGAGCCGGACGCGATGCCGCTTATAGGGCGGGCCGCGACGCCGGTGCGGAGCGAGGGTGGCGATGCCGGCACGGAGCCGGGGCCGCGACGCCGGCACGGAGCGGCTAGCGATGCCGGTCCGGAGCCGGGGTCGCGATGCCGGTCCGGAGCCGGGGTCGCGATGCCGTGCGGAGCAGACCGCGGTCGCACCGGGAGAAAAATCGCCCGCGGCAGGCATGGCACGCGGCGGCAGGGGCACGCGAGAAGTACCCCCACGGGAGTCCGGCAACGGTATCCCCGAACGGCGGTCGCTCGTCCCCCCTCTCCCGGACAGGCGGCCGCCTCTTTCATGCCCTGGTTTCCTGGCGCCCGGTTCACGCGCTCAGGTGACCGCCGGGGCCCTGTGGGCCGGGCCACACCGACCCGGACGTCCCGGGCAGCGGAGGCGCGATAGCCTGACGGCTGGATCGATCTCTTGATACCAAGAGATCGATCAAACGCCCGGGGCAGGGACGCCCCACCGCCAGCTGTCATACGGAGAACGCCATGACCCGCACTCCCGTGAACGTCACCGTCACCGGCGCGGCCGGCCAGATCGGTTACGCCCTGCTCTTCCGCATCGCCTCCGGCCAGCTGCTCGGCGCGGACGTGCCGGTCAAGCTGCGCCTCCTGGAGATCACCCCGGCGCTCAACGCCGCCGCGGGCACCGCGATGGAGCTGGACGACTGCGCGTTCCCGCTGCTCCAGGGCATCGAGATCACCGACGACCCGAACGTCGCCTTCGACGGCGCCAACGTCGCCCTGCTCGTGGGCGCCCGCCCGCGCACCAAGGGCATGGAGCGCGGTGACCTCCTGGAGGCCAACGGCGGCATCTTCAAGCCGCAGGGCAAGGCCATCAACGACCACGCCGCGGACGACATCAAGGTCCTCGTCGTCGGCAACCCGGCCAACACCAACGCCCTGATCGCCCAGGCCGCCGCCCCGGACGTACCGGCCGAGCGCTTCACCGCGATGACCCGCCTCGACCACAACCGCGCGCTGACCCAGCTCGCAAAGAAGACGGGCTCGTCGGTCACCGACATCAAGCGCCTGACCATCTGGGGCAACCACTCCGCCACCCAGTACCCGGACATCTTCAACGCCACGATCGCCGGCAAGAACGCCGCCGAGGTCGTGAACGACGAGAAGTGGCTGGCCGACGAATTCATCCCGACCGTCGCCAAGCGCGGCGCCGCCATCATCGAGGCCCGCGGCGCCTCGTCGGCCGCCTCCGCCGCCAACGCCGCCATCGACCACGTCCACACCTGGGTCAACGGCACCGCCGACGGCGACTGGGCCTCCATGGGCATCCCGTCGGACGGCTCCTACGGCGTCCCGGAAGGCATCATCTCCTCCTTCCCGGTCACCACGAAGGACGGCAAGTACGAGATCGTCCAGGGCCTGGACATCAACGAGTTCTCCCGCGCCCGCATCGACGCCTCCGTCAAGGAACTGTCGGAGGAGCGCGACGCGGTCCGCGCCCTCGGCCTCCTCTGAGCCGACCCCGCCCGCCACGGGCCCCCTTCCGGTTCCGGCCGGGAGGGGGCCCGTGCCCGTTGTCAGACCCCCGACAGCCGCTTCTCGAACCAGTGCCCGGCATAGACATGGTCGGAGTACGCCGGGATCTCGGTGTAGCCGGACGCCTCGTACATCGCCCGCGCCTCGGTGAGCACGGCGTGCGTGTCGAGCCGTACGACGGTCAGGCCGCGCGCGGCGGCCTCGTCCTCCAGTGCGTCGAGCAGGCGCCGGGCCAGCCCGAGCCGCCGGGCGCCGGGGTGCACCCACACGTGCTTGATCTCGCCGACCCCGGGTGCCGTCCGCCGCAGCGCCCCGCAGCCGACCGGCCGCCCCTCCTCGTACGCGACGAAGAACGCCCCGGCGTCCCCCGACACCTCCTCGGGCCCCACGAGGTCGGAGGGGTCGAAGCCCTCGGGGAAGCGTGCGTCCAGGTCGGCGGCGTAGGCGTCCAGGCAGGCGCGGGCGTCCGGGGTGGTGCGGGCGTCGACCGGCGTGACGGTGACGGCGGCCAGCCGTAGCAGGCGTTGGGCGGTGGCCATGGCGTCGGTCAGCCGCCGGCGCTGGTCCGGGGCGAGCCCCTGGAGCAGCCCGGAGACGAGGACGTCGGCCCGGCGGTTCTGCTCCGCGACCTCGGCCCGTCCGGCGGAAGTCGGCTCGACCGTACGCAGCCGGCTGTCGTCGGGGTGCACGCCCAGCCGGACCATGCCCTGCGCCTCCAGGGCCTTCGCCATCCGGCTCAAGTACCCGGCGTCCAGGCCGAGGCGGACGCGCAGGTCCCGCAGGGACACACCGGAGCCGCTCTCGGCGATCTCGAAGAACAGTCGGGCCTCGCCGAGCGGACGGTCCTGGCCGAGACAGCGGTCGTCGAGGACGCCGATGCGGCGCGTGAAGTAGCGGTTGAAGCGCCGCAACGCGGTGACGTCCGCCGTCACCGCGTCCGCCGTCACCGCACCGTCTGTCACCGCACCGTCTGTCACTGCGCCCTCTGCCACTGGCTTCATTCCCTTGACTTTAGTCAAAGGAAACCGAGGGATCCATGTGTGCGCTTCGTGCCGCCCTGTCCCTTTCCTCAGTGATACGCCGCACGTTCGGCCACCGAATCGGCATGCATGCGGGGCCGTGGGGCAGGGGCTCACGGTCCCCGAGAGTGACACGCGTGTGACACAGGGGGGTTGATCAGGAACGGAAGGCAATACCGATCATGGCGAACAGCACGGAAACTCCGGCGGAGCGCGCGCACCGGACCATTCACGCGGGAGGCGAGTGGCTGGCGGCGTCCTCCGGCGCCACCCGCGAGATCCTCGATCCCGCGGACGCCCTGCCGTTCGCCGTGATCGCGGAGGGCGACGAGAAGGACACCGACCTCGCGGTGGCCGCCGCCCGGCGCGCCTTCGACACCGGCGAGTGGCCGCACACCCCGGTCGCCGAACGCGCCGCCCTGCTGCGCCGCGTCGCCGACCTCCTCGTACGCGACCGCGAGCCGCTCGGCCTGCTGGAGAGCCGCGACGCGGGCAAGACCGTCGAGGAGGGCCGGGTCGACATCGACTGCGTCGCCGACGCCTTCCGCTACTTCGCCGACCTGGTCGCCGGCGAGGCCCCCGGCCGGGTCGTCGACGCGGGCTCGCCCGAGATCCACAGCGTCGTCGTGCACGAGCCGGTCGGCGTCTGCGCGATGATCACGCCCTGGAACTACCCGCTCCTCCAGGCCAGCTGGAAGATCGCCCCCGCGCTCGCCGCCGGCAACACCTTCGTGATCAAGCCCAGCGAGATCACCCCGATGACCACCGTCGCCCTCATCGGCCTGCTGGCCGAGGCCGGCCTCCCCACCGGTGTCGCGGGCATCGTCACCGGCCCCGGCCACACCGTCGGCGCCCGCCTCGCCGAGCACCCCGACGTCGACCTGGTCTCCTTCACCGGCGGCCTGATCAGCGGCACCAAGGTCGCCCAGGCCGCCGCCGTCACCGTCAAGAAGGTCGCCCTCGAACTCGGCGGCAAGAACCCCAACGTCGTCTTCGCCGACGCCTGCGAGACCGAGGAGGGCTTCGACACCGCCGTCGACCAGGCCCTCAACGCCGCCTTCATCCACAGCGGCCAGGTCTGCTCCGCCGGCGGCCGGCTCATCGTCGAGGAGTCGGTCCGCGAGCGCTTCGTCGCCGAACTCGCCCGCCGCGCCGCGAAGATCCGCCTCGGCCGCGGCACCGAGGACGGCGTCGAGTGCGGCCCGCTCGTCTCCGAGCAGCAGCGCGCCAAGACCGAGGACTACGTCGCCTCCGCGCTGGCCGAGGGCGCCGAGCTGCGCTGCGGCGGCAAGCGCCCCGAGCCGTCCCCCCAGCGGCCGGAGAGCGGCTACTTCTACGAGCCGACCGTCCTCGACCACTGCCACCGGAAGATGAGGGTCGTACGGGAGGAGGTCTTCGGACCGGTGCTCACCGTCGAGACCTTCCGCACCGAGGACGAGGCCGTAGCCCTCGCCAACGACACCGAGTACGGTCTGGCCGGTGCCGTCTGGACCGCCGACGCGGGACGGGCCCGCCGGGTCGCGGGCCGGCTCCGGCACGGCACCGTATGGATCAACGACTTCCACCCCTACCTCCCGCAGGCGGAGTGGGGCGGCTTCGGCAAGAGCGGCGTCGGCCGCGAACTGGGCCCCGCGGGCCTCGCCGAGTACCGCGAGAGCAAGCACGTCTACCAGAACCTCGCGCCGAAGCCCGTCCGCTGGTTCGCCGGCTGACCCCGTCTCAGCCCGCTTCACCCCGCCCCCACCTCACCCGGGCCGCCCGGCTCCCCGTCCGCTCACCCTCTGGAGTACCCCCATGCCCGAGACCTCCCACGTCTACGACTACGTCGTCATAGGCGGCGGCACCGCGGGATCGGTGATCGCCTCCCGCCTCACCGAGAACCCGGATGTCACCGTCGCCGTCATCGAGGGCGGCCCCAGCGACGTCGGCCGCGACGACGTGCTGACCCTGCGCCGCTGGATGGGCCTGCTCGGCGGCGAGCTGGACTACGACTACCCCACCACCGAACAGCCACGCGGCAATTCGCACATCCGGCACAGCCGCGCCCGGGTGCTCGGCGGCTGCTCCTCGCACAACACGCTCATCGCCTTCAAGCCGCTGCCCTCCGACTGGGACGAGTGGGAGGCGGCCGGCGCCAAGGGCTGGGGCGCGGTGCCGATGGAGGCGTACTACGCGCGCCTGAAGAACAACATCGTCCCGGTCGACGAGAAGGACCGGAACGCCATCGCCCGCGACTTCGTCGACTCCGCGCAGAAGGCCCTGGACGTCCCCCGCGTCGAGGGCTTCAACAAGAAGCCGTTCGCCGAGGGAGTCGGCTTCTTCGACCTCGCCTACCACCCCGAGAACAACAAGCGGTCGTCGGCGTCGGTGGCGTATCTGCACCCGGTGATGGACGACCGCCCCAACCTCACGATCATGCTGGAGACCTGGGCGTACAAGCTCCAGCTCGACGGCGTCCGCGCCGAGGGCGTCCACGTCCGCACCAAGGACGGCGAGGAGATCCTGGTCAAGGCCCGTAACGAGGTCGTCCTGTGCGCCGGCGCCGTCGATTCGCCCCGCCTGCTGATGCACTCCGGCATCGGGCCGCGCGAGGACCTCGAAGCCCTCGGCATACCCGTGGCGCTCGACCTGCCCGGCGTCGGCGAGAACCTGCTCGACCACCCCGAGTCGGTGATCGTGTGGGAGACCAACGGCCCCATCCCGGACAACTCCGCGATGGACTCCGACGCCGGTCTGTTCGTGCGCCGCGACCCCGAACACGCGGGCCCCGACCTGATGTTCCACTTCTACCAGATCCCGTTCACGGACAATCCGGAGCGCCTCGGCTACGAACGCCCGGAGTTCGGCGTCTCGATGACCCCGAACATCCCCAAGCCGAAGTCCCGCGGCCGCCTCTACCTGACCAGCGCCGACCCGTCCGTGAAGCCCGCCCTGGACTTCCGCTACTTCACCGACGAGGACGACCACGACGGCCGCACCCTCGTCGACGGCATCAGGATCGCCCGTGAGGTCGCCAAGGCCGAGCCGCTGGCCGGCTGGCTGGGGCGCGAGGTCTGCCCCGGCCCCGACGTCACCGGCGACGAGGAGCTGAGCGAGTACGCCCGCAAGGTCGCCCACACCGTCTACCACCCGGCGGGCACCTGCCGGATGGGCGCCGCCACCGACGAGCAGGCCGTCGTCGACCCCGAGCTGCGCGTCCGCGGCCTTCAGGGCATCCGCATCGCCGACGCCTCCGTCTTCCCGACCATGCCCGCCGTGAACCCGATGATCGGCGTGCTCATGGTCGGAGAGCGTGCCGTCGAGCTGATCGGCGGTGACGCCCGATGAGTACCACCACCAGCGCCAGTACGCCGCCGGGTACCGACGAGTCCACCGCTCCCGTCTTCTCCGTGGACGGCCTGTGGAAGGTCTTCGGCCCCAAGGCCGCCCGGATCCCCGCCGATCCCGAACTGGCCGCCCTGAGCCCGGCCGAGCTGCGCTCGCGCACCGGCTGCACGGCCGCCGTCGCGGACGTCTCCTTCGACGTGCGCAAGGGTGAGGTCTTCGTCGTCATGGGCTTGTCCGGCTCCGGCAAGTCCACCCTCGTACGCTGCCTGACCCGCCTCATCGAGCCGACGGCCGGGTCCATCGCCATCGACGGCGAGGACGTCCGCGCCATGGACAAGTCCCGGCTGCGCGAACTGCGCCGCCACCGCGCCGCGATGGTCTTCCAGCACTTCGGCCTGCTCCCGCACCGCACGGTCCTCGACAACGTGGCCTACGGCCTGGAGGTCCAGGGCATGGGCCGCGCCGAGCGCCGCGAGCGCGCCGCCGCCATCGTCGCCAAGGTCGGCCTGGAGGGCCTGGAGCACCGCAGGCCCGGCCAGCTCTCCGGCGGCCAGCGCCAGCGCGTCGGCCTCGCCCGCGCCCTCGCCGTCGACCCGGAGGTCCTGCTCTTCGACGAGCCGTTCAGCGCGCTCGACCCGCTGATCCGGCGGGACATGCAGGAGGAGGTCGTCCGGCTGCACCGCGAGGAGGGCCGCACGATGGTCTTCATCACCCACGACCTCCAGGAAGCCCTCAAGCTCGGCGACCGCATCGCCCTGATGCGCGACGGCCGCGTCGTGCAGCTCGGCACCCCCGAGGAGATCGTGGGCTCGCCCGCCGACGACTACGTCCGCGAGTTCGTCCGCGACGTCCCGCGCGAGCAGGTCCTCACCGTCCGTACGGCCATGCGCCCCGCGTCCTCCGCCGACGAGGCCGGCACCGGCCCCGCGCTCCGCCCCGACGCCACCGTGTCGGAGGCCATCGAGGCCGTCGCCCGGGCCGGCTCCCCGGCCCGCGTGATGGACGACGGCCGCTGCCTGGGCGTGGTCGACGCGGACGCCCTGCTGTCGGTGGTGGCGGGCACGACGGCCACGGCTGACGCAGACGCGACCGCCGCAGCTGCGGGCAGTCGTGCCGCTGGGGCGGCTCCCGTCCCACAGAAAGCGGCACCGGCCCAGCGCCGCAAGCCGACCACCCCGCCCCCCGCCACCAGCGAGGAGCCGGTCTGATGGCAACGCTCACGGCAACGCCCCAGAAGGCCGCCCCGCCAGGCATCCTCACCCACCCAGCCGTACGCAAGCTCCTGGTACTGGCGGTCGCCGCCGCCGTCCTCGTCCCCCTCGCCATAACCCAGTGGGGCGGCGCCACCTGGCCCACCGCCCTCACCGTCGACCTCTCCGAGCCGCTCGGCAAGGCCAGCGACTGGATCATCGACAACCGCGACAGCCACCCGCTGTTCCTGTACTTCTTCGGCCACGTCAGCAACGTCGTCGTCATCGCCGTACGCGCCGTGTACCTCGCCCTCCTCGCCGTCGGCTGGGCCGGGGTCACCGCGATCGGCGCCCTCGTCGCCTGGCGGGTGGCCGGCGTGCGGCTGGCCCTCGGCACCGCGGCCGCGTTCCTGGCCTGCGGCCTGCTCGGCATGTGGGTGCCGACGATGCAGACCCTCGCGCTGATGGTCGTCGCCGTGCTCGCGTCGGTCCTCGTCGGCGCCCTGCTCGGCCTGGCCGCCGGTCTCTCCGACCGGATGGACCGCGTCCTGCGCCCGGTGCTCGACACCATGCAGGTGCTGCCCGCCTTCGCCTACCTCCTCCCCGTCGTCCTGGTCTTCGGCATCGGTGTCCCCGCCGCCGTCCTGGCCACCGTCGTCTACGCCGCCCCGCCCATGGCCCGGCTCACCGCCCTCGGCCTGCGCGGCGCCGACAAGGAGGTCCTCGAAGCCGTCGAGTCCCTCGGCACCACCGCCCGCCAGCGGCTGCTGACCGCCCGGATCCCGCTGGCGCGCAAGGAACTCCTCCTCGGAGTCAACCAGACGATCATGATGGCGCTGTCCATGGCCGTCATCGCCTCCGTCATCGGCGCCGGCGGCCTCGGCGACCGCGTCTACCAGGCCCTCGCCTCGGTCGACGTCGGCGCGGCCCTCGCGGCCGGCATCCCGATCGTGCTGCTCGCCGTCGTCCTGGACCGCGTGACCGGCGCGGCGGGGGAGCGGCTCGGCGAGTCCGGGAAGTCCCCGCTGACCTGGCTGTACGCCCTGGTCGCCGCCGCGGCCGTCGCGGTCGCCGGACGGATCGCCGGCTTCCTCGACTGGCCCGAGGCGTGGGAGGTGGACATCGCCGAGCCCGTCAACCGGGCCGTCGACTGGATGACCGCCCACCTGTACTCCGGCGTGCCCGTCATCGGCGGCACCGCCGACTGGGCCGCCCACTTCACCAGCTGGGTCCTCAACCCGCTCCGGGACGGCCTCCAGTGGCTGCCCTGGTGGTCCGTACTGCTGATCGTCGCCGCCCTCGCCTGGCTGATCGGCACCTGGCGCACCGCGCTCACCGCCGTCCTCGCCATGGCCGCGATCGGCGTGCTCGGCGTGTGGAACCCGTCCCTGGACACGCTCTCGCAGGTCCTCGCGGCCGTCGCCGTGACCCTGGTCATCGGCTTCGCGACGGGCATCGCCGCCGCCCGCAGCGACCGCTTCGAGCGCGCGCTGCGGCCCGTCCTGGACGTCTTCCAGACGATGCCGCAGTTCGTGTACCTGATCCCGGTCGTCGCCCTGTTCGGCGTGGGCCGCGCGCCCGCCGTGGCCGCCGCCGTCGTCTACGCCCTCCCGGCCGTCGTCCGCATCACCGCCCAGGGGCTGCGCCAGGTCGACCCGGCCGCCCTGGAGTCGGCCCGCTCGCTCGGCGCCACCAGCGGGCAGCAACTGCGCCAGGTCCAGCTCCCGCTGGCCCGCCGGTCCCTGCTGCTCGCCGTCAACCAGGGCGTCGTCCTCGTCCTCGCCGTCGTCATCATCGGCGGCCTGGTCGGCGGTGGCGCGCTCGGCTACCAGGTCGTCTTCGGCCTGGCCCAGGGCGACCTGGCGACCGGCCTGGTGGCCGGCGCGGCGATCGTCTGCCTCGGCCTGATGCTCGACCGGGTCACCCAGCCGACCGAACGCCGTACGAAGAAGGGAGCCTGAGATGTCACGCAAGCGGATCACGGCGGCCGTCGCCGTGCTGGTGCTGGCCACCGGCTGCGGCGCCGCCGACATGACCAAGCAGGCGTCCCCGTTCGCCAACGCCCAGGGCGCCAAGACGGTGACCCTGTCCGTGCAGTCCTGGGTCGGCGCCCAGGCCAACGTGGCCGTCGCCCAGTACCTGCTGGAGCACGAGCTGGGCTACCGCGTCGACACCGTCCAGGTCGACGAGGTCCCCGCCTGGGACGCGCTCAGCCAGGGGCGCGTCGACGCCATCCTGGAGGACTGGGGCCACCCCGAGCAGGAACAGCGCTACGTCCAGGACAAGAAGACCATCGCCCCCGGCGGCGACCTCGGCGTCACCGGCCACATCGGCTGGTTCGTCCCGACGTACTTCGCGAAGAAGCACCCGGACGTGACCGACTGGAAGAACCTCGACAAGTACGCCGAGCTGATGCGCACCGCGGAGAGCGGCGACAAGGGCCAGCTGATGGACGGTTCCCCGTCCTACGTCACCAACGACAAGGCCCTCGTCGAGAACCTGGACCTGGACTACAAGGTCGTCTTCGCCGGCTCCGAGGCCGCACAGATCACCCAGATCAAGCAGTTCGCCAAGGAGAAGAAGCCCTTCCTGACCTACTGGTACACCCCCCAGTGGCTCTTCGAGAAGGTCCCGATGACCGAGGTGAAGCTGCCGCCCTACAAGGAGGGCTGCGACGCCGACCCGGCGAAGGTCGACTGCGCCTACCCGGTCACCCCGCTGCAGAAGTACCTCAACGCCGACTTCGCGGAGGACGGCGGCAAGGCGGCGGAGTTCCTCAAGAACTTCAAGTGGACGACCGAGGACCAGAACCAGGTCTCCCTGATGATCGCCGAGCAGAAGATGCGGCCCGACGAGGCGGCGAAGAAGTGGGTGGACAGCCACGAGTCCGTCTGGAAGAAGTGGCTGCCGTCAACTACCGGGCGCTAAAGCGCCGGGCTTGCACAACTGGGCATCACTGGCGGTGATGCTGCGTTTGCGTCCAGCCCCGTCCCGCTGGAGCGGGGGCGGGGCAGGGGCCGTTGACTCGACCCCGCGTCGCCACAACTCCCACGCGCGGGCGCGGATGTTGCGGGAGCCGTTCCGATCTGCGTGATCAACGAATCCGCAGGACCGGCACGCGAACCGGGCTTGGGAGGCACGGTTCGCCTTGTCGATGTGCCCGCACTCGGCGCAGGTACGGGAGGTGTACGCCGGATCGACGTACACCACCAGCACCCCGGCGCGGCGGGCCTTGTAACCGATGAACTGTCCCAGCTGTGCAAAGGCCCAGCTGGAGTGGATGGCCCGTTGGGGCTTGCGAAGCCGTACCCGTTCCCGGATGCCCGTGAGTTCTTCCAGGGCGATTCCGCGACCGGTGCGTTCTGCCTCGGCCACCACATGCTTCGCGATCTTGTGGTTGATGTCTTTGGCCCGCCGTGCTTCCTTGCGGCGGCGCTTCTTCAGCCGACGCTTGGCGGACGGGGTGTTCTTCCTCTGAAGCTTGGTGCGCAGGCCACGCTCGCGGGCCCGGATGCGGGTGAGTTCACGCCCGGCCATGATCTCGCCGTCGCTGGTGGTAGCGATGTTCACGATGCCAAGGTCGATCCCGAGGAAGTCCACCGGATTCGCGTTCAGCGGTGCTTCCGGGACCTCACAGGTGGCGTTCAGGAACCACATGCCATCCCGGTAAATGAGATCGGACTCGCCCTTGCGGTACCGCGCAAGGGTGGCCAACTGCTCGGCAGACGCTGTGAAGGCCACGTCCTTCATCCGCCCGCCGACGGTCCAGACCGACGCGGTCCGCCTGGCGATCTGCCAGGAGAGCATCCGGTCGTCGAAAGGCTGCGCGCCGAAGCGACGGAAGACTACGGGTTTCTCCATGACGGAGGGGTGACGCGCCGATCCGCTACGACCGAAACGGCCCGCCTTCACATTCGCCCGCAATGTGGCGTAGGCGTCGCAGACCTTCTTGATCGTGTGCTGGGCTGCTTGGGCCCCCAGACACCACCGTGACTTGACCTGCTCGTATGTGAGTTTGCGGAGTGCGAAGTTCTTGAACTCCCCCCGTTCGAAAGCGACCTCGCTCACCCAGGTGGCAGCCGCGTTGCAGGCACGCAGGGTCGCTTCCAAAGCCGCCGCCTGCATCGGCGTCGGCAGCAGCCTGACCTGCACCACCAGCTTCATGTTCACCGAGCGTAGACATCCACGCGACATTGAATCGCACGTTCTCCACCGATCACCCCATCGGGTGAATCACTGGTGTTCCCCGGTCCGGCTCGCCGCGCCAACAAGCGATACCCGGCTGCTACGCGGCCACTCAGCACACGCCCCGCTTGGCGGCGGCGCCCAGGACCCGCAGCGCGGACCGGACACCGTCGTCCAGAAGCCTCGTGCGCACCGTCACTGGTGCTGACCCGGCGTGTAGTGACCCGGCGTCAGTCGGCACGTCACGCCGAAGCGGTTCCAGGCGTTGATCACCGTGATCGCGGCGATCAGCTGCGCCAGCTCGGCCTCGTCGAAGAACGTGGCGGCCTTCTCGTACACCTCGTCCGGCACGAAGCCGTCCGTCAGGACGGTGACCGCCTCGGTCAGCTCGATCGCCGCGAGCTCCTTCTCCGTGTAGAAGTGCCGCGACTCCTCCCAGGCGGCGAGCTGCACGATCCGCTCCACGCTCTCACCGGCCGCGAGCGCGTCCTTGGTGTGCATGTCCAGGCAGAAGGCGCAGTGGTTCAGCTGGGAGGCGCGGATCTTCACCAGTTCCTTGAGCTCCGGGTCCAAGCCCCGGCCCGCCGCCTTCTCCAGTCCCAGCATCGCCTTCCAGACCTCGGGCGCGTGCTTGGCCCACTCCAGGCGGGGGGCCTCCTCGGGGGCGAAGGAGCCGGGGGCGGCGGTGGTGTTCTCGTTCGTCGTCATGGTCTTGAGCCTAGAAGCGATGCAGCCCAGGAGTATGGTCCATTTCCATGGAGAAACCGTGGGCCACTTTCGGCGTCGACCTGCACCTGGACCGCTCCGGCCCCGGGCTGCGCCGCGGTCTCACCGACGCCCTGCGCGAGGCCGTCCGCGGCGGCCGACTGGCGCCCGGCACCCGGCTGCCCTCCTCGCGCTCGCTCGCCGCCGACCTGGGCGTGGCCCGCAACACGGTGGCCGAGGTCTACGCCGACCCTAGGGCCTGCCGTTTGGATCATGCCGCAGACGCGGGGTCTGGCACGCCCATCTGCCGCGTTGTCGTCGGTTGCCAACGCTCCGCGTTGTCGCCCTCCTCCGCCTTGCATATGGACGCACCAGACCCCGCTCACCAGCGCTGATGAGGCATCGTCGCTTTCCTGCGGCCTGATCCAAACGGCAGACCCTATCGCCGAGGGCTGGCTCGCCGCCCGCCAGGGCTCCGGAACCAGGGTCGCCGACCGGACGCCCGCCACCCCCGACCAGCGCCCGGCACCGCACCGGCGTGAACCGGGCCGACCCGCCTACGACCTCGTCCCCGGCACGCCCGAACTCGCGTCGTTCCCCCGCGCCCAGTGGCTGAAGGCGGCCCGCCGCGCCCTGACCGCCGCCCCCGACCAAGCGCTCGGCTACGGCGACCCGCGCGGCCGGATCGAACTGCGCACCGCCCTCGCCGGCTACCTCTCCCGCGCCCGTGGCGTGCGCGCCGACCCCGACAGGATCGTCGTCTGCGCCGGCTTCCTCGGCGGCCTCGGTGTCCTCGCCGACCTGCTGCGCCGCAGGGGAGCGCGCTCCGTGGCGGTCGAGTCCTACGGCCTGCCCCACCACCGACGGCTGCTCCGGCGCGCGGGCTGCGACACGCCCCCGCTGCCCTTCGACGACCGCGGCACCCGGCCCCTCGACGACGCGGCGGCCGCCCGGGCCGTCCTGCTGACCCCCTCCCACCAGTTCCCCCTGGGCCTGCCGCTGCGCCCCGAGCGCCGCACGGCGCTGATCGCCTGGGCCCGCCGCACCGGCGGACTGGTCCTGGAGGACGACTACGACGGCGAGTTCCGCTACGACCGCCAGCCCGTCGGCGCCCTCCAGGGCCTGGACCCCGACCGCGTCGTCTATCTGGGCACCGCCAGCAAGTCCCTCGCCCCCGGCCTGCGCCTGGGCTGGCTGGTGCTGCCGCCGTCGCTGGTCGAGGAGGCCGTGGACGGCATGGCGGGCCGCGCTCCGGGCGTCCTGGACCAGCTGACCCTCGCGGAGTTCCTTGGGTCCGGCGACTACGACCGGCATGTCCGGGCCGCCCGCCTGCGCTACCGGCGCCGCCGTGACGCGCTGGTCGCCGCCCTCGCCGAGCGCGCCCCCGACGTGCGCGTCACCGGCATCGCGGCCGGACTGCACGCCGTCCTCCAACTGCCGCCCGGCACCGAGCAGCAGGCCGTCAGGGCCGCCGCCTGGAACGGCCTCGCCGTCCACGGCCTGTCCATGTTCCGCCACCCGGACGCGGCCGTCGCCCCGCTGGACGCCCTCGTCGTCGGCTACGGCACCCCGCCCGACCACGCCTGGGCGGGGGCCCTGGAAGCGCTGTGCCGGGCGCTGCCGTAGAGTCCACCCGCGGCAATGGCCGTACACTCGATCGGCCCAACTGTCGTACACCTGCGCGGACAACGGGGAGACAAGGAAAATGGCAGAGACCCGGCGACGGCTGCGGTCGAGCACGGTGGTGCTCGGCGGCATGGGAGTGCTCGCGGCGGCCCTGAGCGCGTGCGGATCGGACCCCGACCGCCGCTGCGTGGACCGCGACAGCTACGACTACATCAACGGCTACAAGGTCGTCGCCGACAAGAACTGCAAGTCGGGCTCGTCCGGCGGTTCGTACGGCAAGGGCGGCAAGAAGAAGTCCGGCTCGTCGAAGGTGTCCGACGCCGACTGGTACTACGACGCGGACGTCAGCAACGGCTGGGCCGACTACGGCACCTTCAGCCGAGACGAGGCCGTCGACCGCGGCGGCTTCGGCTGCTCCGGCTCCGGCAGCGGCGGCGGCTGAGGCCGGCCGTGGAACGCCGCACCGCCCGGCCGCGTCCCGGCTGGCAGCAGACGGTGGAGGAGCAGGGGTGCATCTACCCCCTCACCCGCTACCCCGACGACTCCCTGCGCCCCTACTGGGACGAGAGCGGCTACTACGTCTTCTCCCTCCCGGAGGTCGAGGCGCTGGAGGAGGTCGTCGAGGAACTCCACCGCATGTGCCTGGCCGCGGCCGAGCACATCGTCACCGCCGGCCGCTTCGCCGACCTGGGCATCACCGACCCGCGGGTGGTCCAGGCGGTCACCGAGGCCTGGCACCGCCGCGCCGAACTCCCCTCCGTCTACGCCCGCTTCGACCTGCGCTACGACGGCACGGGACCCGCCAAGCTCCTGGAGTACAACGCGGACACCCCGACCTCCCTCGTCGAGGCCGCGTCCCCGCAGTGGTTCTGGATGGAGGAGAGCTTCCCCGGCGCCGACCAGTGGAACAGCCTCCACGAGCGCCTCATCGACGCCTGGAAGAAGCAGGCCGCCCTCCTCCCGCCCGGCAGCCCGCTGTACTTCGCGAACTCCGAGGCCGACGAGCTGGGCGAGGACCTGATGACGGTCGCCTACCTCAAGGAGACCGCCGAGCAGGCCGGCCTGGAGACCGAGTGGATCTCCATGGAGGAGATCGGCTGGGACCGCCTGTCCGGCCGCTTCGTCGACGGCAGGCTCCGCTTCATCCGCAGCATCTTCAAGCTCTACCCCTGGGAGTGGCTCACCACCGACCGCTTCGCCGACCACGTCCTGGACACCCTCGACAACGGCGGCGGCACCGGCACCACCCTGTGGATCGAGCCCGCCTGGAAGATGCTGCTCAGCAACAAGGCGCTGCTGGCGATCCTCTGGGAGCTGTACCCCGGCCACCCCAACCTCCTCCCCGCCTACCTGGACGGCCCGCGCGAACTGGCCCACACCACCGGCTACGTCGCCAAGCCCCTCCTCGGCCGAGAGGGCGCCGGCGTCACCATCCACCGCCCCGGCACGGAAGCGCCGCCCCCGCGCACCGACCTCTGCTGCTACCAGGAGCTGGCTCCCCTGCCCGACTTCGACGGCAACCGCGTCGTCCTGGGCGCCTGGGTGGTGGAGAACGAGTCGGCGGGCCTGGGCATCAGGGAGTCGAGCGGCCTGGTGACGGACGAATACGCCCGCTTCCTGCCCCACGTGATCCTGTGAGGACCGTCGCTCGCATGGTGGACGCCGCCCCCCGGCACTCCGTGCCGCCCGGTAGGCTGCCCGTGGGCCGTGACTGGCGCGCTGGGATGGGACCGACCATCGGGGAGCGGCTCGAACGACGAGTGCCGTGCGCCTGGGCCGACCCGAACGCCGACCGCACCGTCCGGAGGTCCCCATGCCCGCAGAGCTCACCCCCGAGTCCACCGCCTACCGCGCCGCGCTCGACGTCATCCGCACGGTCGAGCCCCGCGTCGCCGACGCGATCGGCCAGGAGGTCGCCGACCAGCGCGAGATGCTCAAGCTGATCGCCTCCGAGAACTACGCCTCCCCGGCCACGCTCCTGACCATGGGCAACTGGTTCAGCGACAAGTACGCCGAGGGCACCATCGGCCGCCGCTTCTACGCCGGCTGCCGCAACGTCGACACCGTCGAGTCCCTCGCCGCCGAGCACGCGAAGGAACTCTTCGGCGCCCGGCACGCCTACGTCCAGCCGCACTCCGGCATCGACGCCAACCTCGTCGCCTTCTGGGCCGTCCTCGGCGCCCGCGTCGAGGTGCCCTTCCTGGAGAAGACCGGCGTCCGCCAGGTCAACGACCTGACCGACGCCGACTGGGCCGAGCTGCGCCGCGCCTTCGGCAACCAGCGCATGCTCGGCATGTCCCTGGACGCCGGCGGCCACCTCACTCACGGCTTCCGCCCGAACATCTCCGGCAAGATGTTCGACCAGCGCTCCTACGGCACCGACCCGGCGACCGGCCTCATCGACTACGAGGCCCTGCGCGCCTCGGCCCGCGAGTTCAAGCCGCTGATCATCGTCGCGGGCTACTCCGCGTACCCCCGGCTGGTGAACTTCCGGATCATGCGCGAGATCGCCGACGAGGTCGGCGCGACCCTCATGGTCGACATGGCGCACTTCGCGGGCCTGGTCGCGGGCAAGGTCCTCACCGGCGACTTCGACCCGGTCCCGCACGCCCAGATCGTCACGACGACCACCCACAAGTCGCTGCGCGGCCCGCGCGGCGGCATGGTCCTGTGCGACGACTCCCTCAAGGACCAGGTCGACCGCGGCTGCCCGATGGTCCTCGGCGGCCCGCTCCCGCACGTCATGGCCGCCAAGGCCGTCGCCCTCGCCGAGGCCAGGCAGCCCGCGTTCCAGGACTACGCCCAGCGCATCGTCGACAACGCCCGCGCGCTCGCCGAGGGTCTGATGAAGCGCGGCGCCACCCTGGTGACCGGCGGCACGGACAACCACCTGAACCTGATCGACGTGGCGTCCTCCTACGGCCTCACCGGCCGCCAGGCCGAGGCCGCCCTCCTCGACTCCGGCATCGTCACCAACCGCAACGCCATCCCGGCCGACCCGAACGGCGCCTGGTACACCTCCGGCATCCGCGTCGGCACCCCGGCGCTCACCACCCGCGGTCTGGGCACGGCCGAGATGGACGAGGTCGCGGGCCTGATCGACCGCGTCCTGACCACCACCGAGCCGGGCACCACGAAGTCGGGCGCCCCGTCGAAGGCCTCCCACATCCTGGACGAGAAGGTTGCCCACGAGATCGCCCAGCGCGCGACGGACCTGGTGAAGGGCTTCCCCCTGTACCCGGAGATCGACCTCGGCTGAGCCGACCAGGGGCGCGGGGAACTGCGCGACCGGCCACCCACGGTCCGCGGTTCCCCACGCACAGAACCCCCCGAGCTCTCTGAGACAATGGTGCGCATGGCGAATGACCGACCTCGTGTGCTCTCCGGAATCCAGCCCACCGCAGGCTCGTTCCACCTCGGCAACTACCTCGGCGCCGTCCGCCAGTGGGTGGCCCTCCAGGAGTCCCACGACGCGTTCTACATGGTCGTCGACCTGCACGCGATCACGGTCCCGCAGGACCCGAAGGAGCTGCGCGCCAACACCCGGCTCGCCGTCGCCCAGCTGCTGGCCGCCGGACTCGACCCGGACCGCTGCACGCTCTTCGTCCAGAGCCACGTCCCCGAGCACGCCCAGCTCGCCTGGATCATGAACTGCCTCACCGGCTTCGGCGAGGCGAGCCGCATGACGCAGTTCAAGGACAAGTCCGCGAAGCAGGGCGCCGACCGCGCCTCCGTCGGCCTGTTCACGTATCCGGTCCTCCAGGTCGCGGACATCCTGCTCTACCAGGCCGACCAGGTGCCCGTCGGCGAGGACCAGCGCCAGCACATCGAGCTGACCCGCGACCTGGCCGAGCGCTTCAACGGCCGCTTCGGCGAGGCCTTCACCGTCCCCTCCGCGTACATCCTCAAGGAGACGGCGAAGATCTACGACATGCAGGACCCGACCGCCAAGATGAGCAAGTCGGCGGCCACCCCCAAGGGCCTGATCAACCTGCTCGACGAGCCGAAGGCCACGGCGAAGAAGGTGAAGAGCGCCGTCACGGACACCGACACCGTGATCCGCTTCGACCGCGAGCACAAGCCCGGCGTCAGCAACCTGCTCTCGATCTACTCCACCCTCACCGGTGCGGAGATCCCGGAACTCGAGCAGAAGTACGAGGGCAAGGGTTACGGCGCGCTGAAGACGGACCTCGCCGAGGTCGTGGTGGAGTTCGTCACGCCCTTCCGGGAGCGTACCCAGCAGTACCTCGACGACCCGGAGACCCTCGACGCGATCCTGGCCAAGGGCGCGGAGAAGGCACGGGCCGTCGCCGCGGAGACCCTCGCCCGGGCGTACGACATGCTGGGCCTGCTCCCCGCCAAGCACTGACCGGGCACCGCCCCGACCACGGCCCCAGCACCGCACGCGCCCCGGCACGCCGCCGTAGCGCTGCACATCACTCCGGTTGCGCCTGCCCCGGGCACGGCCTGGGCCGTACAGTCGATAACCGGGTGTCCGACCCGGCGACATACAACGAGTGACACGTAACGACAGGAGACGACGTGGGGACCGTAACGATCGGCGTGTCGATCGCGGTCCCGGAGCCTCACGGCAGCAAGCTCCAGCAGCTGCGCGCGGGCTTCGGCGACGCCGCTGCTCACGGCATCCCCACGCACGTCACCCTGCTGCCGCCGACCGAGGTCGGCGGCGCCGCGCTGCCCGCGATCGAGGCGCATCTGGCGGAGGTGGCGGTGCGCGGCCGGCCCTTCCCGATGCGGCTGTCGGGCACCGGGACCTTCCGCCCGCTGTCGCCCGTGGTCTTCGTCCAGGTGGTCGAGGGCGCCGCGGCCTGCTCCTGGCTGCAGAAGCGGGTCCGCGACAGCTCCGGGCCGGTGCCGCGCGAACTGCAGTTCCCGTACCACCCGCACGTCACCGTGGCGCACGGCATCGAGGAAGCGGCGATGGACCGCGCCTTCGAGGAGCTGTCCGACTACGAGGCCCAGTGGCCCTGCACCGGCTTCGCGCTCTACGAGCAGGGCGCCGACGGGGTGTGGCGCAAGCTGCGCGAGTTCCCCTTCGGCAGCACCACGGTGCCTCCGCAGGCCGGACGCGTGGAGAGCGGCTCCCTGCCCGCCCGGTAGGCCCTCGCCGAGGCGCTACACCGGCAGCCGCCGGAACACCGCCCGCGGCAGATGCCGCAGCGCCGACATCACCACCCGCAGGGCGCCCGGCACCCACACCGTCTCCGAGCGCCGCCGCAGCCCCAGCTCGATGGCCGTGGCGACCGCCTCGGGCGTCGTGGCGAGCGGCGCCTCCTCCATCCCGGCGGTCATCCGCGACCGCACGAACCCGGGGCGTACGACCATGACGTGCACGCCCGTGCCGTGCAGCGCGTCGCCGAGGCCCTGCGCGAAGGCGTCCAGGCCGGCCTTGCTGGAGCCGTAGATGAAGTTTGCGCGGCGGGCCCGCTCGCCGGCCACGGAGGAGAGCACCACCAGGGAGCCGTGGCCCTGCGCCTGGAGCGCGCGGGCGCTGACCAGCCCGGCCGAGACAGCGCCGGTGTAGTTGGTCTGCGCGACCCTGACGGCGTTCAGCGGCTCGCGCTCGTCGTGCGCCTGGTCGCCCAGGACGCCGAAGGCCAGCAGCACCAGGTCGATGTCGCCCTCGGTGAAGACCTTGCCGAGCGCCGCCTCGTGGGACTCGGGGTCGAGCGCGTCGAAGGGGACGGTGCGCACCTCGGCGCCGAGGCCGCGCAGCTGCTCGGCCGCCGCGTCCAGGGCGGGGGAGGGGCGGCCGGCCAGCCACACCGTGCGGGTGCGGCGGGCGACCAGACGGCGCGCGGTGGCGAGCGCGATCTCGGACGTACCGCCGAGGACGAGAAGGGACTGGGGGAGGCCGAAGGCGTCCTTCACGACAGCTCCTAGAGGGTGAGGCGGCGGGAGAGATCGGAGGTGAAGACCCCGTGCGGATCCAGCTCCGCGCGCAGCGCGCGGAAGTCGTCCAGGCGCGGGTACATCGCGGCGAGCAGCTCCGGCCGCAGCCGGGAGTCCTTGGCGAGGTAGACCCGGCCGCCGGCCTGAGCGACCTCCTCGTCGAGGCCGTCGAGGAAGGTGCCGAGCCCCGGGAGGCCCGCCGGGATGTCCAGGGCGAGGGTCCAACCGGGCACGGGGAAGGAGAGCCAGCCCGGGTCGGCCTCCCCGAAGCGCTTGAGGACGGCCAGGAACGACGGGCAGCGCCGGGCGGAGATGCGTCCCACGACCCGGCGCAGGGCGTCCTCCTGGCCGTGGCCGACGACGAACTGGTACTGCACGAAGCCGCCGCGGCCGTAGATCCGGTTCCAGTGCGGGACGCCGTCCAGGGGGTGGAAGAAGGCGGAGATCCGCTGGAGTTCGCCCCGGCGCAGGCGGGGGGCCTTGCGGTACCACAGCTCGTTGAAGAGCCCGACCGTGGTCCGGCTGAGCAGGCCCTCCGGGACGAGGTCGGGGGCGGCCGGGAGGCGGGAGGTGCGGAAGGCCAGCGGCTCGCGCCGGGCCCGGTCGGACAGCGCCTCCAGGGGCGCGTGGTCGCCGCGGGTGAGTACCGCCCGGCCGGTCGCCGCGCCGCGGGCCAGCAGGTCGATCCAGGCGACCGAGTACCGGTAGCGGTGGTCGGTGGCCGTCAGGCGGGCCATGAGGTCGTCGAGGTCGTCGGCGCGCTCGGTGTCGACCGACATCAGCGACGTCTCGACCGGCTGGAGCCGCACGGTCGCGGTGAGGATCACCCCGGTCAGGCCCATGCCGCCGGCGGTCGCGTCGAACAGCGGCGTGCCCCGGTCCACGGTGCGGACCCGGCCGTCGGCGGTGAGCAGCTCGAAGGAGAGCACGTGCCGGGAGAAGGAGCCGGACACGTGGTGGTTCTTGCCGTGGATGTCCGCGCCGATCGCCCCGCCGACCGTCACGTACCGGGTGCCGGGGGTCACCGGCACGAACCAGCCGAGCGGCAGCAGCACCTCCATCAGCCGGTGCAGGGAGACACCCGCGTCGCAGAGCACGGTGCCGCCGTCGACGTCGATGGCGTGGACGCGGTCCAGGGCCGTCATGTCGAGCACGTCGCCGCCCGCGTTCTGCGCCGCGTCCCCGTACGCCCGCCCCAGACCCCGCGGGATGCCGCCGCGGACGCCGCAGTCGCGGACGGCGTCGGCGGCCTCCTGGAACGTGCGGGGGCGGATCACGCGGGCGACGGTGGGCGCCGTGCGGCCCCAGCCGGTGACGGGAACGGTGTCGGCAGACATGGCGGTGACCGTATCGCCCTCATGTGAGCGATTAGTCCCAGAACATCTCACTGGTCCCCGAAACGGGTGATTAATGGTATGTCGCTCGATATTGCCGGACTTCCCGCGCAGTCGGCGTGAACAGTGAGTCCACATGGACGACCTCGACGACATGGACCACCGGATCGTCACGGCGCTCAGAGCCCGCGGCACGGACCCGCGCGTGGCCGGCGCCGCGCGCGCCCTGTCCTGGGCCGGGGAGCACGGAGCGCTGTGGCTCGCGGCGGGCCTCGCCGGAGCCGCCGTGGACGGCACCCGGCGCTCGGCCTGGCTGCGCGGCACCGCGCTCACCGCGGGCGCCCACCTCGCCAGCATGGGCGTGAAGCGGGTCGTGCGCCGTCCCCGTCCCGCGCACGTCGTACCCCTGGTGCGCACCGCCGGCCGGCACTCCTTCCCCAGCTCGCACGCCACCTCGGCGGCGGCGGCCGCCGTGGCCTTCGGCGCGCTCGGCGTCCACGCCGCCTGGCCGCTCGCCGCCGCGGTGTGCGTCTCCCGGCTGGTCGTCGGCGTCCACTACCCCTCCGACATCGCGGCGGGCGCCGCCCTGGGCGCGCTCACGGCCCGGCTCGGCACCGACTGGATGCGCGGAGGCACCCGTGACTGACACCGCCGTCCTGCGGCAGCGCGCCCCCGAACAGCAGCAGGAACCCGCGCCGCCCCGCCGGGCGGGCATCCCGGCGGGTCTGCTGCGGACCGCGCGCCCCCGCCAGTGGATCAAGAACGTCCTGGTCGTCGCGGCTCCGGCCGCCGCCGGTGAACTGCTCTCCTGGCACACCCTGAGCCGGCTCGCCCTGGTCTTCGTCCTGTTCACCGCGTGCGCCGCCGCCGTCTACCTCGTCAACGACGCCCGCGACGCCGAGGCCGACCGCGCCCACCCGGTCAAGCGGCACCGCCCGGTCGCCGCCGGACAGGTCCCGGTGCCGGTCGCCTACGCCGTCGGGGGCGTCCTGGGCGTTGTCGCGCCCGTCGTCGCGGCCTGGCTGTGCCCGCCCGCCGTCGCGGCCCTGCTGACCGCCTACCTCGCCATGCAACTGGCGTACTGCGTCAGCCTCAAGCACGTCCTGGTCGTCGACCTCGCCGTCGTCACCACCGGCTTTTTGATGCGGGCGATGATCGGCGGACTCGCGCTCGGCATCCCGCTGTCCCGTTGGTTCCTCATCACGACCGGCTTCGGCGCGCTGTTCATGGTCTCCGCCAAGCGCTACTCCGAAGCCGTCCAGATGGCCGAGAAAGCGGGTGCCACGCGCGCGTTGCTCACCGAGTACACGACCGGCTACCTCCGCTTCGTCTGGCAGCTCGCGGCCGGCGTCGCCGTCCTCGGCTACTGCCTGTGGGCCATGGAGGAGGGCGGCGTCCCGCACACCAGCGTGCTGCCCTGGCGCCAGCTGTCCATGGTCGCCTTCATCCTCGCCGTCCTGCGCTACGCCGTCTTCGCCGACCGCGGCACCGCCGGCGAACCCGAGGACGTCGTCCTGCGCGACCGGGCGCTCGCGCTGATCGGCGTGGTGTGGGTGGCGATGTACGGCCTGGCGGTGGCCAATTGGTAGACGGCCCCCGGGCGGGCGCCCGGCGCGAGCTGCTCGGCTTCGCCTCCGCCGGCCTCCTCGCCTACGCCGTCGACCTCGGCCTCTTCGTCTGGCTGCGCGGCCCGGCCGGCCTCGACCCGCTCACCGCCAAGGCCCTGTCCTTCGTCGCCGGCTGCTCGGTCGCCTACGCGGGCAACGCGCTCGGCACCTACCGGCACACCCGCCCGCGGGGCCTGCGCCCGTACGCCGTGTTCTTCGCGGTGAACGCCGCCGGCGCCGCCGTACAGCTCCTGTGCCTGGCCGTCAGCCACTACGGCCTCGGCCTCACCTCGCAGCGGGCCGACACGGTCTCCGGCGCGGGAATCGGCATGGTGCTGGCCACCATCCTGCGTTTCTGGGGCACAAGAACACTGGTCTTCCGTACCGGGGCAGGAACCGGTGGCACGACGGGATCATGGACCAGGACGAGCGGGGGCAGAGTCGGATCATGGACTGGCTGAAGAAGCTCCCCGTGGTCGGGCCGTGGCTGGCACGGCTGATGACCACGCACGCGTGGCGTTCGTACGAGCGGCTGGACCGGGTGAAGTGGACGCGGCTGGCCGCCGCCATGACCTTCACCAGCTTCGTCGCGCTCTTCCCACTGCTCAGCCTGGCCGCCGCCATCGCCGCCGCCACGCTCACCAAGGACCAGCAGGACCAGCTCCAGGACAAGATCGCCGAGCAGATCCCCGGCATCTCCGACCAGCTGAACATCCAGAGTCTGATCGACAACGCCGGCACCGTCGGCCTCATCGCCGGCGCCCTGCTGCTGTTCACCGGCATCGGCTGGGTCGACGCCACCCGGGGCTGTCTGCGCGCCGTCTGGGAGCTGCCCGACGAGGAGGAGAACCCCTTCCTGCACCGGGCCAAGGACGCGGGCGTCCTCGTCGGTCTCGGCGGCGCGCTCCTGGTCACCGTCGCCATCTCCACCGTCGCCTCGGCGCTGGTCGGCTGGATCATCCGCCAGCTGGGCATCGCCGAGGGCGGCTTCGGCGGGGTGCTGCTCTACGTCGCCGCGTTCGCCGTCGCCGTACTCGCCGACTTCCTCCTGTTGCTCTACGTGCTGACCCTGCTCCCCGGCGTCCAGCCCGCGCGCCGCCGCCTGGTGGTGGCGGCGCTGATCGGCGCGATCGGCTTCGAGCTGCTGAAGCTGCTGCTGAGCGGCTACATGCAGGGCGTCGCCGCGAAGAGCATGTACGGCGCCTTCGGCGTCCCCGTCGCCCTGCTGCTGTGGATCAACTTCACCTCGAAGCTGGTGCTGTTCTGCGCCTCCTGGACGGCGACGGGAAGCAAGGAGGAGGAGGTGGAGGGGGCCGAGGAGGCCGGCGAACCGGGCGTCACGGGCGCGTCCGGCGACGGACCAGGTCCGGCAGCGGCCACTTCCGGTTGATCAGGAACGCGCCGCCCGCGAGCAGGACCAGCAGCCCGGCGGTGAGGCCGGCCGCGACACCGACGCCGCCGGCGCCGTCCGCGGCCGGGGCGCCCGCCACCGGCTGCGTGCCCGCCGCGCCCTTCCCGGTGCCGCCGGCCTCCCCGGAGGAGCTCGAACCAGGCTGCGGGCTCTCCTGGGCGGCGCTCTTCGGTGGCACCAGCTCACCCACCGGCTGTACCTTGCCGGCCGCCTTGAAGCCCCAGTCGAAGAGACGGGCGGTCTCCTTGTAGACCTCGTTGTGCTCGTCCTTCTCCGGGTTCATGACCGTGACGAGCAGCACCTTGCCGCCCTGCTCGGCGACGCCCGTGAAGGTGTAGCCCGCGTTGGTGGTGTAGCCGTTCTTCACGCCCGCGATGCCCGGGTAGACGCCGACGTCCGAGTCGCCGGCGAGCAGCCGGTTGGTGTTCTGGATCTCGAAGGGCTTGCGGGACGTCTTGCCCTTCTTGTTCTTCTTCGTCTCGCCCGGGAACTTCGCGCTGACCGTCGAGGCGTACTCGCGGAAGTCCTTCTTCTGCAGCCCCGAGCGGGCGAACAGCGTCAGGTCGTACGCCGAGGAGACCTGCTTCGGCGCGTCGTAGCCGTCAGGGCTGACGACGGTCGTGTCGAGGGCCTGGAGCTCCTCGGCGTGCTCGTTCATGTCCGCGACGGTCTCGTCGACACCGCCGTTCATCGCCGACAGCACGTGCACGGCATCGTTGCCGGAGCGCAGGAAGACACCGAGCCACAGGTCGTGGACGGTGTACGTCTCGTCCTCCTTGATGCCGACCATGCTGGAGCCGGCGCCGATGCCCGCGAGGTCGGAGGGGACCACCTTGTGCTTGGTCGTCTTCGGCCACTTCGGCAGCAGGGTGTCGGCGAACAGCATCTTCAGCGTGCTCGCCGGGGCCAGCCGCCAGTGCGCGTTGTGCGCGGCGAGCACGTCGCCGGACTCGGCGTCGGCCACGATCCACGAACGGGCGGTGAGGTCCTTCGGCAGCACGGGTGCCCCACCCGCCAGATCCACCTGCGTCCCGGGCTTCCCGAGCCGCGCGCCGCCCACGGTCGACATCGACGCGGGCGGGGTGGCCGACGGGCTCGCCGAGGAACTCGCCGAGGGGCTCGGGGCGGCGAGCGCGGCGGGCGAGAGGAGAGCGAGAGCGGTCAGGGCGGCGGAGGTGACCGTCAGGGAGCGCCTGACGGCCTTCTTGGGTGCGGGCACGAGCGAGAACGTACCTCCCGGGGGCGGCGCCTTCACACCCCCCTCCCGACCCCGCGCACGGATCCGGACACCGTGCGGCGATACTGAAACCATGAAGCTCAGCCGCCCCGTCTCCTGGTTCCTGCTCGCTTTCGGGGTGTGGAGCTGGATCATCTGGATCACTTTCGTCAAAAACCTGGTCAAGGACGGCAGCGGGCTCGCCTTCGAGGACGGCGACCCCACGGCGTACTTCTGGGTGCACCTGCTGCTCGCCGTCGTGTCCTTCGTATTGGGGACGGTCGTCGGGGTCATCGGGTTGCGCGGACTGCGCGCACTGCGCCGAACGTCATAACTGAAGGGGTACGACGGCATGGTGGTCGTCTTCGCGCTTGTCGCGCTGGCAGTGGTGAGCGTCCTCGTGACGTCCAACTGGTACGTGTGGCGGCGCCTGTTCCATGACACGACCCGGGGGCCCGGTCCCGTGCGCCGTATCGGCGCCGTGGTGATCGCCGGGGGCTGGGCGCTGGCCGTCGGCGCGCTGGTCTCCGGGCGCGCGGGCGCCCCCTTCTGGCTCCAGCAGGTCCTGGCCTGGCCGGGCTTCCTGTGGCTGGCGCTGTCGATCTACCTGCTGCTGGCGGTGCTGGCCGGTGAGGTCGTACGGCCGCTGCTGCGGCGGTTCCTGGAGCGCAGGGCGGCCGCGCGGCAGGCGGAGGCGGAGCCGCTGAGGTCCCCGGCGGCGGCGGACACGAAGCGCATACCGGCCGGGACGGCACCGCCCAAGGCACCCGAGACGCCCGAGGCACCCGAGACGCCCAAGGCACCCGAGACGCCCGAGGCATGCGAGACGCCCGAGGCACCCGAGACGCCCAAGGCACCCGAGACGCCCGAGGCATGCGAGACGCCCGAGGCACCCGAGGCAGCCGAGACGCCCGAGGCAGCCGAAACACCTGAGACCCCCGAGGCACCCGGGTCGCCGGCTCCCGGCGCCACGGCCGGCGGTCCGCCCGAGAGCCCGCTCGCCCTCCCCTCCCGCCGCCTCTTCGTCTCCCGTGTCCTCGGCGGTGCCGCCGCCGCGGCGGCCGTCGGGACGGTCGGCTACGGCACGTACGGCGTGCTGAACGGCCCGAGCGTGAAGCGGGTCACCGTGCCGCTGGCCAAGCTCCCCCGCGCGGCGCACGGTTTCCGCATCGCCGTGGTCAGCGACATCCACCTCGGCCCGGTGCTCGGCCGGGGCTTCGCGCAGAAGGTCGTCGACACGATCAACTCCACGCAGCCCGACCTCATCGCCGTCGTCGGCGACCTGGTCGACGGCAGCGTGAAGGACCTCGGCCCGGCGGCGGCTCCGCTGGCCGGTCTGAAGGCCCGGCACGGCGCGTACTTCGTCACCGGCAACCACGAGTACTTCTCCGGCGCCGAGCAGTGGGTCGACGAGGTACGGCGGCTCGGCCTGCTCCCGCTGGAGAACGCCCGCACCGAGCTGCCCCACTTCGACCTGGCCGGCGTCAACGACGTGGCGGGCGAGGACGAGGGCCAGGGCCCCGACTACGCCAAGGCCCTCGGCGACCGGGACCGCGCCCGCGCGTGCGTGCTCCTCGCCCACCAGCCGGTGCAGATCCACGACGCCGTCGACCACGGCGTCGACCTCCAGCTCTCCGGACACACCCACGGCGGCCAGCTCTGGCCCGGCAACCTCCTCGCCGGCCTCGCCAACCCCACCGTCGCGGGCCTGGAGCGCTACGGCGACACCCAGCTCTACGTCAGCCGCGGCGCGGGCGCCTGGGGCCCGCCCACGCGCGTGGGGGCGGAGTCGGACGTCACGGTCATCGAGCTGGCCTCACTGCGGGCCTAGGTGTGCTGTCCCGGGACGTTGGTGACACGCGTGCTGGGGAGCTTGAACAGGTGAGGGCCTTCTGGGTTCGGTGTGGATTGCGACATCTACCGCCGACCGCCAGGAGGCCCTCGTGTCCCACCGTAATGCCCCGCT